>JBGTGN010000141.1:0-24203 GCA_041746715.1 Pirellulales bacterium | reverse complement strand
GCCCACGGCGCCGCGGTCGGACTGCCCGTGCCGTCGGGTAATCCGTAGGCGTCGTTGAAGGCCTTGTCGTGGTCGATGCGTGTGGTGCCGCATGCTGCGGCGATGCGATCGATCACTTCGGCGCGGGCCGCTGCCGGGGACTCGTCGGGGAGCAGCCGCCGCTCGATCTCGAGCACCGCGAGATCAGGAACGAGATTGACGCCCGTGCCTCCCCGTAGCGTGCCAAGGCTGAGCGTGGGAGGGCCGCACGGATGATTCGGAGTCCGGGTGAGCAGCTCCGCGGAGAGCGTCTCGATGGCGAGCGCCGCGCGAGACGCAGCATAGAGCGCGTTGACGCCCTGCTCAGGAAACGCGCCATGACAGGCGCGGCCGTGGACGCGTGCCCGCCACTTCATCGAGCCCTTATGCGAGACCACGAGGTCGAGCTCCGTCGGCTCGGCCACGATCGCAAGCGCCGGCCTGCTTCCGAGAAGCTCGCGAACCGCCTCGTCCCCCGGCGACGTGCCCGTCCCATGCCAGAGCCCGGCAAGGGCGAGTGCGCCTGAGAAGCCAAACTCTTCATTGACCGTGGCGGCGAAGACGATCGTGGCGTGACGCGTGTCGGCGATGGCAAGCCGCTCGAGCGCCACGAGCATGGCCGCGAGTCCCCCCTTCACGTCGCAGGTGCCGCGGCCGTACATCCGACCGTCTCGCACCGCCGGAGTAAAAGGCTCGATCGACATGCCCTCGGCCGGCACGGTGTCTTGATGGGCATCCCAGAGCAGCACCGGGGCATGGGGCACCGTGGCCTCGAGGCGTGCGACGATCGTGTCGCGGCCAGGGGCCACATGCTGGCGGGCCCACGAGAGACCGGCAGCCGAAAGCCGCTGGGCAAGGTAGTCGCCAACACGACCCTCGAGGTACTGAGGTCCCGAGACCTCGCGGCCCATCGGGTTGACGCTCGGCCGGCGGACGAGATCGGCAAGCAGGGAAACGGGATCGGGGGGTCGCATCGCGGCACACCCTACCAGACAGTCCGTTTTCTTTCGCGGGGCAAGGCACCGACGGTACACTTTGGAGTCTGGCACCGGCGCAACCCCGGCGCCACGACCGTTCCACGCTCGGCCTTTCTCAGGAGCCACTTGATGCCCCATCCCGCGAACCGCCCGCCCACTCTTTCAGCGGTCGCCGCCGCGGCCCTGGGTATCGTCGTGCTTGCCTGTGCGCTTGGTGGTCATGGATGCGTCGCTGCCGAAACGGATGTCTCGCCTCGCGCGGCGGACGAAGCTGCCATCCGAGCGGCGGCCGCCTCGTATATCGATGCGCTCGCGAAGGGCGATGATGCTGCCGTCGCAGCGATCTGGACTCCCGACGGCGATATCGTCGATGCGTCGGGCAACCTGATCCGCGGCCGCACGTCGGTCACGCTCGATGATGGAGCCCCCTCTGATGCGGCGAACCAACCGGAGATTGAGATCAACGAGACGCGGCTCCGTTTTCTCACTGATAACGTTGCAATCGAGGACGGCACCGTCGAGGTCACCCAGCCCTCCGGGCCGCCGCTATCGGGCCGCTTCTCAGCCACATGGGTCAAGCACAACGGCACCTGGAAACTCACGGCGCTCCGTGAAGCACGCGGTGAGGCACCGTCACCCCAGGCACTCCTCGCCGACCTTGATTGGATGGTAGGCGACTGGGTCGTCGTCGATGCCCCGGGCCGACACGACGACCCTACCAAGCCGCAAATCGAAGTCACGGCCCACTGGAACAATGCAAAAACGTATCTCGTCCGCACGATGACCATCACGGCCTCGGCCGACATACCACCGCTCGAGATCACCCAACAGATCGGCTGGGATCCGCTCTCCGATTCGATCCATTCATGGGTTTTTGGGTCCGACGGAAGCCACGGCGAAGCCAACTGGAAGCGAGATGGCCAGTCGTGGGTCGCCCAGGCCAGGACTATCCATCCCAACGGCAGCCAGTCGACGTCGCTCAATATCTATTCCTACGACGGCAAGGATCGCTGCGTCTGGCGATCGCTTCCGACGCATGTAGGCGGTGAACACATGCCAACAGTCAATATGACGATGGTCCGAAAGCCCACGGCCGGCAGGACCACGCCGGATCAGCCAGGTGAGACACCATGAACACGAAACCCACTGCACAAACTGCCATGCTTCGCATCGCATTCGGCATCCCTGTCTTTTTCATGGCAACGATCGTTGCCCTTGCCGAAGATCCGGCCTCCCAAAAGCCCAAAGAGTCTGACGCAAAGGCGAAAGACTCAGATCATGAAAGCGACCTGGCCCGCAAGGCCGAGATCATGAGCGGCCCGCGGTGGAGGCGGGCTGTCTTTGAACTCGGCGAGTGGCTCTCGTCGCAGCGGATCTACACGCCCAAGGAGGTGAATCGCATCAAGGCCGACTTCAATCGCCGCGTGGCGGGCATGTCGTCCTACGAGCTCGAATATCTGCTTGATGACCTCGACGCAAAGTTCAAGGTGATGGAAACACCGGAAGCCCGCGACGCAAAGGCGTGGCTTGGACAGTACCTCTCCGTCATGAGCGATCAGCGTCGGGCGGAGGCGCTCCGCGATGTGCCCGACGTCGTCACGATGACCGCTTCGCAGCTTCAGCAGGAAATCAACCGCATCGAACAGAAGCGGGTGTCGCTCCAGGCACGGCAGCAGGCGTTTGATCAGACCCGCAACATGCAGGTTCAACTGGCCGAAGACAACCGGCGTCAGACGGCTGCAGCAGCCGCGGCAGCGATGGCGCAGACACGGTCGAGTGCCTCCTTCTCACCCTACCGCAGCGGTGGTGGCGGAGGAGGTGGTGGCGGCGGTGGTGGAAAGCAACCGTTCTCCGACGTGAAGGGCTCGGGCATGAACGTCGGTGTCGGCCCGTTCGGGGCCTATGTCAGCTTTTCCGTGGGCTCGTTCTAGCTTTACGCTCGGCGGGCCATCCATTTTTACGACCGGCGGGGCATCCATGCCCCCGGCGGTCTTTGCGGCCCTCCGGTCGCACCTCCGGGCTCCCGTGCTCGTGCCCGCTGCGGTGTGGTACGCAGCAGCAACCGGGGCGCTGCCGAGCGACTGGAGTTCTGAACCTCCGGGGCAGGACAATACGGGTTCAGTGTGAACCGGATTCACCCGGTCCCGGAGGTCCCGGGCTCCGGGGGACGCCTTGGCAAGGCCGCGTTTCCTGGCGGCGCTTTGACTATGGCCCTCAAAGCGCCATTAACGAGGGGTTGCCCGTGCCGTATCGCCGGCGTTGTTTGCAAGCGAAGCCAGGATGGCAAAGCGCAGCAAACATCGAGTGAGCGGAGGCCATGGAGGGCCGTAGCAAACGTCCGGCGATACGACACGGGCAACCCCGAGCCGACGCTGAGCGATACCTCGAACCATGCCCACGAGGCCCAGACTGCAGGACACCCAATCAGACTCGGTGCCGAACACGACTGCGGTCGATGACTGATTCGGTGAGTCCGAGGTGGATTTCGGTCATGGACCAGGCCATTTCCACGACATAGGCTCTCTTCCTTTTCTGCTGCCGATCTATTCTCGCGAGCCCACAAGCCATGCCGAATCCCTGGACAGGCGCCGGAAATCCCTACACACGTACCGAGGTGCTCGAGCGTCTCCATGCCACACTCGCCGCCGGCAAGCCAATCATCGCGGCCGGCGCCGGCACCGGCATCAGCGCGAAGTTTCTCGAGAGAGGGGGCGTGGACCTCATCATCATCTACAACTCCGGCCGGTTTCGGATGGCCGGCCATGGATCGACCGCCGGACTCATGGCCTACGGTGACGCCAATGCGGTGGCGATGGAGATCGGTGAGTTCGAGGTGCTTCCCGTCGTCGAACAGGTGCCCGTGATCTGCGGCGTGCATGCCACCGACCCACGGCGGCGGATCTGGCACTGGCTCGGCCGCGTGAAGGAGATGGGTTTTTCAGGCGTCAACAACTTCCCGACGCACTGCATCATCGACGGTCAATTTCGCCAGATCCTCGAAGAGACCGGGATGAGTTTTCAGAAGGAGGTCGATATGGTCGGCCTCGCCCGGCGGATGGACCTCTTCACGATTGTCTACGTGGCCACCCCCGACGAGGCCCGCGGGATGGCCCGCGCGGGAGCCGACGTGGTCATCGCGCATGTCGGCACGACCGTTGGCGGCTCGATCGGCGTGACCCAAGCCGCCTGCACGCTCGAGGAAGCTGCGGCCCGCGTACAGGCCATCGCCCGCGCCGCCCTCAACGAACGAAGCGACGTGATCTGCCTTTCCCACGGTGGCCCGATCTGTACGCCCGCCGACGCGGCGTATATCAATGAACACACCGATGTCGTCGGCTTCGTCGGCGCGTCGAGCCTCGAACGACTTGCCTTCGAACAGTCGCTTCCCGCGCTCACCCGCGAGTTCAAGAACATTCCGCTCGGTCGTCGGCCGTAGCCACCTGGAGTTGACGCATGGCGACCATCGCCGTCCTCGGCACACTCGACACGAAGGGGCACGAACATGCATTCGTCGCAGAGCGTATCCGTGCCCGTGGCCACGAGGTGCTCTTGATCGACGTGGGCACCGGTCGTGAGCCCGTCGTCACACCCGACATTCCGAGAACTGAGGTCGCCGCAGCGGCTGGCATCGACCTTGCGGCCATCGTGGCGCGGGGTGATCGTGGCGAATGTGTGGCTGCGATGGCAGCGGCAGCCCCGCGGCTGGTCACGGCGCTCGCGGCCGAAGGCCGGATTCAGGGCATTGTCTCGCTTGGCGGTGGTGGCGGCACCGCGATTGCCTCGGCGGCGATGCGGACGCTTCCGATCGGATTCCCCAAGCTTCTCGTCTCGACGCTCGCCAGTGGCAACACGGCTCCGTATGTCGGCACCAGCGACATCGCGATGCTCCCTGCGGTTGTTGATATTCAAGGGCTCAACCGCATCTCCCGAACGATCCTGGCTCGAGCGGCTGGCAGCATCTGCGGCATGGTCGAGGCTGACGTCACGCTCATCGACGAGAAGCCGCTCATCGTGGCGAGCATGTTTGGCAACACGACTGAGTGTATCGAGACCGCCATTCCTCTCCTCGAGGAGGCGGGCTATGAGGTGCTTGTCTATCACGCCACGGGCACCGGTGGCCGCGCGATGGAGGCGCTCGTGGCAAGCGGCCTTGTCGCGGGCGTGCTCGATATAACCACCACGGAGCTTGCTGATGAGTTCGTGGGAGGCACGCTCACCGCCGGCCCTGACCGGCTCGACGCCGCCGCCATTCATGGCGTGCCAGCGATTGTCGTCCCCGGCTGCCTTGACATGGTGAACTTCGGCGAGACCAGCACCGTGCCCGAGAAGTTCTCGGACCGCACGTTCTACGCCCACAATCCTCAGGTCACGCTCATGCGGACCACGCCAGAGGAATGTGCCGTCCTCGGTCGTCTGTTGGCTCGGAAAGTAAACGCCTCCCGTGGTGCGGTCAGCGTGCTTCTCCCTCGCGGCGGCATCAGTGTGATCAGCGCGCCCGGCGGCCCGTTTCATGATCCAGCGGCCGATGCCTCGCTCTTCGGGGCGATTGAGAATGGCCTTCGCCCTGATGTCCCCTGCCTATCACTCGCCTGTGACATCAACGACCCCGCCTTCGCGCGGGCCTGCGTGACCGCGCTGCTCGACAACATTCATGCCCATTCCTCAGGAGCTACCCCATGGCCCACGTAAAACATTTTGGCGTTTTTGAGTTCAAGCCGGACGTATCCGCTGAGCAGATCGCTGCGTGCTTCGATGAGCTCGCAGGCATGGTCGGCCGGATTCCCGGTCTGCTTGATTTCCATTTCGGCCCGTACGAAAGCGACGAAGGCCTCAACGATGGATTCACGCACGGCTTTATCATGACGTTCGAGAGCGCCGCGGCACGCGATGCCTACCTCCCCGATCCTGAGCACGAGCGAGTCAAGGCAATCGTCGTCCCATGCCTTGCCCGTGTGATGGTGTTTGATTTTGCGATGCCCCCGGGGTAACTTCAAAAAAACGTGGTAACCTTCTTTTCATGCGCTACCCGCTCGCCTCCATCGCTGCAACGCTGTTGTTGGCCGGGATTGTTCTCGCATCGGCCCACCCAGCGACAGCGACCGATCGCTTAGTCGTGCCGCCGAGCGTGCTCGCGGTTCTCACCCAGCGATGTATGGACTGTCACAGCGGCGACTCAGCCGAGGGTGACGTGCGGCTCGATGCGATAGTGGAACTGGAACTCGACCCACGACTCGACCTGCTCAACAAAGCTCAGGAGCAGCTTTTCTTGGGGCAGATGCCTCCCAAGGGCGAAGGGCAGCTCACGGCGGTGGAACGTTCGCAACTCATGGACTGGGTGTCGCATGAGCTTCGTAAGCACAAGGCATCGACGCTTGAGCAGAAGCTCCAGAAGCCCGAGTTTGGCAACTACGTCGATCATGAGAAACTATTCTCCGGTGAATACAAGGACCTGCCTGGGTTCACCTATGACCGGCGATGGCTGATCAGCGAGTTCATTTTCAATGCCACTTTCCAGCGAATGCTGAAGAGTTCCACGAAAGCCAAGCGGAACGGGCTGGTCGTCGATGCTGTGGGCGGTAGCAGGATTCCGAATCTGAGTCTGTCAAACCCTTTTCTTCTGCCCAACGTTTCCGGGGTACGGTACTACGCCAACGAGGATCTCACGGGTGGCCACTTGTCGAGCATGCTGACAAATGCTCAGAAGACATCCGAGTACATCACGAACGATCTCGTGAAGCGGACCAAGGGCACCTACCTTCCTGCAATCAATACCATCATGGCACTCGAGGAAGGGCAGCGTGCGACGCTCGCCTCACGTCGAATGTTCTTGGAGAACTTCATCGCGACGCTCTGCCACGAGATCTATGGCAGCGAGAATGAATCGCTGCTCCCCGCGTTCACGCCTGTGGCCCTCAACGCAGAAAAGCCACTTTCAAAGGGAGAGACCTACAAAAAAGCGCCGTTCCACGTGGCCCAGAACATGCTGAAGGCGCTTGATGGAGATCGCACGGTATACGACCTCCTGCTCGATCCCGAGCACGCGGGCACATCCGATGACGACTTCAGGGAGCTCTGCGAGCGAACCTGGTTCTTCTTCGGTGATCACGAGCGCACCATCCAAGGACGCATGACGATTCTTCGGGATTACATGCCCGAGCTCCGCAACCATGTGGCCACAAACGCTCGCAAGCTCAAACCGCCTCCATACAAGCCGCTCCATGACGCGGAAATGGAAATGCTCCGATCATCAGTCCGAAAGCATCGCCGCAAAGGCGATTTCTACGCCGACATCATCGACACGTGTATGTCGATGTGGGAGCAGGAGTTTGAGCAGGAGCGGCTTTCCGCGGCCCCACCGTCCGACCAGCTCCTCGCCGACCTTGTTGAACAGCTCTCGGTGCAAATCCTGGAACGCCAACCCACCGCTCCGGACGCGACGGAATATCTGGCGCTCGCCAGGTCGTATGTGACGAAGCTCGGTAATCTCAAGGCCATCCAGAAGCTCATCCAGACCTTCATCTTGTCGAGCGAATTCGCCTACCGCCAGGAGTTCGGTGCCGGAGAGCCCGACGAACATGGCCGGCGAATGCTTTCCCCTCGCGATGCTAGCTACGCGATCGCTTATGCCCTCACTGACCAAGGCCCCGACGAGGAGCTGGTACGGGCAGCCGCGAGCGGCAAGCTCAAGAGCCGCGAGGATTATCGACGCGAAGTTGTTCGCATCCTGAAGAAAAGGGATATCGTTTACCTCATCGATCCCGTCCTGGCCGACACCAACTATCAGGACAACACAACGGATACCGCCATCCGGAAGCTGCGGTTCTTTCGCGAGTTTTTTGGCTACCCGGCGGCGATCTCGATCTTCAAGGATGAGAAACGATTCGGGGGCGACCGGCTCGGGGATGCGACGGCGCGTCTGCTCAACGAAACGGACAGGCTCGTCGAGTACATCCTCGCCAGGGATCAGAATGTTTTCGAGGAGTTGCTGACCACCGACGAGTTCTACGTCTACCACGATGGAGACAACGAGCGGATGCAGGCGGCTTCCGACCGGCTCAAGCGCATCCACGACTACTTCAAGGATCTCGACTGGAGGAATTTCACAGACGAAGACCTTCTCGAACATCGCGACTTCCTCAAAGAAGTGAAGATGCGAATGGTCGACCCAGACAAGCTGGAGGCCAGAAACCGGCAGGGCACAACCATCCAGCTTTTCAAGATGTCGATGGAAAGCATCACGGCCCGCCTGGCCAAGGGGCAGAAGGAGGCGGCGCCATTCGACCTGTATCGCGGTTACGGGTACGACTTCATGGTCGGATACAACGTTTCCAAGTTCTACGACATCCCGATGGACAACTGGGACTATCAGACAGTCCAGCCGGCCCCCGTCGCCCATCGCAAAGGCCTACTCACGCATCCCGCGTGGCTGATCGCCCACGCGAAGAACACCGAAACGGATCCGGTGCAGCGAGGCAAGTGGGTGCGTGAGAAACTGCTCGCCGGCACGATTCCAGACGTGCCGATTACTGTTGACGCTTCCATTCCGGAGGACCACCACCGCACCCTCCGTGACCGGTTGGCGAGTGCGACGGAAACCGCCTATTGCTGGAAGTGCCACGAGGGCATGAATCCGCTTGGCTATGCCTTCGAGTGCTACGACGATTTTGGCCGCTTCCGCTCGGTCGAGGCCCTGGAGTATCCAGACACCCTCATCACGAAGCGACCTGACCAGTGGACGCTGCTTACCGATACGCGGGACCTCTACGAGACGCTTCCGGTCGATCCAAAGGGATACCTTCGCGGCACCGGAGACGAATCGCTCGACGGAGAAGTTTCGGATGCCATCGAATTGGCCGATCGCCTCGGTCGATCGCGACGGGTGCGGCAGTCCATTCTTCGCCACGCGTTTCGCTACTTCATGGGTCGCAACGAGATCCTTTCAGACTCGAAGACCCTGATCGATGCCGAGCAGGCCTATGTCGATAGCGGCGGCAGTTTTGATGCTGTCATCGTTTCACTTCTGACTTCTGATTCCTTCATGTATCGCAAACCTATCGAGGACTGATCCCATGGCCAATCGACGAGACCCCAATCGACGAGACTTTGTGAAGGCGTCACTCCTTGGCGCGAGTGCCATGGCTCTTGCTCCTTCCTTTCATCAGGTGTTTGCCGCCCCTCTCGCCGCAGGGATTCCCAAGCGATTCGTGTTCATCCGAAAATCGAGCGGCATTCGGCCCCTCGAAATCGCCCTTCGTGATTTTTCAGCGAAGGATAGGGCCCTCGACGAGAAGAAGCTGCCGCTTGAAGTTGATCTCCACAAGCACGAACTGCCTTCGTGGCTGCGGGGGTTAGACGAGCTCAAGGAGCACATGACCATCCTTCAAGGGCTTTCGGCCAAGATGAGCGAGAACGTCCACTACTCGTTCTCGTCGGTGATGGGGTGCTTCAAATCGAACAGGAATACCCTGAGTGCGATCAAACGCGCGACGATCGATTTTGAACTGGCCAAGCTGTTTCCGTCACCATTCGGGCACGTCGAACTGTCATTTGCTGCGGGCCGCATGGGCATCGTGTCTGGGTATTCCGCACCGGCACCGCAAACTCGGAACTACTGCTACGCGGATCCAGACACCGCACGGAGCGAGCTATTCAAGTCGGTCCTCAATCCAGAAGCCGTCAATTCCGACAACGACATGCTGTCATTTTTGCAGAGCAAGGAAGGACTGAAGGCAAGCGGGATCAAAGGTCATGAACGACGGCGACAAGAGGCGCAGATCGAATCAATTGATGCGATTCGCGACCGCAACAAGAAACTGATCGAGATTTCCGGCTCGCTTGCCAAACATCTCCCCGAGCTCGCGCCCGTGCATGCCGACGGCGGTCCCGATGCGAGCACGCCTGAGAAGCAGGCGGCCATGACCGACGTGCTGATCGCGGCATTGAAGGCCGGATTGACCAATGTTGTCACCTACACGATCGATGACCTGGGCACCCCCATCACTGGCCTGCCTGGAAACGAAACGGACCGCGTTGGAATCCATCCACTGGGGCATGACGAGGCCTTTGGGGGCGTGCCCGCCTGGATGACGAGAGAGCAGATCCGAATCAGCCACGTGAATCAGATCAAGACGATTGTCGAGAAACTCAAGCAGGTGCCCGAGGGAAACGGCACCATGTTCGACAACACGATGATCATGTACTTTCCCGAAAATGGCGAAACACACCATGGCATTGGCCTGGAGTCTCCGTTCCTCATTATGGCGGGCAACAACTGCGCGCTGGATATCGCGGGTCGCTATATTCGCTTGCCGTTCCTGGGCACCGAAGGCCACAAGACCCTTGGCAACTGGTACACCACACTGCTCAACGCACACGGCAATCCGATTGAGCACTACGGCGATCTTGATCTCGAGATGGCCCGTAAAAAGCTGCACCAAACGGGTCCGATCGAGCAGTTCATGGGTTCATTCGCCTCATGAGGTCTCGGCCCGCCTTCGCCGACCACGTAGCTCTCGGTGACCGCGGCCTGTTGGGCAATCTGGGCAATTCTCACGACTTGGATTGGGCTGTTGGCGGTGAGGGAATCTTTGGTACTTCCCCACCTCGCACGGCCAGCCTCTCGCCCCCACGACCGACATGGACCCAGCACCGCCGCCACCGATCCGGCCGCTCGACGCGTCGCCAGTGCGACCGCGGTTCTCGGTCATGCTCCCGACGCACGAGCCCGGCGAGCTCCTGACACTCGCGCTCACCTCGGTGCTCACTCAGGCGCCCGAGCCACACGTCATGCAGATTGCCGTCGTCGACGATGGCTCGCGGCAGGGCGTTGTCCGCAACATCGTGCGGCAGGTCGATCCCGACGGCCGTGTGGAGATATACGAGCACCGTGAGCGACTTGGCCTGTGCGGCAATTGGAATCGCGCCGTCACGCTCGCCCGTGGCGAACTGATCCACCTGCTCCATCAAGACGACTATGTGATGCCAGGCTTCTACGAGCGACTCGACACCGGCTTCCGACGTCGGCCCGACATTGGCATGGCCTTCTGCCGCAGCCGGCTGGTTGATGCCGAGGGCCGACGGCTTAAGACGACGTCGCAACTCCGGTGGATGCCCGGCGTGCTGAACCATTGGCTCCCGAAGATCGCCGAGCGCCAACGGGTACAGACCCCGTCAGTCATCGTGGCCCGCCGAACGTACGAGCTTCTCGGTGGCTACAGGCCCGATCTCAAACTCGCCGTGGATTGGGAAATGTGGGTGCGGATCGCCGCGTCGCATCCCGTGTGGTACGAGCCGCGGTCACTGGCCGCGTACCGTCGGCATGCGGCCAATGAGACCACGCGGCTGTTCACGAGCGGTGTGGCATGGCCCGACATGGCACGCGCCATCGCGCTCAACGCCCGCGTGCTGCCACCAGCGATCCGTGAACGGACCCTCGCCGCGAGCGTCCGCTGGTACACGGCCTCGGCGATTCGTACTGCCGAGAGGCAAATTCGTGACGGTGCGTTCGCGGGCGCGGCAGTGACCCTTGGTCACGTGCCGAGCATGCTCGCGCTGCTGGACGATGAGCCACGAAGCGTCACCGTCTTTCGGCGACTGGTCAACCTCGAGCAACAGGTCGGGCACAAGCTTCATAGCCGGGCCGCCTGACGATGCGACGGAGACGCAGCATGACGGTTGAGCCATGTCGCAGCCAGCCCGCGCGTCGAGCCATCGTGTTCGCCCACTTCGATGCCGGCGGCGGATTCGCACCCCACGTTCATCATGCGCTCGCGGCGTATCGCAACGTTGCCGAGCGGCTCGTGGTCGTTTCCAACTCTGCCCGGGCGTTGCCGTCGTCCCTCACAAGGATCGTGGACACGTTTCTCCCACGCGCCAACGTGGGCTATGACTTTGGTGCCTGGCGAGATGGTCTCGCGACGCTGCGCGTCGGCGACCATGACGAGGTCCTCTGCATCAACGACAGCGTGTATGGCCCGCTCTTTGATCTCGGGGCCGCGCTTGCCGACCCTCGCACCGCGACGGCCGACCTCTGGGGTATGGTGCTCTCCGATCAAAATGCACGACGCGAGGCGGCTCGAATCCCGCATGTGCAGTCGTGGTTCCTCGGAATGCGTCGCCGGCTGCTGGAATCGGATGCCTTCGCCACGTTCTGGCGAGACTTCGAGCCACTCGAGACCAAGCGAGAGATTGTCGAGCAGTATGAAATTGGCTTCTCTGACCGCATGGCCCAGGCAGGCTTCACTATGGCTGGTCTCTATGACGCCACCACGGCAAAACGGGTAACGCTTCACGAGGTCTGGCCGCACCTCTCGGCCCTGCACCCGCGACGAAGCTGGCGGCTTGTCCGCAAAAGCCGCAGGCGACCCCACAACCCAAGCGAGCTCGTCTGGTGGCGGCTGTGGGACGCGGGCGTGCCCTACGTGAAGGCCAGCCTCTTCAAAGTGAACCACTACGGCCTTGATCTTGGACGAGTGCTCGGCGAGCTCCGCGGGCGGTTTGACTACAATCTCGGACTCATCGAGCGCCACCTCGCCGCCTGCGGGTAGGGGCGTTCACGCGGCGCGGGCCATTCATGGCCCCGCTTCGCTTGCTGGGCCTCCGCCCGGAAGTCAAGCGGCCTTCCAGGCCTTGCCCGCGGGAACGCGGTAAATTGGCGCTGACTCGCCGGGTCCTGCCAAAGCCGGTATAACTGGTCGGCCGGCGGTGTCCTCCACCCCGGCTTTTTTCAGAGCAGACTTTGTGACGAATTTCACAAAGTCTGTTTCTGCGGCCGAATATCGTGTTTTTGATCCCGGTTCCCTCCCCCCGTCGCCCTGGCCCTCATGGACGCGATCCTTCCGGTCCTCCTGTTTGTCGCGATCGCAGCGGCGGTCTCGGTGGGGCTTGTCGTGGTGGCCGAACTCATCGGCCCCCGCCGTTCGGGGGCCGTCAAAGAAATGCCGTACGAAAGCGGCATGGACCCGGTCCACGACACCAGGCGGCGATTCGATGTGCGGTTCCATCTGGTCGCTATCACGTTCCTCGTTTTCGATGTCGAGTTGCTTTTTCTCTATCCCTGGGCGGTGGCAAGTCGATCGGCCGCTGGTGTCGATACCGCCGTGGCCGATGGACTCGTCTCATCCCGCGGCCTCGTGTTTGGAGGCGCGATGCTCTTCACGGCGCTGGTAGTCGTGGGCTTTGCCTATGACTGGCGAAAGGGGGTATTCCGATGGCGGTAGCCGACGGTGCAAAGCTCCACCTGCCTGAAAACGTCGTGGTAAGTCGCCTCGACGAACTCGCCAACTGGTGCCGGAAGAATAGCCTCTGGCCGATGCCCTTCGCGACGGCCTGCTGTGGCATCGAGCTTATGGCGACCGGCGCGAGCAAGCACGACCTCGCCCGCTTCGGGGCCGAGGTCTTTCGGTTTAGCCCGCGGCAGTGCGACCTCATGATCGTGGCCGGCCGCGTCGTCATGAAGATGCTTCCGGTGCTCCAGCGGATATGGCTCCAGATGCACGAACCCAAGTGGTGTATTTCGATGGGCGCCTGCGCGAGCACCGGCGGCGTGTTCGACACATATGCCGTCGTGCAGGGCATCGACCGTTTCATCCCGGTCGACATGTATGTGCCAGGCTGCCCACCGAGGCCAGAGCAGCTCATCCAGGCCATCATCGACCTGCAAGACAAGATTCAACGCGAAGGCACAATCACCGGCCGCGAGTTTGATACCGCGAGCCGCCAGGCACGCAAGCGGGCGCTCGTTGAGATCATCGATCCCATGGGCCTCGACGCCTCCCGCAATCCCGTGCTCCAGCGGGAGCTTGCTGCCAACGCTGAGTCCTTTGTTGCCGGCTCTTGAACCCCAAGGTCACCCCTCCCATCACGATGCCTTTCACTCCCCCACCTGTCGATGACGTGCTCGCGGCACTGACCGATCGCTTCGGTGGGATCGAGTCATCGGTGTTTCGCGGGCAGACGCGGGTTGTCGTGCCGGTGGAGCAGGCATTCGAGACGCTCGGCTTCCTCAAGGATCGCGGCTTCGATTTGCTCGTCGATGTCACTTGCGTTGACTATCTCGACTACCGCGACTCGCCAATGCAGATGCCCGCATGCGGCGGGCACCGCTACGGCCTCATCTATCTTCTTGCCTCCACGACAACGAACCAGCGGCTCACCCTCCGCGTGTTCGTTGATGATCCCCGGCCGACGGTCCCGAGCGCCACGCCGCTCTGGGAAGCAGCCAACTGGCTCGAGCGCGAGGTCTGGGATCTCTTTGGGGTCCGATTCGAGGGGCATCCCGATCTCCGGCGGCTCGTGATGCCCGAGGAGTTTACGGCACACCCGCTGCGGAAGGACTATCCCCTCCAAGGCCGCGGCGAACGCCATAACTTTCCTGTGATCACCCGCGAGAACAGTTAATGGCCGATGCCGTCGCCACAGCCGAAAGCCGAAAGCCGAAAGCCGGCGAAAACGCCGCGACGCGGAGCGAGGACTATCTCTGGACACTCAACTTTGGCCCCCAGCACCCGGCCACGCACACGACCCTGCGGATCGTCTTGAAGCTCGAAGGCGAGCGAGTGGTCGATGCGATCCCCGAGATGGGCTATCTCCACTCGGGGTTTGAGAAGATCGGCGAGCATCTCACGTTCAACCAATACGTGACCGTCACCGACCGGATGAACTACATCTCGCCAATGGCCAACAACGTCGCCTGGCACCACGCCGTAGAGACGCTCCTCGGTATCGACCTCACGCCGCGCTGCAAGGTGACTCGCACGATCATCGCCGAGCTGGCCCGCATCAGCGATCACCTTCTCTGCAACGGCGCCGTGGGCCTCGACACCGGCGCGTTTACGTTCTTTCTCTACGGTTTCTACCAGCGAGAGGTAATTTACGACATTTTCGAGACGCTCTGCGGCGCACGGTTCACCAACTCCTATACACGAGTCGGCGGCGCATCACACGATTTCACACCGCTGGTGATCGAGAAGATTCGCACGTTCGTGAAGACATTCCCAAAGACGCTCAACGACATGGAGCGACTTCTCACGCGGAACCGCATCTTCGTCGATCGCACGAAGGGCGTGGGCGTACTCACGAAGGAAGAGGCCACAAACCGCGGTGCCACCGGGCCGGTCGCTCGTGCCAGCGGTGTCGCGAGGGATCTCCGCAAGGATGAGCCCTACCTCGCCTACGCCGACTACGACTTCAACGTGTGCTGTGCGACCGCCGGCGATTGCTACGCCCGGTATCTCGTCCGGATGGAGGAGATGCGGCAGAGCCTCCGGATCGTGACCCAGGCGGTCGAAAACATCCCGGCCGGGCCGATCAATGTGGGCATCGACGAGCGGACGGCCCTGCCCACCAAGCAGCAGGTGTACTCCACGATCGAGGGCACAATCTCTCACTTCGAGCTCTCGATGAGCAATCGTGGCTTCGAGGTGCCCACCGAAGAGTGCTACGCGTCCATTGAGGCACCCAACGGTGAGCTCGGCTTTTATCTCGCCGGCGATGGCAACGAAACCGCCTACCGCGCCCGATGCCGGCCGCCGAGCGTGCTCCACTTCGCGCTATTTCCACATCTGATCCGGGGCCACACACTCTCCGATTTGGTCGCCGTACTCGGAAGCCTCAACATCATCGCCGCGGAGCTCGACCGATGATCGCTCAAGTGATCGCTCAAGGACGTCGCGTGCTCACCGAGGCCATGGTGGCCGAGATCGAGGCCCTCGCGCCGCGGTACCCCAACCGCCGCGCCCTCACGCTGCCGGCGCTCCATATCGTGAATCGCGAACTGCTGCATGTGCCGCTCGACGCCGTGGCCGACATCGCGGCCCTCCTTGGCCTCGCGCCTGCCGAGGTGCAAGACACGCTCACCTTCTATGAGTTCTTTCACCAGAAAAGGCCGCACGGCAAGGTGCGGGCGTTTGTCTGCCGGTCGATCGCGTGTGCCCTTCGCGGGGGCGACGAGCTCCTCGAGCACCTCTGCCATGCCAAGGGCATCGCGCCCTACGGCACCACGCCCGATGGTGAGCTGACGATCGAACCAGCCGAGTGCCTCGGAGCCTGCGATTTTGCGCCGTGCATCCTGGCCAACGACGATCTTCTCAAAGACATGACGCCCGAGGCAGCCCTGGCCGAGCTCGCCAAACCCCGCGCGAGGGCCATATGAAACCGTTCAAGCCCGTGCTCCTTGAAGCAGTTGGCGTGCCTGATGGCTACACGCTGGCGAGCTACCGCTCCCGCGGAGGGTACGCCCCGCTCGAAACAACACTTCGTGAGAAGCAGCCGGCCGAGGTCGTCGAAATGGTGAAGTCGTCGGGCCTGCGAGGCCGCGGCGGCGCCGGCTTTTCGACCGGCCTCAAGTGGACGTTCCTCCCGAAGGACCATCCGGGGCCGATCTATTTCTGTGTGAATGCCGACGAGAGTGAGCCGGGCACGTTCAATAATCGGCTGCTCATGGAAGACGACCCGCACCAGGTGATTGAGGGGATCATTCTTTCGTGCTTCGCCACGCGGGCAACCACAGCCTATATCTACCTTCGCTACGAGTATCCGCAGTCGTGGAAGCGACTCCAGGCCGCGATCGACGAATGCTACGCGGCCGGGCTCCTTGGCAAGAATATTCTCGGCAGCGACTTCTCACTCGACATCTACCTCCACCGCGGCGCGGCCGCGTACATCTGCGGTGAAGAGACGGGCCTCATCGAAAGCCTCGAAGGCAAGCGGGCGTGGCCGCGGATCAAGCCGCCGTTCCCCGCGATTGAAGGCGCGTTTCGCAAGCCAACGGTCGTCAACAACATCGAGACCATGGCCTGCGTGGCTCAGATCGCCAGGCGTGGCGTCGAATGGTTCAAGTCATTGGGCGTGCCCGCTGACCCCACAAATCCCCGTGACCCTGGTTCCTACGGTCCGAAGCTTTATTGTCTCTCGGGCCACGTCGAGAAGCCAGGATGCTACGAGGCGCCGCTCGGCATCACCCTTCGCGAGCTGTTGAACTTCTATGGCGGCGGGGTCTGGAAAGGCCGCAAGGCCAAGGCAGCGATTCCGGGGGGCATCTCGATGGGGCTCTTTACGGAGGCCGAGTTCGATACGCCGCTCGACTTCGCGGGCCCCGGCCGTGTCGGCTGCCTGGGGCTTGGCACGGCGGCCGTCGTCGTGATCGATGAAACCGTGAGCATGGTCGATTTCCTCCACAACTCCTGCCGGTTCTTTGCCCACGAGTCATGCGGCCAATGCACGCCCTGCCGTGAGGGCACAAGCTGGAGCCTTCGCATCCTCGACCGCATCCGCGCCGGCAAGGGGCGGCTTCGTGATCTCGACATTCTTCTCGAGATCGGCAACACCATGGGCATGATGCCGGGCTCCACGATCTGTGGCCTAGCCGACGGCGCCGCCTGGCCGATCAAAAATGCCATCAACAAGTTTCGCGATGAGTTCGAGGACTTTATCAAGCGGACCAATCCCGAAGGCTGGATGGTGACCGACCCCGTGCCCGCTCTTCAAATCGTGGGAGCCCACTGATGCCGGTCGTCGTCGTCGATGGACAAGAGATCGAGATCGGAGCCGACGAGCGGCTCAACTGTATCGAGGCTGCGCGGCGGGCCGGCAAGGAGATTCCGCACTACTGCTGGCATCCCGGGCTCTCCGTCGTGGCGAGCTGCCGAATGTGCCTCATCGAGACCGGCCAACGGGATGCCGCTACGGGCAAGGTCTCGATGGTTCCAAAACTCGTGCCTGGCTGTCAGACGCCGGTTCGAGACGGCACGGTGATCGTCACGGAAAGCGAAACCGTGAAAGCGAGTCGGGCGAGGGTCGAGGAGGCTCTCCTCATCGATCATCCGATCGACTGTCCGATCTGCGACAAGGCGGGGGAGTGTCTTCTTCAGGACTATCACTTTGAGCATGGCCAGCCCGAGCGACGGGCCGATCTCCATCCCTTTACAAGCCGCAAGCGGGACGTTGGTCCCACGATCAGCCTCTTCATCGACCGCTGCATCATGTGTACCCGGTGCGTGCGGTTCACCCGCGAGGTTTCGGGCACCGGCGAGCTCATGGTGACCAGCCGCGGGTCAAAGGAAGAGATCGATGTCTTCCCTGGCTTCCCGCTCGACAACAAGCTCGCGGGCAACGTGGTTGACCTCTGCCCCGTCGGCGCCCTTGGCGACAAGGACTTTCTCTATCGCCAGCGGGTCTGGTTCATGAAGCGGGAGGCGAATGTCTGTGGTGGCTGTGCCGCGGGATGCTCGATCTGGACCGAGCAGAATCAAGACACGGTCTATCGGCTGAAGCCTCGTGAGAACCCGCATGTGAACACATGGTGGATGTGCGACGACGGCCGTTACGGCTGGCACCACCTCCACGACGAGACCCGTATCCTCGATGCCCGTCATCGTGCGGCTGTCGGAGGCGCTGGCAACGGCCACTCCGCGACGGTCTTCCAGCCGGTTGAATGGGCCGACGTTGTCACCCGTCTGCGGGCTGATCTCGTGAAGGCCGGCCGGGTCGCTGTTGCCGTCTCACCGATGCTCACAATCGAAGAAGCCTGGATGCTCTGTAGTGTCGCTCGTTCGATTGATTCGAGTGCATTTCTCGCACTCGGTCACGTCCCAGTCGAGGGGGCCGACGAAACCTTCCCTGGTGGCTTCACGATCCGCAGTGAAAAGTGCCCCAACCGCAAGGGCGTGGAAGAGGTCCTCGCGGCGTTTGGAGCCGGTGGCAAGACCTGGCACGATCTGGTGGCCCATGTCGCCGCCGGTCATGCCGATGCCGCCTGGATCACGGCCGCGTATCCAAAGCCATGGATCGATGAACAGGCTGCTGCCGCGTTCACGGGGCTCTGCTGCGTCGTCGTACAAGACCTTTTCGACTCGCCGCTCATGGCCCATGCCACATGGCGACTGCCGGCGACTGGTTTCGCCGAGCGGGCGGGCACATGGGTAAATATCGCCCACCGCGCCCAGAGCTTCCGACAGGCCATCCGTCCACCGACAGGCGTCTGGCCCGAGGGGCGGCTTTTCTGGAACATGCTCGGTCGCACCGGCCTCTATGACGCGTCGAAGGTTCGCCAGGAGATCGCCGACGCATCGGCCGCGTTTGCGGCGATTGGCGGCGCCATGCCCGCGACCGGCGTTGACCTTCGCGTGAGGCAACTGGCATGAGCGATCTTCTCCCCTCCACTGCCACGATCGTCGCACTCGTCAAAATCGGCGCGCTCATTGGCGGCCTCATGACCGCGGCGGCGTATCTCGTGCTGGTCGAGCGATGGATGGCCGCGTGGGTGCAAGACCGCAAGGGTCCAAATCGTGTCGGCATCCCATTGACCAAGATTCGGTTGTTCGGTCTCGGCCAGCCGCTCGCCGACGGCCTCAAGATCATCTTGAAAGAAGACTTCACTCCCAAGCATGTCGATAAGGTGCTCTACGCCGCGGCGCCGCTGATGCTCCTCGCTGCGTCGCTCGCGATCTTCGCGGCGATCCCGTTTGGCAGTTCGCTCCCACCGATTCCGATGCTGGGCCTCGAGGCCGAAGAGCCGCTGCTGGTCGCCCCGAATCTCGACGTCGGCGTGCTCTGGGTCTTTGCCCTGTCGAGCATCGCGGTCTACGGCGTACTGCTCGGCGGCTGGGCAAGCAACAATAAATATGGCTTCCTGGGTGGGCTTCGAAGCAGTGCCCAGCTCGTGGCTTATGAGATTCCGCTCGGGCTTGGGCTTCTGGGAGTGGTCCTAGCGGCAGGGTCACTCCGGCTCGATTCGATCATGGACGCCCAGGCGTCAACCGGTATCTGGTACGTCTTCGCCCAACCACTTGGGTTCGTCGTCTTCTTGATCGCGAGCTTTGCCGAAGCGGCCCGGCTGCCCTTCGACCTGCCCGAAGCGGAGCAGGAGCTCGTCGGCGGGTATCACACCGAATATTCGGGGATCAAGCTCCTCCTGTTTCTCGTGTCCGAGTTCCTCCACATGGTCACGGCGGCATTTCTTATCGTGATCATGTACCTGGGTGGCTGGCATCTCTGGGGCATCACGGGATCGGGCCCGGTTGAGACTTGGTGGATCGCGATCCTTCGCTTCGTGGTCCTCTCGGCGAAGATTTTTGGTGTGATCCTCTTCTTCATGCTTGTTCGCTGGAGCTGGCCGCGGTTCCGGTTCGATCAGCTCATGAACCTCGCCTGGAAGGTGATGCTACCGCTTGGGCTCGTCAATCTCGTGACAGTCGCATCGATCGAGGAGTTTCGGCCGCAGCTTGTCGAAGCGCTGGGTTCGGGCACCGCTGGGTGGGTCGCTGTCCTCATTCCGTGGGGCGTGTTCTTTGGCGGCTGGATCGCGGCGGGGCTCCTGACTCCGTCGGGGGTCGATAACTCGCCGATCCGGACACACGGCCCGCTCGATGTCGAACACGAACTGGTGGAGGTCTGACATGAAGCCAACCGATCCCTCGATCACCTGGCTCGAAGACAAGCCACTGAATCTCGCCGAACGGCTGTACTTGCCGCTGTTCATCCAGGGGCTCACGACCACGGCTCGCCACTTGGTGAGCCCGAAGGTGACCGTGAGCTTTCCCGAACAACGGCCAACGGTCGGCAACCCGCTCATTTACCGTGGCGTTCATCGGCTGAACCGGGACGCCGAGGGGCGTGTGAAGTGCGTCGCCTGCTTCTTGTGCGCGACGGCATGCCCGGCCCACTGCATCGATATCGTCGCCGCGGAGAGCCCGTGGCCCGACCGCGAGAAATACCCCGAGGCCTTTCAGATCGACGAACTGCGGTGCATCTTCTGTGGCATGTGCGAGGAGGCCTGCCCGGTCGATGCGATCGAGCTCACAAGCCTCCTTGACCTCACCGGTAAGAGCCGCGAAGAAATGATTTTTGACAAAGAGAAGCTGCTCAGCGTGTACGACCAAACAAAGGATGCGGAGCCGATGAAGTCGGCCGCCCTGGGAGGCACGCTGTGACGCAAGACGGTTTGTCCTCGACTGGTTCGCTTCTGGCTGTTGCCGTTGGCTGCGCGGCAGCGGCCCTCTGGCTGCTCCTGCCACGCGGTGAAAGTGGTGCTCGCGAGCGTTCCTCCCATCGCTTCGGCATGCTGCTCGGCGTCGTGGCCCTCACGCTTTTTGTCGCGACCGGCCATCGGCTCGGTGGTATCGGCGAAGAAGTGACGTTTTTGGTGGTAGCGCTCGTCGCGGTGATCGGCGGTGCTGCCACGATCGTGACCCGATCGCCCGTGTACTCCGCGATCTGGTTCGCCCTCGCCTTGGCTGGCGTGTCGGGTGTGCTCCTCGTGCTCGGGGGGCAGTTTCTCGGCGTGGCCACGATCATCGTGTACGCCGGCGCCATCCTTGTAATGTTTCTCTTCGTGCTCATGCTCGCCCAGCCCTCCGGCATGGCGGCCTACGATCGCGTCTCCAACGAACCACTCCTCTCGGCCGTCGCCGGAGCGGTCCTGCTCGGCCTGCTCACGCTCTTCATCGGCCGGCTTTCCGCTGGCCCCTCCGCCTGCTGTGCGGTGCCCTCGAGAGCGAGAGCCCTGGCTGGCGGCGCGACACCGGTCGCCCCGTCACCGCCTCCCGATTCCACGGGGAGCGACCCGCTTGAGGCCGATCACGTGGCCCGCCTCGGCGGTGAACTTTTTGGCCGGCATCTCCTGGCGGTTGAAGCGGCCGGCGTGCTCCTGCTGGTCGCACTCATCGGCTCGATTGCGATCGTCTCGCGAACGCCCGCCGAAGACGCCGCGAGCCTTGCGGCACGGAGGGCCGGCGCATGACCCCTTCGCCACTCGTTCTCGACGGCCTCATTGTCGGCGGGATGCTCTTCGCGCTCGGCCTCGTGGGTATCCTCGCCCGCCGGAATCTCATTGTGATGTTCCTCTCGGCCGAGCTCATGCTCCAAGGCGTGTCGGTCTCGCTCGTGGCTTGGAGTCGGCACCACGGCGACTGGGGTGGCCATGTGCTCGTGATCTTCGTGCTCACCGTCGCGGCGTGCGAGGCAGCGATCGCGCTGGTCTTCGTGCTTCAGGCCTTCTCGCGAACCGGCCGGCTCGACGCAGCAGCATGGCAGTCACTCCGCGAATCGAATCTGCCACGCGTCGTCGATCACCAGTTGCCCCCTTCCGATGCCATCGACATGCAGTTCCCGAAGCTCACGCCGGCTGGCATCGAACCTGCCATCGACGAGGCGGCAACCCTCCAGCGGGAGCACGTGTGAGCGGCCCGAAGCCGAAAGCGGACAGCCGAAAGCCAGACCGCTGACCAACCTGAATCCCCGACCATGCTCGATCTCAACTACTCAACACTTCTCGTTCTCGTCCCCGCTCTGCCGCTGGTGGGTGCCATTCTCACCGTGGCTCTCGGTCGCCTCCTCGGCCCGAAGGCCCATTGGCCCGCCGTGGTGTCGATCGCGGCTGCGGCGGGCGTCGCGATCACGCTCCTTGTGGGCCTCGGCCGTGAGGTGCTTGTTGCCGAGCACAACGAACACGACGAGCATGGCTCGGCCGAGACCGTCGCGTTTGAACAGATTCAAACGCTCTGGCAGTGGGTCAGTGTTCCAGACGCCTATACACCCCCTGCCGACGCGACCGCCATCGACCTCGGCGACGATCTCATTGCGAAAACCACGGGCCGCGCCGCGTCGCTCCCCTTCTCGATCGGCATCGACCTTCGCCTCGATCCGCTCACGGCTGTCATGCTCGCGGTGATCACCTGCGTCGGGCTGCTCGTGGCGATCTATTCGATCGGCTATATGCATGACGACCCTGGCTATCCACGGTTCTTCGCCCTCGTGGCCGCGTTCGTATTCTCGATGTCGATGCTTGTCGCGGCGAGCAACTTTCTGTTGGTCTACGTGTTCTGGGAGGCGGTGGGTGCGTGTTCGTACCTGCTCATCGGCTTCTGGTTCCGAAAGCCATCTGCCGCCGCAGCCGCGAAGAAGGCGTTTCTCGTCAACCGCGTGGGCGACTTTGGCCTAGCGGTCGCCGTCTTCCTTCTCTGGATGACCTACGGCACGCTCAACTTCCACGACTCGGTGGCCTCGCCCGTGCCTGGCATCCTCGGCATGGAGCGACTCTCCGATCCCTCGGGCTACGTTGCCGGCACCATCGGCACCGCGATCTGTCTTCTGTTGCTGCTTGCCGCCTGCGGCAAAAGCGCCCAGTTGCCGCTGCACGTCTGGCTCCCCGATGCGATGGAAGGCCCCACGCCCGCAAGCGCGCTCATCCATGCCGCCACGATGGTGACGGCGGGGGTCTATCTCGTGACCCGCTGCGCACCCCTCTATATGGCTTGCCCTGAGGCACTGGTTACGGTGTCGATCGTTGGCGCGACCACGGCCCTTGTCGCGGCCCTTATCGGCACCGTGCAGAACGACCTCAAGCGGGTGCTTGCCTACTCCACAATCAGCCAGCTCGGCTACATGTTCGCGAGCCTCGGCACGGGCTTGCTCCTCGGCTTCACCGCCGGCATTTTTCATCTCGTGACCCATGCCTTCTTCAAGGCGCTTTTGTTCCTCGGTGCGGGCTCGGTGATGCATGCGATGGGAGGTGTCATCGACATGCGGCGGTTCGGCGGGCTTCGCCGAGTGATGCCGATCACGGCGGCGACGTTTCTCATTGGCGGGCTGGCCCTCGCAGGCGTCGCTCCCTTCGCCGGCTTCTTTAGCAAAGACGAGATTCTTGCCGCCCTGCACTCCCGCGGCTGGCCCGATGCCCACGCCGAACACCATGACGAGGCGTCGCACGACGCCCACGCGTCGCTCGACTCTCCGAGTCGAATGGCCCCGACCCAATTCTTGCTCCTGTCGAGCACGCCCTTCTCGCTCACAAGCGATCGGACCGTCGTGACCACGGTCTCCGCAGGCGACATGGCCCGCGATACGAGCCTGGCTGGCACCTACCGCATGCTCTATTGGATGAGCCTCTGCACCGCGTTCCTCACGGCCTTCTACACGTTCCGCGCCGTGTTCATGACCTTCACCGGTCCCACCCGTGTGCCCGATGAAGCGGGCCATCATGCCCACGAGTCGCCGCCGGTGATGACAGGCCCGCTCATCGTTCTCGCGGTGGCGGCGACTGTGAGCGGCTGGCTGCTCTTCTCGACGCACTCGCTCGCCGACTTCCTCGCGGCCACGCCGTCGCTCGCCTGTCCGACCGTTGCCGTCACGGCTACCCCCCACGCCTTCCACATCGATCTCGCGATGCAGGGCACGCTCGCCGCCGCGCTCGGCATCGTCCTCGCGGCGCTT
>JBGTGN010000140.1:0-3532 GCA_041746715.1 Pirellulales bacterium | reverse complement strand
GCGGCGGCCAAGCCGGTCGCTGCGGTGGGCTGTTCGAGACGCGGCGCCAGTTCCGGCGGCAGCTTCAGGTCGGGCCCCCACACCCAGCGAAACTCACCCGCGGGGGGCTCGATGCGAAGCCACTCGCCGGCATGTCGACCGGTCGCGATGGTCACTCGTTCGACCACCCGCACCCGTTCACCCGCTTCGAGGGCAACCTGTGAGACATGCCGAAGCTCATTGAGTTGTGAGCCGATGCGGGCCACTGCCCTGTCGTTGACAACCACGCCGGTGAAATGATTCTTGGGCTCCGGCGCCGACGCACCGGTGCCGGCCTCGTCAATGACATCGGTTCCACGCACCCAACTGAAGCTGCCCACTGGTGGCCGCACGGCGCAGTAACCTGACTCGTCGATGGCCCACACCTCGAGGGGCCTTCCTCCTTCGACCCTCCCCGTAGGATAGAAGTCGTCACCGGGGCCCGAGCGGAGCAGCGTTCCGGGAGCCGTCACCGTGACGGTCACTGGCAGCGGCGAGGCCATCACGTCGCTCGCACAGAGCCCCGCGAGCAGCACCGCGAGGCTGCGACGAAACTCGCGGGCAACGAGCGAGGTCATCAAGGCAGCATGGATGGCACGTCCAGTTGGCATTGCGGGAAGAAATACAGGCCCGCGGCCGACCAAACAAGCCAAAAAAGCGTGTAGACGAGGCTTGGGCTCCCTCGTCTACACGCTCGCGAAGGGCAGCCGAAACCGCCCCTGCACGAACCCTTGTACGCCAGTGATTCGCCTGGCTCAAGCCTTGAATTTCACCCCCTCGCAAGCCCTGGAAAACCAGTTGCTGGGCCGACAAAAAACCCCTCTTTCGGGCTGTTTTTGAGCGGGACAGGAAGCGGGGGCAAGCTGCGTCGGATCGGGCCGATCAGAGC
The DNA here is from genome assembly GCA_041746715.1 of Pirellulales bacterium. Taxonomy (GTDB): domain Bacteria; phylum Planctomycetota; class Planctomycetia; order Pirellulales; family UBA1268; genus QWPN01. The sequence continues at coordinate 2,625 of JBGTGN010000140.1, read as the reverse complement.
GAGGGGTGACAGCATTCGGTGACAGCAGCGAGCCATGCCGATTCACCCTGACGGGCTGAAGTCCTATGATGGCCTCTCCTTGATCCTCGAAGGAGTCCAGACGTTGAACGGTCACCGCCACCTATTGCTTTGGAATGCCATCGCTGCCTGGAGCGTCATGGCGATCATGGCGATCGCGCTGCCCGGATGCGGTCCACGAGGCGGCGCGGTGACGAGAGACGAAGTGATCGAGATCGAAGAGATCGAGATGAAGCCCCCCGCGACGCCAGCGAACCCGCCGGCTGTCGAGAAGGCCGTCGCCGAGGCCGCGGCCGAGGCGAGGAAGGCCGTCGATGAGGAGAAGGCTGCGGCCGACAAGGCCATTGATGACGCCAAGGAATCCATCGCCCCTCCCTCCACCAAGGAGACTGCCATCTCGGAACCCTCCCTCCCAGAGGTGCCCGAAGCGATCCGCCTGGCGATGGCCGCCGCCGATGGCAAGCGAGAAACGGTGATGCTCGGTGAACCGTCGCTCACCGGTGGTGTGCCCGGAAGCGGACCGATCACACTCGAACAGATTGACACATGGCTCGCCGATCCGAAAAACCACATCGTGATCGACCCCGAACTGCCACTTGGCCTCTCTCAGGGAGCCGGTCAGATTCAGGGAGTCGCCGCGAATCCACTCACGCGGGCCAAGATCGAGCTTGGCCGCCAGCTCTATTTTGATCCGCGGCTCTCGGCTGATTCGACGATTTCCTGCGCCTCCTGCCACGATCCGTCAACCGGCTACGCGGCCCCAACAAAGACGGGTGTTGGCGTCCACGGCCAAGAGGGTGGTCGCAACTCCCCGGTCTCCTTCAATCGGATTCTTTCCGGTCCGCAGTTCTGGGATGGCCGCGCTGAATCGCTCGAAGATCAAGCGGTCGGCCCCATCGCCAACCCGATCGAGATGGGCTTTACGCACGAGGGCGTCGTCGAACGGCTTGCTGCGATTCCGGTCTATGCGATGCAGTTCGATGCCATCTTCGGCGATCTCACGATCGACCGTGTCGGTCAGGCGATGGCATCTTTCGAGCGGGTGATCGTGACGCAGCCGTCTCCATTCGACTACTACGAGCAGATTCTCCCGTTTGCAAACATGGACGAGGAAGACATCGCCGACGACGAAGAGCTTGCCGCGAAGTACGCCGAGGCAAAGGCGGCTGTCGAAGCCCACCCGATGAGCGAATCGGCCAAGCGAGGCCGCGATCTCTTCTTCGGGAAAGCCAATTGCACCGCCTGCCATGTCGGGGCAAATCTCACGGATGAAAAGCATCACAACCTTGGCGTCGGAATGGCTGCCGACGAGCCCGACCACGGCCGGTTCGTGGTAACAAACGACGAAAAGGACAAGGGTGCGTTCAAGACACCGACAGTCCGCAACGTCACCCTTTCCGCACCCTACATGCATGACGGTTCCCAGGCCACCCTCGAAGAAGTCGTCGAGTGGTATGACAAGGGAGGTCATCCAAATCCGTGGTTGAGTGACAAGATCAAGCCTCTGAACCTCACCGAGCAGGACAAGGCCGACCTCGTGGAGTTCATGAAGGCCTGCACGAGCGACACTTCGCCGGTCGAAACGGGCCGGCTGCCCATGGCAGTTGACCAGTGACTACCTCACGCACCCTCACACCACTCGCCGAAGCCGTGCGGCCGCTCTATGCGGGCGTCGATCTTGGCGGCACGAATATCAAGTCGGCGCTCGTCGATGATGCGGGCAAGGTGATCGCATTCCACACCGAGAAGACCCACGCCGACCGAGGACCCGAAGATGCCGCCAAGCGGATGGGTGAGTCTGTCCACATCTTAGCCCGCACGGCAGGCATCGCCACGACTGACATCACCGCTGTCGGCGTTGGCTCACCGGGGCCAATCGACCTCAAAGTGGGCACGATCGTGCGGGCCGGCAATCTCGTTGGCTGGGACAACTTTCCCCTGCGGGATCGCGTGGCTGCTCACTGTGGCCTTCCGGTGACGTTTGCGAACGACGCCAACGCCGCTGCGTACGGGGAGTTTTGGGTCGGGTCAGGCCGCGACTTCGACTCGCTCGTGCTCCTCACGCTCGGCACTGGTGTCGGCGGAGGCATCATCATCGGTGACACGAATATCGAAGGCGCTCACAGCCATGGCTCAGAGTGTGGCCACATGATCGTGGACCCATCGGCGTCGGCCCGCATGTGCCCGTGCGGCCAGCCCGGCCATCTCGAGGCGTATTCGAGCGCGAAGTCACTCATCGCGCGAGCCGAGGAGGCAATCGCCGCGGGAGGGACGGGATCACTCGCCAAAGCAGTCGCTGATGGTGAGCCCCTCACGCCGATTCTCGTCGGCCGCGAGGCCGCGGCGGGAGATCAGCTCGCCATGGATATTATTTTGGAAGCCGCCCGCTGGCTCGGCATTGGCATCGTGACGCTCCTTCATACGATCGACCCAGCAGCGGTGATGATCGGCGGAGCGATGACATTCGGCGGCGAGAAGGCTCCGGTCGGCAACGCATTCCTCGCTCGGATTCACGAGGAGGTCAACAGGCGAGCATTCCCCACGCTCGCCAAGAAGACCACAATCGGCTACGCCAGCCTCGGCGGCGACGCCGGCTCCATCGGCGCC
>JBGTGN010000139.1:0-13884 GCA_041746715.1 Pirellulales bacterium | reverse complement strand
AGACCGTCTCCTCGCCGTTGATGGTGAGACGTTTCACGATCAGTCGGAAATGGTCACACGACTCCGCACGATCGAGAAGAGCTTCACGCTCACGATCGAACGGAAGGGCATCGTGACGACCATCGCCCTCGAGGCCGATTCCAATACTGCCGACGGAAGCGACTGACGACGTGCAGTCGTCGACTACTTGAGGACGTTCAGTCCTCGACCTCTTCGAGGTCTTCGTCGTCCTCTTCCTCGTCGTCGTCATCTTCCCAATCGTCGTCGTCTTCCTCATCCTCTTCTTCGTCTTCTTCTTCGTCGAGGTCGTCGTCGTCATCGACTTCTTCCCACTCCTCGTCGTCGGCATCTTCCTCGTCATCGTCTTCTTCCTCGTCATCGTCCAATTCATCTTCCTCGTCGTCGAGGTCATCGTCTTCGTCGTCGTCCTCTTCATCATCGTCGAAGTCATCGTCGTCATCGTCGATGGCTACGGGGCCGAAGGGCCGGTCATGCCGGTCCACGGTCGACGCCGCACGTCCATCGAACAGGTCTTCAGCAGCGAAGAGGTCGGGCAATTCGCTCCAGGAAAAAACCTGGGCGGTCACAAGATCCTTCTCGCCTCGGCCACGCTCGGCAATCGTCACGGCAACAACCTCCAGGGAAGGGATACTCTGATGCGGGCCCCACACGCTCTTGTGTCGGCCAAATTCTCTACCTGATCCTGCAAACTTCGTCCAATTCACGGCCTTGAAAATTCGGACGCCACCAAGACACGGTGAGACGCCGAATAGGCTGGGAGCGAAAGTGTGGCGACTGCTCGGGGAGTGTGCAAGCCGCCCTCGCTGCATTTTCAGGCCGCCGGGGGTTCGGCCTCTGGCTCTGAGGCCAATTCGGCGACAGGCGTCGGCGAGAGATTCTCGACCGGGGGCAAATCTTCGATCTTGGTGAGCCCAAAGACCCCCAGGAAACGCCTTGTGGTCACATAGACATTGGGACGGCCCAGTTCCTCGGCCTTCCCGCTCACGGCCACAAGATCACGTTCCAGGAGTTGGCGGAGCATTTCCTCGCTCCCAACGCCCCGAATTGCTTCGATTTCCGCTCGGGTGACTGGCTGGCGGTAGGCCACGATAGCGAGGGTTTCGAGCCCGGCTGGCGAGAGCTTCCCGGCCCGCGGATGGTCACACAGCCTCCGAATCCAGGGCCCAAATGCCGCCCGCGTCAGAAGCTGATACCCGCCAGCGAGCGATTCGACACGGATCGCTGAGCCCTCCGCCTCCTGGAACTGACGAAGCTCTCGCAGGAGCGTGCGGGCTCGCGTGCCGTCGGAGAGCCGTGCGAGCTTCGCAAGCCTACGGGTTGCCTGCGGCTCTTTCGCGAGAAAAAGCGCGGCCTCGAGGCGGGCGAGCTCCTCAGATCGAGCGTTGGGGGATGGCTCCTGGACCGGCGGCGGGACGTGGGGCGGCGTCTCCCGAGACTGCGGGGCGTCATCCGCTAGCCTGTTCCGGCGGGCGGGCACCACGGCCGCGGGGTGGCTGTTGAAACGCACGGCCGCCAGACACTCGCGGAGCGTCTGGGGATGCGTAAGCGTCAGATGCATGCCGCGACCACGCATCGTGATCCTGTGCTCATTCGGGAATGTCACAAACGAATCGCTGCCGCAGGCACGCGGGCGGTGGTCTCGCGGCGTGATTGCCAGCCGCGGACGGCTTGCTCGAGGGCCGTGAGCGCTTCATCAGGGCTCTGGCCCGCCGCCTGAAACACGCGGTGAAGCTGACCGGATTCATCGACCGCCACACGGCATGACGCCACGAAAGTACCGCGAGCGCCGTCAAACGGACGGCACTCGACCGCCACGGCACCAAGGGTCGCGAGGGTCGAGCGATTGTGGAGAGCCGCTGGGACGGGCGACGGCACTGCCGCTGGAGGCGTCGCCACGGCTGAAGCGGCTGCCACCGGCGACGCGGTCGCGTCAGCAGGCGGGTGGCTCGTCGTGTCGGCGGGATCCTTCGGACCGATCACAACTGTTTCAGTCGTGATCATCTCGCCGCCTTTGGTCAGCGATGCGACCCACGTTTCAACCGGTTCCCACACGCACGATCGCACCGTGGCTCGAACGTGCGCCGGGAGGCGGTGCGAAAACATCGCCAGCGCCGGCACGATGATCATGCAGGCAACCATGACACTTGTACGAATTTTCATAGGCGGTGAGACTTCCCGGGATCCATCGTTTCGGGCGGGAAACCGTAGCGATCAGCGGCCGTCGTCACAATTCCGAAAATCGGGACTTTGCAGCGACGAGGCAGCCTCGGTCAATCAGAGCCGGCTCGCACCACCACCGGCCGGCGAGCCGGGGGCTGCCCGAGCGTCGCTGGGTCAAAATGGGGCACACCCGGTGCGATCGATACCGGAGTCTTTGTTCTCCCTTCGGCCACGAGGCCGCGAACAAGCTCGGTGGCGAGCAGCTTCTCCACACGCCCGCGCACCGCGGAAAGCCCGACCCGGCCGGGGGCGACCGCCGTCACCGTGGCGAGGTGAACGCCAAACGTCGTGATGAATGGCTCGGTGATGCCACCTCTGGCCAAGGGATAAACCTCTCTCGAAAAGGCCTCATGCATCGGGCCCTCGGGGCCGATCCACCCAAGATCACCCCCCTCGCGTCGACTCGGCCCCGCCGAGAACTGCTTCGCCGCGTCGGCAAACGACATATGCCCTTTCACGATCTCGCCGCGGATCAAAGCGGCCTGCTGCCGGAGCGTTTCGTCTGGATTGCCCCCAACGCCATCCGGCCGGAGGACGATATGACTCACCCGCAGTCGCGTGCCGTCAAGCTCCCGACGGTTCGCCTCAAAGACACGGTTGATCGCATCGTCCGTCATCCGCGGCTGCACATACGCGGCGATCGCCATCTCGAGCGACGCCTGTTCGCGGAGCGACTCGATCGTCCCGCCCGTGGCTGCGAGGGCCGTCTCGAGATCCCTCCCCTGGGCTTTCACCTGCTGGCGGAGCCGATCGATTGCCACCTCAACCGCTTCAGGCTCGATGGCAACGCCCGCCTTCGCAAGCTCGGCGCGGAGGATTTGCTCATCGACAAGCTGTTCGAGCACCGACGCTTGAGCCCGCTGCCGCTGGGTCTCGTCGCCGCTCGCGGCACCGCCGAGACGGCCAAGGAGCGTCTCGAGCTTCTCACGCCCGATCACCACATCGCCCACCCGGGCGACCACATCGCGGGGCTCGTCGGCATGGCCCACTGCCGTCACGAGCATGCCGATCGCGGCAAGCAGGAGGCCTCGGAAACAGCTTGGGCAACTCCACATGCGGTCACTGGCCTCCGAAGTTTTCATGCCCCACGATAGCAGACGCCCTGTATAGAATGCTGTCACGCTGCGGCTCGTGGTTGCTGCGGCCTCCGATGGCTTGACCGACCCTTCACTCATGCCGAAGCTCGCGATCAGCCTCTGCGGTGAGGGCCGCGGGCATGCCACCCGGATCAGTACGCTCGTGGAGCGGCTGGGCCCCGAGCACGAGGTCATGATCTACACGAGCGCCGACGCGCTGGCGTTTCTGCGGGGCCATCTTGGGAGCCTCGCCCCGCGGGTGCAGGTGTCGGAGATTCCTGGCGTCGTATTCGAATACTCCGGTGGCAAGCTCGACATCATGCGGTCGATCGCATCGGGCCTCGACTACCAGGCCCGCCAGCTCGGGCCCCTCGTGGATCGATTGCTGCGGGAGCTCGAGGCCTTCGGGCCCGATCTGGCGATCACCGATTTTGAGCCGGCATTGCCTCGCGCGGCCGGTCGCCTCGACATTCCGCTCGTGAGTGTAGACCACCAGCATTTCCTGATGGCCTATGACCTCGACGCTTTGCCCTGGTCGCTCCAGTGGAACGCCTGGTTCATGAGCCATGCGGTCTGGATGTATGTGAGCGAGGCAGCCGACACGATCGTCTCGGCGTTCTTTCGACCGCCGCTGAGGCGGGGCTGGGAGCATGTGGTGCAGGTGGGGCCACTGCTTCGTCGTGAGATCCTCGAGGCGCGTCCGCGGGACGACGGGTTTGTGCTTAGCTATCTTCGCCGGCACACGCCCTTCTCCGCGATCGAGGCGATTGCCGATTGCGGGCTGCCGGTGAAGGTGTATGGCCTCGGCCAGCGCGACCCGGTAGGCAACTGTTCATTTCATGCGATCAACGACATCACGTTTGTCGAGGACCTCGCGGCGTGTCGCTGCCTGATCTCAGCAGCGGGCAATCAACTCATCGGCGAGGCCCTCCATTTGGGAAAGCCCATGCTCGTGCTGCCCGAGCGGGCGCATTCGGAACAGCTCATGAACAGCCATTTTCTCCAGGCGATGGGCTGCGGTGAATTCACCTATCTCGAAGATGTCACGGCTGACCGCGTGACAAGCTTTGTCTCGAGACTCGATCGCTTTGCCCCGGCACTCGCGGCAGTCTGCGGCCGGATGGACGGCACCGACGACGTCCTCCGCGTGATCCACCACCGTCTCTCCCAGCGGCAACGCCCTGCCGGCGCGACCTGCTGATGGCGTTTCCATGAGGGAATCGCATCCTCGCCGCGGGCCCTGCAACGGTCAATCAAGGAGCCGGCATCGGCTGAATGTCGCCCCGCGGCTCGTTACCACTTGCTGTAGCCCTTTGCAGACTTCTTCGAGGTTTCTTGCTTTCCGTGGCCGTGGCGGTAGCCCATTCGGTTGTGGTGGTTGTCATGCATGACAAGCATCTCCTCGAGGCTCAGGCCGGCTGGATCGATGCCATGCGCGGTGAGCAGGTGCCGCTGGATGGCGTCTACGCTCGGCGTCCAATCACCGTTCACATTCCATTGCGGGCCGGCGATCCGGGCGACGGTTTTTGTCGCCTGCTCCGACGCCATAGCAAACGTGGACACCAGAGCCGTCTTGGCGACGGCGGCCAAGCAGAAAATGGCCGATCGGCGGTTCATGGGCATACAACTCCGTTGGTATCCGCCTCAGGATATTGACAGTGTACGTCACGATTCTGTGCCGCGACGGCCATCGTGTTTATGAACGCACCATGAAAAGCGCCGCGACTTCATCCACCCATCGCTTTACTCACGTAGAGAATCCCCTACCGTTGAATCAGGGCGGGTAACCCGAGCAAGTCGGAGGGAACGGCAATGGCACCGCGCGGAGATGACTCCCCGAGTTTTTGGATGCGGCTTCTCGGGCGACCAGCGCGTCGTCCCCATGGCCGACAGGCCCGGCGGCCGGGCAGGCTCACGCTTGAATCACTCGAAAAACGGCTCGCGCTTTCCGCTACCTACACCACCGTGAATGACTGGGGCAGCGGCCTCCAGGGCCAGATCACGATCACCAACGACCAGCCAGTGGCACTATCAAACTGGAAAGTCGACTTCGACTTCGGTCGAACCATCAACAACCTCTGGGATGGCACGATCGCGTCCCGCGAGGGTAACCGCTACACGGTCACGAGCGCCGCCTACAACGCGACCCTCGCGCCAGGCCAGTCGATCAGTTTTGGGTTTGTCGCCGGAAGCGGAATCGGTACGCCCCAAAACATCACGCTCAACGGCGCGGGCACGACACCGCCGACGCCCCCACCCCCCGCGACGCTCCCGTCGATCACAATCGGCGATGTGACCATCACCGAAGGCAATCCGAGCGCCACGGCCGTGAGCGGGTTCTTCCACACGTCGGGCAACCAGATTCTCGACGCCAACAATCAGACGGTGCGGGTCGCGGGCGTCAACTGGTTTGGGTTCGAGACGTCCAACTTTGCGCCCCACGGCCTCTGGACTCGCGGCTACAAGTCGATGATGGATCAGATGAAGAGCGAGGGGTTCAACACGATCCGTCTGCCGTACTCGAATCAACTTTTTGACGCCGGCAGCACCCCCAATGGCATCGACTTCTCGAAAAACCCTGATCTCCAGGGGCTCAGTGGCCTCGGGATCATGGACAAGATCGTCGACTACGCCGGCGAGATCGGCATCCGCATTCTGCTCGACCACCACCGCTCGAATGCGGGCAATAGCGCCAACGAGTCGGGGCTCTGGTACACGTCGGCGTATCCAGAGAGTCGGTGGATCAGCGACTGGACGATGCTCGCCACACGGTACGCCGGCAATCCGACCATCATCGGCGCCGACCTCCACAACGAGCCCCACGGGCCGGCGACATGGGGCACCGGCGGTGCCAACGACTGGCGGCTCGCAGCGGAGCGGGCCGGCAATGCGATCCTTGCGGTGAACCCCGACTGGCTGATCGTCGTCGAAGGAGTGGAAGCTGCCTCGAGTGGTAACTACTGGTGGGGCGGCAATCTCTCGAATGCAGGCACGTATCCGGTGCGGCTCAACCAGCCCGGGCGACTGGTCTACTCGCCGCACGACTATCCCCAAAGCGTCTACGCCCAGAGCTGGTTTAACGATCCGGCATACCCGGCAAACCTTCCGGAGGTCTGGGATCGCAACTGGGGCTATCTGTTTCGCGAGGGAATCGCGCCGGTCTTGCTCGGGGAGTTTGGCAGCAAGCTGGCAACCACGAGCGACCAGCAGTGGTTCAACGCGATGACGTCGTATCTGGCGGGTGATCTCGACGGCAACGGCACGAATGACTTGGCATCCGGGCAGCAAGGGATCAGTTGGACGTATTGGTCCTGGAACCCGAATAGCAGCGATACCGGCGGCATTCTCACCGACAACTGGAATACCGTGCATACCAACAAGGTCACGGCCCTCCAGCCGGTGCAGTTCTCGTTTGGCTCGGGCGGCGGCATGACGAGTGCTGTGTTCACCGTGTCACTCTCCGCAGCAGCGTCACAGCCGGTAACGGTGCAGTACGCGACGGCCAACGGCACCGCGAAGGCTGGCAGCGACTACACGGGCACCACGGGCACGATCACGTTTGCCGCCGGGCAAACGTCACGCACGGTGAGCGTGCCGATTGTTCGTGATCTCGTCGCCGAATCGACGGAAACCTTCACCCTTGGCCTCGCGAACCCGGCTGGGGCGACGCTTGCACGAACGAGTGCCACCGCCACGATCCTCGACGACGACGCCGGCACACCGCCACCACCACCACCACCACCACCACCTCCTCCTCCTCCTCCTCCCACGCCTCTCCCGACACTTTCCCTCGGGAGCGCCACGATCACTGAGGGTGATAGTGGCAGCCGCGGCATGACCTTCACTGTGACGCTGTCGGCCCCATCGACAAGCACCGTCGCGGTCGCGTATTCGACAGCCAACGGCACGGCCCTTGCTGGCAGCGACTACACCGCCACGATGGGCAGCCTTTCCTTCGCACCGGGGCAGACGACCCGCACCTTCACGGTCCCGGTGCTCGGCGACACGGTCGCCGAGAGCACCGAGACATTCCGGGTGCTTCTTGGAAATGCCGTTGGTGCAACCATCGCCACGGGCAACGGCACCGGCACGATCCTCGACAATGATCCAGTGCCTCCGCCCCCACCACCTCCGCCCGCCGGCGGCACCGCTGTGGGAGCGACGTTCGCCACACGGGACGACTGGGGGAGCGGCTTTGTGATGGATACGAAGGTGAAGAACCTCACCCAGGTGACCACGAGCAGTTGGCAAATCACGTTTGAGCTCGACGCCACCATCGTGAACATCTGGAACGCTGTGATCGTCAGCCACGTGGGCAACGTCTATACGATCAAGAATGCCCCGTGGAATGGGTCGCTTGCCCCGGGTGTTGAAACCACGTTTGGTTTCCAGGCGTCAGGGACTGGCCGCACGCCCAAGATGCTGTAGCCATCTCGATCACGCGATGAGCGACGCGTGCGTAGGCAAGCCGCCTACCCTCGCAGCGCCCGCACGATTGCCGGGATGATTGCCCGCATGGCACGGCCGCGGTGGCTGATGACGTCCTTCACCGCCGGCGCGAGCTCACCGAACGTGCGGTGATATTCAGGCACGATGAAGAGCGGGTCGTACCCAAAACCACCGCTCCCAGCGGGTGTTTCGGCTAGGACGCCGCCACACGTGCCATGGGACACCGCCACGATTGCTCCGCGAGGGTCGGCCAGCGCCGCATGGCATGCGTAGTGCGCCGCCCGCTCGCGGCCTCGCTTGCCGGTGAGCCGTTCCAGAAGCAGCCCGCTATTGCGAGCGTCAGCGGCTTCACGATCACCGGGCGTCGGCATCCCGGCAAACCGAGCCGAGTGAATTCCCGGCGCCCCGCCGAGAGCCGGCACGACGAGGCCACTATCCTCAGCGAGCACCCAACGGCCGAGTGCCTGTGCCTGAGCCGTTGCCTTGAGCGCCGCGTTCTCTTGAAACGTGCTGCCGGTCTCATCAACCTCGACGGCCCCCGCGAGGCCCGCGAGCGACTCGCAGCCCACGCCAAAAGGTTCGAGGAGCGCGCGGAGTTCGCGAACCTTGCCGGCGTTAGTCGTCCCAAGAACGAGCATGGTGCGTGTGGCAGTCATCGAACCAGGATAGGGTCGCAAGCCGCGACTATCCTATCGCCGGCCGGCGGGGCGGCGGGGCACATCGATCGGCTTGAGCTGCATGTCGAGCATGATGGTTTCCTGGCGGCCCGTATCTGAGGGCACCTTGATCATGCGTGGCATGGCCTGGCCCTGGGCCATCGCGGCCTGGTCGGGACCAAGGCCGGCAACGATCCGCGTGATCTCAGGGTGCGGCACGGGTCGTCCGCCCTCGCCGGGCACAGCCAATTGCTCGAAGGAGCCTACGCACACCATGCTCGAGTCGCGGTCGTGAAACTCCCAGGCCTGCCAGCCGGCTTTGCGGAGTGCTTCGGTGAGTTTGTTGGCTTCCGCCGCCGCTTCCACGAGCCGGCTGTCCATCTCACTGCCATCCTTCGACTTCGTGTCCGTCCAGTCCTTTCCCATGATGGCCGACACGAAACGGTTGCCCGACACGAATCCGCCGGCCGCCGGTGTGGGCGTGCCACTCGTGCCGGTGGCAAACGTGCCGGACCCTGTAAACGTGGCTACGCGGACCGTGTATCGCCCCGGGCAGTCGAGCAGCGAGTGCTTCACGTCGGCATTCATGGACAGCACAAAGTTGTCAACCTGCTGCTGAGCAAAGTAGCCCTCTGGCATGAGCGGGTTGGGAATCAGCATGGCGGCATGCATCGGCGGCCTCGAGCCAGCTTGCGCGGCGAAGTCGCCATTGAGGCGAAGAAAGTCGGAGACAAGCCGCGCTTTTGCATTGCTCCCGCCGAGCGACTCCGGGCGAAGCGTCTTGATCAGTTCGAGCGCCTTCTGGCCTCGCGGATCCTCAAACGACGTGAAGTCGCCCACGAGCACAGCTACTTCGATCACGTGTCCAGCGTTGGCATACCGCATCCGCTTGGGCGTGCCGTCGGGATTGAACCCGAGGCCCCTCTCCTCGCCCGTGAAATCAAATGCCTTCTCATGTGTGTAGGCCTGCATCTTGTGCCGACTTCGCAGCTCTTGGGCGAGCTTACGGGCGTCGTCGCGGGCGGTCTCACCCTGGAAGGTCGTCGCGAGCACCAGCCACGGTCCATCCCGCTCGGCGAGCGGGTGCATCGCGTTTGGGTCGGGCAGCTCCGAAGGCGAGAACCATGACGTCGGCATCCAGCCCTGGGCGGAGGCGGGGTCAGCAGGGATGACCAGAAACAGGGCCGCGATGGCAAGCAGCGGGCGACGGAGGAACATGGCAGCAAGGCTCACGACTCGGACTCCAGGAAGGGGAGGCTGTCTAGTGGCCGCGGACGGTAGCGACGCGGTAGGATCGATGCCAGACTGACCGCCGGCCAGGAATCGGCGAGCCACCAAGACTCATCACCTGGTGAAGTGAATCTGGAGAAGCCGGCAAAGCCAGGGAAGCCTCATGAACCGTTCTGGCCGTTCGCGAGCCGTTGTTGTGGCGGTCGTGGCCGCATGGATCGTGGCGATGGTCCTGCCGCCTGCGGCGCTTTCGCTCTGGCGGGCCGAGCGGCTCGCGGAGCTATCGACACCCGAAGTGCAGTCTGAATGGGACACGTTTCGGGAGGCGATGCGGCAGGAAAGTGGCACTGATGGCCCGGTGCAGCGGAAGGTGCCCAAGAGCGATGAGCCACCGGAGCTCGTGTGGCTCCGCGACTTTTTTTGGCTGGCAGTCGCTGCGTGGATCGCCCTTGTGGGCGTGCTCGGAGGGTTTGTGGCGATCCTCGTCGTGGGCGTATCGGGCGGCACGAGGCCCTCGGCTACTTCCCGAGGATGAGCGCCCCCGTGAGTGCCACAACGAAAAACAACACGAGCGTGATTGCGAGAACACCAACGAGCGAAAACACAGCAATCCTCCTTCAGTCACAACGTACGTGCGACGGCCACTCTCCCGCGGCTCGAACGCACATGAGCTTAAATCTCGGTCATCCACCGAGCAAGCCGTAAACCGCGGCCACGATCGACGTCACGGCGAAAATACCGAGCGGTCTGGCCAACGTGTCGAGAGGGTTCTCCACGCTCCGCTTGCGGGCCTCGGAATGCTTGCGGTGGCGGTGCGTCGCTACCGCCGCTGAGGCACGGGCGACCTATCGCCACCGCGCGGCATCACGATTCCCGGGGGCAACGGAGGAAGTCTTCCGAGATCACGCGACAGGCCGTGCGGCCGAGGTCGTCGCTCGTGCGCCGCTGGCCCACCGAGTGCCATGGGGTCACGTCGGAAAGCTCCGGCATGATCTCCAGGATCTGCTCGACAAGCATGTCCACCATGCGACCGATGCTCGGGTCTTGAGCCCGATCGCGAATCGCGGCGGCCGTTTTCATGAGCTTCACCATGCGAGACCGTTCGAGCACCGGGCCCGAGAGCTGGCCATCGCCTTCCACCAGAAGCTCGGCCACCGGCACCTCGAGCACCTCCTGCCAACGCAGGAGATCGGAGAGTCGCAGGTCGCACTGCGGCTGCTCCTGCTCGCGAACGACCGGCAGCGACATGCCAAGTCGTCGGGCGACATTGCGAAGCGTCACCCCTTGCTGCCGTCGTACGTCGGCGATCCGATGGAGGCAGGCCGTGCCGCGGTCCATCTCGCCGACGCCAGCATCCTCTGCGGCGCGAACCGCATCGGAGTAGCCGCTATCAGCGAGATCGAGCTGGCTGCCGAAGCGTCCTGCATCGTCGTCGAACGAATCTTGATAGTCACAGTCGTAGTGCGCGGTCGCCATGATGCTTTTTTCCTGGGCTTGGCTGGCCCGCTCCCCGTGCAGCGGCCTCATGGCTGACCAGGGCGCGCAGAACGGGCCCGTGAACAGTCATGAAAAACGCCGACCGGAGAACGGTGGTCGCAATCGTTCAGGTGTGCCCCGAGCCGCAGGTGACGCCTTGCCGATCCCCTGCACCTACAAGAGTACACACCGCGGCCAGCGTGCGCCGTGCCCCACCTTCAGGCGGGAGACCACAGGGCGACGCTGTGTCGCGGTGTGAAGAGTACGCGGGCCGTTTGAGGAACGTTCGCGCGACGACCCGGATTTCATGCGGCGTTCATGAGACACTTCGGGATTCAATAGCGCGGCCGTCTCGCATTCGCCAAAAGGGGGGCAGGCATCGGGCGCGAGCCGGGCCCGATTTTGCGACCACCTGGTAGCCTGAGCGGCCCCCATTCACGACCCCAGGCCCGAATCCCCATGCCAGCAGACATGAGCCCGGCCCTGTCGCCCCTGATTGACTCCGCGGCATGGTGCCGCGCTCTCCAGGCGACCGTTCTTGCCACCGGCGGCGACGCGGTGAAGTTTGTAGACAACTTCGTGACGGCGCCGGTCGGATCGCTGGCGGTCGGACGTGGCACGGAGGCGTTTGTGACCGACTCCAGGGGGCATGTGATCGCGCTGGTCACGATCCTGCGGACCGATGACGGCCTCGAGATCATCGCCGAAGGCCACCTCGGCCCGCGGCTCCGTGACCACCTCGAGCATTTTCATATTCGTGAAGCCGTCACGCTTACCGATGCCACCGTCGATACCTCGTCGCTCATCGTCGCCGGGCCCGAAGCGGCGACCGCACTGGTTCCGCTCCTCGCGCCCGCTGCCGCTTTGCCCACAGCGAATCTCGGCCACGCCACCGCCGTGATCGCGGGCCACGCCGTGCGAATCGTCCGCGTCATGGGCCAAGGAGCCGACGGCTATTGGGTGCGGGGTTCCCGCGATGCAATCGAGACTGTCGCGGCCGCGTTTCTTAGCGCCGGGCTGCCCCAGGCATCTGCCGCAGACCTCGACGCCGCAAGGATCGAGACCCGCTATCCATCGGCCATCGACATCACCGAAAAAACGCTTCCCCAAGAGCTTGGCCGCGACGCCCAGGCGATCTCGTTTACCAAGGGCTGCTACCTCGGCCAAGAAACCGTCGCCCGCATCGACGCGCTCGGCCACGTCAACCGTCGCCTCGCACTCGTCACGATCGACGGCTCCAGCCCGCCCGCATGCCCAGTCGCAATCCGCCACGGCGACGACGTCGTGGGCACGCTCACGAGCAGTTGCCTTTCGCTCCGATCGGGCAAACCCATCGGCCTGGGCATCGTTCACGCAAAGGCCTTCACAGGCTCACCACTCCAGGTGGATGATGCCCAAGCCCGCATCCTCGCGATTCCACCTGCCTCGGAGCCCTCGTAGGCCAACTCCATGAACCTGCCCACGTCGAATCCCCACGAGATCCTCTTTCAAGGAAAACGCTTCGCCGTCGCCCGTGTGCCGCAGCCCTGCAACGACGGCAGTGTCCGTGACCGTGAGGTGATCCTTCATCCCGGCAGCGTGGTCGTGGTGCCGATGGTGTCGCCGAATTCGGTCTGCCTTGTCGAGGTGCTCCGTGTCGCTGTTGGCCGCACCATGCTCGAGCTGCCGGCAGGCACACTCGACCACGGCGACGAACCCCCGATCGATACGGCCGCCCGCGAGCTTGCCGAAGAAACCGGCTACCGTGCTGGCCGTATCGAGCCGGCCGGTGAGTTCTGGATGTCGCCCGGCATTCTCCGCGAGCGGATGCATCTCTTCGTGGCCCACGAGCTCGTGCCTGGAACCCAGGCTCTCGAGCCGGGCGAGCTCATTCAACCCAAAGTCGTCGCCTGGGATGACGCCGTTGCCATGTGCTTGGATGGCCGCATCGACGACGCCAAATCCGTCGCCGGCATTCTTACGGTAGCGATGCGGCGTCGGTGAGCTCGGCACTTACCCGCGTAAGCGGTCGTCGCTCCAGAAGAAAGAGCACGCCGCCCACCAGGCCGGCGATGATTGTACACATCCCCCAGAGGAGCGCAATGGCTACCCCAGTATCGGAGGGCACGCCATATCCGCGCAGGAGAAAGTCGAGCGAGTTTTCCCGAACTCCAAATCCGCCAATGCTGATGGGCAGCACCATCAAGAGCGAGACGATCGGAACGACGGTAAACCACGTCGAGAGTGGCTGCGAAACCCCGAGAGCCCGCGCTGCAAACGATACCGCGACCGCACCTCCCATCTGCACCATGAAGCTCCAGCCCAGCGCGCCGGCCACGAGCATGGGCCGCTCGCGATATGGCAGCAGCCTCGCCACGAAACTGCGTGCCGACGAGCCCTCGGGCAGGGCCGCGTGGATACGGTCGAGGACCGCCAGCACGATCCAAAACGCCGCGAGCGCCATTCCCAAGAGGGTCGCAAAGACCACCGCCACGAGGAGTGTGCTCAACTCAAATCGCTTGGCGATGATAGCCGTGCCGACAAGCACGCCGAGCGCCGCGACGCCGGTGAGCCGATCGGCGAGCACCGAGCAGCCCGCGAGGAGGCGAAGGGGCGTGGTCGATCCGATCCGCACCGCCTTCACCACATCGCCACCGATGCTCGATGGAAGGCAGAGGCTGAAGAACATGCCCTCGAAGAATCGCCGCACGAAGAACCGTCGCGGAAAATCGAACCCGAGCGGCCGCGCCAGGGCGGCCCACCGAATGCCGGCCACC
>JBGTGN010000138.1:0-18569 GCA_041746715.1 Pirellulales bacterium | reverse complement strand
TGCCCGCCCCACGGGCTTTCAACCTGCTGCTGCACCGCCGGCTGCTGCACCGCTGGCTGAGCCTGCGGCTGGAACGGTGCTGGCTGAGGTTGCGCCGGCTGCCAAGCCGCAGGCGGCTGCGCGAGGAAGGGCTGTGGCTGGGCGAATTGTGGCTGCGCGGCCGGAGCCTGTGCATAAGGCGGAGCTGCAACCTGTGGCTGTGGATAGGCCGGTGCGGCTGGTGCCCATTGCGGCTGCGGCTGGGCATACCCAGGGCTCTGGCCGCGCCACACAGGCTCCTTGGCCATACTCGACGACGGCGGAGCCTGCGGCGGCACCGCTCCTCGGGCAGGAACGATGTCGAGGCATTCGTACATTCCGTCCTTATCGACAGTGATCTCGAGAATCACGTCGTCTGTATCCTCGGCGTCGTCAGGGCTCTGGAACCGCGAGCCCGGCCGACCGGCCATCTGGGTGTCATCGCCCTCGGGCTTCGAGAAACTGATCCGCGGCCCTTCGCCCTTCGCGGCGTCGGCAGCGAAGAGGGAGCTCGACTTGAGCCGCACCTCGTCTTGGCGAAGCTTGCGGATGTCGAGAATGTCGCCTGGCCGCAGCGAGAGCCGGTTGAGCACGACGTTATGCCGTGTGTGCGGATGCTCGCCACGGATTTTCACATTGATCTTGCCGACGCGATACCGCTGGCCTTCGGTGACGTTGTAAACGAGGTCGAGCTGACCAGGCTCCTCAAGGAACCGCGGATCGGCGCGGATGTCGGCGAAAACAAATCCACGGCCGCCGTAGATATCGCGAATGAGGTTCAGGTCGGCGTCCATTTTCGACTGGTTGAATGGCTCGCCCCCCTTGAGCTTGAGATCCCGCTCGAGGAACTCGCTTTTGAACTTCGAGTTGCCCAAAAACGAGACGTTGCGGACGTTGTACCTCGGCCCCTCATTGATCACGTAGGTGAGGTGGGTCCAGTCACGAATCCCCTCGTGGACGACCGTCACCTCGCGGCCCACCTTGGCCTGGAAGAACCCGAGGCTTCGGTAATAGGCGGTGAGGGCCTCGATATCAGCGTCGATCTTCTCGCGATCCACGTCGCCGCCGAAGATCCAGAGGATGCCGGGCTTTGTCTTCACCTGCGTGAGGAGCCGCGCGTCAGTCGCGATGGAGTTGCCAACGAAGCTCGTCCAGAGGGCTTTGCGAGACTGACCCTCGTCGATGAGAAACACGGCGCCTTTGTCGCCCGGCTTGCTTCCCTCGACGGTCGTCACGCGGGCCGCCTCGTAGCCCTTCTCGTGATAAAAGCTCTCGATCCGCCGACGTGCCTCTTCGATCACGTAGGGATCCATCGCATCGCCCACGTCGATCTCGGCCTTCTTGCGGAGCGTGCGGGAGGTGTGTCGCTGGTTGCCGACATACTTCACATACCGGATCGTGGGCCGCTCGACGACCTGGAAGATCACGACGACACCATCGGTCACGCGGACATACTTCGGGTGAACATCAACGAACTTCCGCGAGCGATGCAGCGACCGAACGTCTTCCTCGATCGACTGAGGATCAAAGACCTGGCCGGCGCGGGTGATGAGCTTCGGAAGCCTCGAGACCTCGACGGTCTCGTTGCCCTCGATACGAACCTCGACGACGAGATTTTCAGGCTGGGCCGTTGGGAGCCTGGTGTCAGCGACCGGCGGCAGCGGCTGGATGCCGGCCGGCTGCTGAGCGGTGGCTCGTGCCGCCAACGACCCGAGCACGATCACCACGAGGGCGAATCGAGCGACGGCCGCGTGGACGGGCTGGCGGGTGAGTATGGCAGATGCGGTCAAGGGATCGCTGCCCGGAGGGAGGCTTTGGCGAGAGCCTCCGAGGAATAGACGAGCGACCCTTGGCCCCACAAGGCGAAAACTGTCCGCAATCCTCAACTGGTCTTCGCGAGCAATGAGACCCGCTTGCCCAGCCTCCGATCCTTGACTGGTCGCCGTAAACGGCGTTAGTTTCAGGGTTTTCCCTGGCCGGCCGCTCCATGCCGCCAATGCTTATTGATCTCCGTCGCACCGAGGATGCCCGCGACGTGGTTCACCGCGCCGTCCAGGCCCTCGCCGAGGGTCGCGCCGTCGCGTTTCCGACGGAGACCGACTATGTCGTGGCCTCGTCGGCGCGGGAGCCATCGGCCGTCGAGGCGCTTCTGTCGCTGGCCCCCGTGCGGGGCGATGAGCCGCGGCTTTCGCTCGCGCTGAAAAGCGCCGATGAAGCCCTCGACTGGGCCCCCGGGATTTCGGCGGTAGGCCGACGGATCGCGCGGCGGTGCTGGCCGGGCCCCGTTTCGATGATCGTGCCCGACGACCATCCCGAGAGTCTTGTGCAACGGCTGCCCCGAGCCTCCCGCGAAGCCGTCGTCGCTGGAGGCCGTCTGCGGCTGCGTATTCCCGGGCACCCAATGCTTGCCGACTGCATGCGGATGCTGGCCGGACCAGTGATGCTCGCCGAGCCGGAAGGGCCTGGCGGCGCGATGGTGACCGCCGAAGCCATGATGACGGCGGCTGGCGATCGACTGGCGCTTGTGCTCGATGACGGTCGTGCCCGCTATGCCCAGCCCGTCTCGACGATCGAGCTCGTGGACGACGGCTTTCGTGTCGTGCGCTCGGGAATCGTTGCCAACGACACGCTCGAGCGACTGGCGAGCCTCATGGTGCTTTTTGTTTGTACAGGCAACACCTGCCGAAGCCCAATGGCTGAGGCGCTCTTCCGTACGCTCGTAGCGAAGCGGCTCGGATGTAGCCCAGAGGAGGTCGAGCGGCATGGCGTGGTGGTAGCGAGCGCAGGCCTCGCCGCCTGGGCCGGCGGACCTCCAAGCGGACAGGCCGTCGAGGTGATGGCAGACGCGGGCGCCGACCTGAGCCACCACGAAAGCCAGCCCCTGACCGAGTCGCTCGTCCGTCAGGCCGACGTGATCCTCACGATGACAGCGTCCCACCGGGCAGCTCTGCTCGCACAGTTTCCCGAAGCGGGGGGCCGTGTGAACCTCCTCTCCCCCGACCGCCGCGACGTGATCGACCCCATTGGCGGCAGCCTCGAAACCTACCGGACCTGTGCGTCCCAGATCCGCGAGCATTTGATGTCGAGAATGGATACACTCGGAATTCCCTCGGCGGGCCCGACTGACCCGTCACGCAAGTCACCCTAGCGCGAAAATCACTTTCATGCGGATTGCGATCGGCAGCGACCATCGTGGCGTCCAGGCACGGCTCAGGCTCATTGGGCTCCTCGAACGGCTTGGCAATGAGGTCGTCGACTGCGGCTCGGTCGGTGAAGAGCCGGTGGACTATCCCGACATCGCCGCCGACGTCGCCCGCCGGGTTGCCGATGGCAGCGTCGACCGCGGCATTCTGCTGTGCTGCACCGGCGTGGGGATGGCCATTGCTGCCAACAAAGTACCTGGCATCCGCGCGGCCACCTGCCACGATGAGGTCACGGCCGAGATGAGCCGTCGGCATAACGATCTCAATGTCCTTTGTGTTGCGGCCGAGATGCTCGGTCAGGACATGCAGGAGAAGGTCATTCGCACCTGGCTCTCCACGCCCTTTGAGGGTGGCCGGCATGCCCGTCGTGTCAGCAAGATCACGGCCCTCGAGCCTTGCGCCGGCGCAAGCCAATCGGCCGTTCCGGCCGAGAGCCTGTCCGAGAAGCGGTCGTAAGCCCAAAGGTCGAGCGAGCGGCTTTTGCTGGCAAGGAAGCCGAAGCAGGCTTTCTCCAGGGAGATTCGTCGATGCAGCCTGACGATGTTTAGCATGCCGCGCAGCCGACCGACGGCAGATAAGGTTCTCGGATAGGCTCTTCATACCGGGCGAGATCGGCGGAAGTGGCAAGCTGGGGGGATGCTGGTGGGCGGCGAAGAGTCGTCCGCTCGTAGCGGTCGTGCAGTCTTGCTCCATGAAAAATGCCGCAAAAATCCTGTCCGCTTCGTTGAACCCTGCCGCGACGTAGGTATCGTCGGAAGCAGGTCGCAGTGGAGCCTGGCGGGTGCCGGGCAGCGGCGGCCACCCCGAGGACACCACCCGGTATGCCCCTCGTCCGTCATCCTGACCCCGAAGAGATCGATTGCCTCATTCGCAATGGCGAATTGCGGACGGCGATCGAGCCCTACCTCGATGAGGCGATCCACGAGGTCGACTTCCGTCATCTCCCCACCGAGGCCGAGAATCGATTCCTCGAATCGATGCTCGCATGGGAGCTTGCCCCGATGGCCCCGGTGGCCCGCTGGTTCGATCCGCCGCTGGCGCTTCAACCGGTCTGCACGCTCGACGACGACCAACTGCGGCAGCGGCTCTGGGACGTGATCGAGCGACTGCACGAGAAGCGGATCGTGCTTGATTTCACCGATCACCTTTCGGACCGCGAGCTCTACTCACTCATCCGTCGCGACATCCTTCCGGCCGTGCTCAAGCGGGTCGATCTGCCCGACAACTTCATCCATTGGGATTGCAGCGCCACCCTCGACGGTGACCAGGCGACATGGCTCATGTACTACGCCAGTGACGACGAGCGCGAGCAGTGGCAGCTCGACGAGGGCCGCGACCCGCCCCCTCGTCGCATCCCCGCCCACCCGCGTGCGATGCCCGTCGCAGACATGTAGGCTCCTGGCAAGGCCGCGAGGCCAGAGACTATTCTCAAGCCGGAGGTGAGGCAGTGAGGATCTCCGCCGCGCTTGCCCTCGCGGTTTCCCATGATCGTCACTGTGTGCTCTGCGAGCATCGCTGTGGCGTGGATCGCGCAGCGGGTGAGCTCGGGAAATGCCGAGCTGGCACGGAAGCCCGCGTGTTCAGGCACCGGGTGGAACACGGCGAAGAGCCGCAGCTCGTGCCGTCACACCTCTTCTATCTGTCGGGATGTGACCTGCGGTGTGCCTTCTGCATCGCGGAAGAGCGGGCATTTGACCCACGGCTTGGCACGCCGCTCACGGCGGAGTTCCTTTCAGAAGCCGTTCGATGGGGACGCCAGCGAGGCGCCCGGAACCTCCAGTGGGTAGGTGGCGAGCCATCGATCCACATCCCGGCCATCCTTCGGGCCATGGCCGGCTGCGAGAACCTCCCACCAATTGTCTGGAAGAGTGATTTTCATTTCACGCCTGAAGCCTTCGAGATTCTCCGAGGTGTCGTCGATATCCATGTGGCCGACTTCAAGTTTGGGAATGATGCCTGCGCCGAGCGGATCGCGGGAGTGCCTCGCTACGTGGCTACGGTCGGTCGAAACCTCCTTCTCGCTGCGGCGTCGGGCGACCTCATCGTTCGCCATCTCCTCCTCCCAGGCCATTTCGACTGCTGTTTCCGGCCGATCGCGGGTTGGCTTGCCGACCACCTCCCCGGCGTCCCATTCAGCATTCGCGACGGCTACCTCCCGAAGTGGCAGGCGCGGCATGATCCCGATCTGGCCGTGCCGCTCCCTGCCGATGCCGGAGATAAGGCGAGGGCGGAAGCCGCCGTGTTAGGATTGAGCGTCGTGGAATAGCGGGTGAAAAGCGGCTGGTGCCTGAATGGGAACTCATGATGTCGGAAACACGCGGCCCCACGTATCCGATGCACGCCACAGACGAGTCGATGGTCAGCGATATCCAGATTGGCGCCGACGGCAGGGTGCATCTCTTCGGAACGTCTCGGGAAATTCTCGAAGCCCTCGATGTGATCGGCGTGCGTGGCGACGCCGTCCGGCAGCGGCTCGCACGGAGTCTCCCGGTATCGACCACGCTGCCACACGCTGAGCCAGACGACCACCGGCCCCTGTCACCCCCTGTCGATGGCCAGAGGATGTGATGGCCGCACCGACTGCCAACGGCATGCCGAAACGCGCCGACCCATCGGCCGCGCGGGAGATCGATGTTCTCATCCGCGCCCGGTATCCGATCATCTACGTGACGACCTGGGAGGAGGAGCGCGTCGAACGCTGTCTTAGGGAGATCGCCGCGCGCCGCAAGAAGAATCTCTTTGTGTGGACCATCACGCAGGGGATCGTCAAGAGTGGCAGCGACCCGAATCGGGCGAAGGGCAGCTCCGGCAGCACATGCGATCCCGTCGCCGCGCTCGACGCGGTGGTCGCCCAGCTCGAGCCGGCCATCTATCTTTTCAAGGATTTTCACTCCTTCACCGAAGACCATCGGGCGAACCTCTCCGTCATCCGCCGGCTACGTGACGTTGCCCATCATCTGCGTGACACCTACAAGTCGATCATCATCTCCGCGCCAGTGACGAGGATTTCACCCGAGCTCAGCAAGGACGTGACGCTCGTTGACTTTGGCCTCCCGGGAGGAGACGAATTCGGCGAGCTGCTCGACCGGATCATCGAGGATGTTCGAGACAAGCCCGGCATCAGCATCGACCTTGATGCCGAAGGCCGTGAACGGCTTCTCTCCGCAGCCCGCGGACTGACGCTCAAGGAGGCGGAGAACGTTTTCGCCAAGACACTCGTCATCGACGGCCGGCTGACCGGGAGCGATGTCGATGTGGTGTTTGGCGAGAAACAGCAGATCATCCGCAAAAGCGGCCTCCTCGAGTATTACCAGAGCCAGGCCGATCTCGGGAGTGTCGCAGGGCTCGATAACCTCAAGGAATGGCTCACGAAGCGGAGCGTGGCATTCACCGATCGTGCGAAGCAGTTCGGGCTCCCGCCGCCGCGAGGGGTGCTCTTGGTTGGCGTGCAGGGGTGTGGGAAGAGCCTCTGCGCCAAGGCCACAGCGAATCTCTGGAATCTCCCGCTGCTTCGGTTCGACGTCGGGAGAATGTTCTCGAGTCTCGTGGGGTCGAGCGAGGAGAATGTCCGTCAGGCGCTCCAGGTTGCCGAGAGCGTCGCTCCGGCCGTGCTGTGGATCGACGAGATCGACAAGGCATTTGCCGGAACGGGTGGTTCCGGCGGCAGTGACGCTGGAACGTCGGCCCGCGTCTTCGGCACACTGCTCACCTGGCTCTCCGAGAAAACCGCTCCGGTATTCATCGTCGCCACGGCCAATGACATCAGCCAGCTTCCACCAGAGCTCCTTCGCAAGGGGCGTCTTGACGAGATTTTTTTCGTCGATCTTCCGACGCTCGAGGAGCGGCAGGAGATTTTCCGGATTCACCTCCTCCAGCGGAAGCGAGACCCAAGCGAGTTTGACCTCGCGCACCTGGCGAGAGCGTCCGACGGGTTCAGCGGTGCCGAGATCGAGCAGGCCATTGTCGAGGCTCTCTTCGACGCCTTCAGCACCAGCGGCCGTCTTTCGACCGACATCCTCCGCAACTCGCTTGCCCAAACCGTTCCGCTCTCGAAGACCATGAGTGAGGAGCTGGGCCGTCTTCGGAGCTGGGCGGCCGGCCGCTCGCGGCTTGCCACTGGCTCAAAGACCGCGTCTGGCGACGAGGCTCGCAGGAAGATCGAGCTATGACCGCACTCCTTCCGGTTTCGTTTCAGGAGACATATCCATGAGTACGGTGATGATCGTTGCCCCGATCGTGATCGCGAACTGGGGCGCCATCTCGGCGGCGGTCGCCGCGGGCGTCGCAGCGGCAGGCTTCACTGCCACGGCCCACACCGCCGCGGTCGCCGGTCAGGCGCGGTCCGAAAGCCGAGGGGCAGGGATTTCCCGAGAAGAGATCGAGGTGCCCGACAGCGAGATTCTCGAGGGCACTGTCGGTACCGGCGAGCAGGTCGTTGCCGAACGGGATGGCATTCGGGCCATTTTCACCCGCGATGTCCGCGGGGGGCTCAAGGTGTGTGTCGAGGGGGCGGGTATCACCGCCCAAGAGCTTCGCCGCGTCGGTGAGGAGCTCATCGGCCGCGTGACCCAGCAGTATGTCTATCACCGCCTCGTCAGTGAGCTTGAGGCTCGCCATGTCTCAATCATCCACGAGGAAGTGACCGCCGACCAGGCAGTGAAGATCCGCGTCCGCTCGTGGTGACAACCAGGTTCATTTCTCCGCCACTCAGGAGCCCTCGTGATGGCCAGCGAAGAGATCGAAATCGAAATCGGCGCCGACGGCCAGGTGAAAGTCCGCACGAAGGGCATCAAGGGAGAGGCATGCAAGGAGTATGCCGCTGCCCTGGCCCGCATCATCGGGCGAATCGAGTCGAGTGAGCCCACGTCCGAGCTCTACGAGACACCGAATGAAGTCCGTCGTGTGATCGACATTCGTCAGTCACACTGATCCTGTCACGGCCTCCCCTCGGCAGCCGTCGAGGCACCATCCCATGCGGTGTTTCAACTGCGGGTTCAACACCATGCCGGGCAGCACGCGGTGCGGTCGCTGCCAGGCTGATCTCACGCTCGCTGCGGAGGCAGGCTCAATCCCCATCATGCCCCCGCGGGCCGGTTCGCTCGAGAAGTGGCTGCTCGGAGGGTGGTGGGCGATGCAGCGCGGCATCGGCCGGCGGCTCCGCGGGCTCGGATGTGGCCATGCGCCCGGGCCGCTGGTCGAGCTGCCGCTCGAGGCCGTCGTGTGGCCCGTCGTTGGCCTCGTGAAACATCCCGCGAGCCTCGTACCCGGGCTGCCGTTGATGGCCTCCGGGCAACGCATGCTTGGGTGGTCACTCCTGAGTGGCTGGATGATCGCCCTGTTTCTCCTCATTCTCCTCCACGGCATGGCATTCCTTGCGATCGCGATCGCGTCTGGCGCGCTTGCGGTACACGCCGCGAGTGCGGTGGAAGGAACAGGCTGCGTGTTTCGCAGCTCGAGAATCCGCCTCGTGGGAACCGTGACCTGCGCCGCTGTGCTCGTGGCTGTTCTCTATGTTCCCGCGATCGCGACAGTGATCCGCATGATGAGTGGCCGGTGGAGCGTGGTGCCATTTCAGATGGCGGTGGATGTGCCACCCATGGAGCGAGGCGATCTGATCTGGGCAGCGCCAGACGCCCCCTTGGAGGCGGGCGACATCGTGCTCGAGTACACGGTGCGTTCCGTGCGGCGGGTTCGGGCCATGGCTGGTGAGGAGGTGGCCATGCGCGGTGGCGTGCTCACCGTGTCTGGTGCGCCATCCCCCTGGCAGCCCGTTGCCTATCAGCTTCCCGAGGGGAAGCAGTTCACGGTACCGACGGATTGCGTCTTTGTGCTCGATGTCGGGTTCTTTCCCCCGGGGTCGGCACCCCCTGTGCGTGCGAATGGCCGTGGTCTCGAGGCGAGGATCATGATTCCCTCAAATCTCGTCGAGCCGAACTGGATGCCCCGCCTGGACACCATCACCGGCCGGGTTATTGGCAGGAGTTATCCTTTAGGCCGATGGGGAAAAATTGAATGACCTCGGCACGACCGCCGCGGGAGGTGTGTGATCGCCCGATTTGACAAACTCGAGCTTGCCGACGACCAGCCCACGACAACGGCAGGCTCGGCCGGTGATAGGCAGCCGGTTGAAAAGGATGCCGCGTATTGGCTCCGCCTGGCCGACGAGCAGCGTCGGGCCGGAGGACACGAGTCGGCCCTCCGGTTCTACTCGCGGAGCCTCGAGGGCGATCGCACGAATGTGATCGGCTGGCTGGGACAGGTGCAGATGCTCGTTCAGCTCGGGGAGTATCGCCAGGCCAAGCTGTGGGGCAGGAAGGCACTCGAGATTTTTCCTCAGCACGGAGAGGTGCTCGCGGGCCTCGCTCAGGCACACTGTCGCATGGGCGCTGGAACCGAGGCGTTAGCCCTGTCGGATGCGTCGCTCGCACGGCCGGGTGAATCGAGTTACCGATGGCTTGTTCGGGGAGAAGTCCTTCTCGGCAAGCGTGGTGGCGGCGACGACCACTGCTTCGACAAGGCCAGCGCGCTCGACCGTGACTGGCTGGTTCCACTCGACGCGGCGACCGCGTGTCTCTGTCATGCGGCTCCTGCGAAAGCGCTGCGCCACGCGCAGCAGGCGGTGGAACGGGATCCCTCGGTTCCCCGATGCTGGCTTGTTCAGGGCGATTGCCAGCGGATGCTCGGCATGGAGGCGGCGGCACGGAACAGTTTCTCCCGGTGCGTCGAGCTCTCGCCGCAGCATGTCGAGGCGCGTGCCCGCCTTTCCGAACGGGCCGGAGTCGTAACGGCCGTCGTGCGGCGGCTCGGCCAGCTCTTCGCGGGAGGATGACCATGCACTGGTCGATGGAGCGAATCCTTCAGGGTGCCCGCACGTTCTCGGCCACGGACGTCCATCTCTCCCGGGGCGTGGCGCCAATCTTTCGGGTCAATGGAGAACTCCAGCCGGTGCAGGGGCCGCCGCTCCACGCCGAGGATCTGCAGGCGATTCATGACAGCCTTCTCACGGACGCCCAAAAGGAAGTCTTTGCCCGTGACTGGCAGTTGAGCTTCTCTCGAACGTTACCCGGGATCGGCCGCTGCCGGGTCAGTGTCTACTTCCATGTCGGAACGCCCGAATTCGCGATCCGTCTTTGTGAGACCGTCGTTCGCTCGGCCCAGGACCTCGGCCTTCCGGACATCGTGGCGGAACTGACGCGTCGTCCCGGGGGACTAATTCTTGTCACCGGCCCGACCGGAATGGGAAAAACGACGACGCTCAACTATATGGTCCACACGATCAACACGGAGCGACGGGCAAAGATCATCACGCTCGAAGACCCCGTTGAGTTCGTCCATGAAAACATACGCAGCCTCGTGATCCAGCAGGAGCTCTTGAGCGATTTCCAGTCGTTTCACGGCGCCCTTCGGGCCGTGCTCCGTCAGGATCCTGACGTGATCGTGATCGGCGAGATGCGGGATCTCGACACGATCGAGACCGCGCTCGTGGCGGCCGAGACGGGGCACCTCGTCATCGCGACCCTCCACACGCCCGACGCGGCCCAGACCCTCCAGCGCATCGCCAGTGTCTTCCCGCAGCAACAGCAGGAGTCGATCGCCTATCAACTCGCTGGTTCGCTCCAGGGGATCGTGTCCCAAAAACTTCTCCCAAGGGCCACGGGAACCTCACGGGTGCTCGCCACCGAAATCTGCGTGGTCAACACAGCGGTACGGAACATGATCCGCGAAAGAAATGTTCATCAGCTTCGCAACGAGATCATGACCGGACGGAAACACAAGATGCAGCTCATGGATAACGTCCTCTTGGAGCTCTATCACAAGGGAGACATCACGTACGATACCGCCGTTTCCAACTGTCACGATACCGAGTTCATCCGGCAGCGCTCCCAGCGGGCTACCGAGAGCCGCTCATGATTCTGTTTGCCACTCCTCCCAGGATCTTCCGCGCGTCGCTGCGGCGAGAAAGTCGCCAGCGCGGGGAAATTTTACCCGGGTTCGCCGGGGGCCAATTCAGCGTATTCTGAGAGTCTCGAAACGCCTGTCGCCCACCTCCACCCCCACATACAAAAACCTCTGGATGGTCACCATGAAGATGCCACGTGTTGCCGCTGCCGTTGCCCTTGTTGCCGCCTGTGTGACGCTCGCCCCCTTTCACGCTCCCTGCCAAGCTGCCGACAAGGCCGTAGTGAAGGAGTCGATTGCCAAGGCCACCACATTTCTTGAGGGCTGCCAGGAGGAGAATGGCAGCTTCAAGAGTGAGCTCGGGCCGGGCGTGACGGCGCTGGTGGTCACGGCGCTGGTCCGCAGCGGCACGCCGGCTGACGCACCCGTCGTGAAGAAGGGCCTCGAGTTTCTCCTCTCGTTTCGTCAGCCCGATGGTGGTGTCTATACGGCCGGCTCGCCGGTGGCGAACTATGAAACATCGATCGTGATGATGGCGCTTGCCGCCTGCAATGCCGATGGAAAACTCGATGCCGAGATCAAAGATGCCGTTCGGTTCGTCAAGAAGCTCCAGTGGGATGACGAGGAAGGCAAAGACAAGAACGACCCAGCCTTCGGCGGCGCCGGCTACGGCAAGAAGTCACGGCCCGACCTCTCGAACACCGCCTTTATGATCGAAGCGTTACGTACGGTCGGCGAAAGCGAGAACGACCCGGCGATTCAGAAGGCGCTCGCGTTTGTGTCACGAGCCCAGAATCTCCCTGGGCCGCACAACCCGTTACCCTTCCCCGAGAAGAACCCTGACGGCGGTTTCTATTACACGCCCGCTGCCGGTGGCGAGAGCCAGGCTGGGGAGACCGAAAACGGCGGCCTCCGAAGCTATGCATCGATGACCTACGCCGGGCTCAAGAGCATGATCTTTGCCGGGCTCACGAAGGACGATCCGCGAGTGAAGGCCGCCGTCGAATGGCTCGGCAAGCATTTTACGTTTGACGAGAACCCTGGCATGGGCCAAGCGGGCCTCTTCTACTTCTATCACACCGCAAGCAAGGCGCTCGTCGTGCTCGGCGAAGAGACCTTCACCGACGCCGAAGGCAAGAAGCATGTGTGGCGAGACGAGCTCACCACAGCGATCGTGTCGCGACAGAAGCCCGATGGCTCGTGGACCAACCCCAACGAGCGATGGCTTGAAGGCGAGCCGGTCCTCGTCACGGCCTACGCACTTTTGGCTCTGGCCAATTGCATGCAGTAGGGCCAGCGGCACGACTGCCATCAGCGACGATCGTCCACGAGGCTGAAGGCCTGAGGGTGTTATCCGCGAAGGGCTGCCCGTGCCACGTCGCCGGACATTCACTACGGCCATCCATGGCCTTCGCTCATTCGATGTTTGCTGCGCTTCGCCTTCCTGGCTTCGCTTGCAAACAACGCCGGCTCCATGACACGGGCAGCCCTTCGCTCCTGCATCATGCTCTCTGAGCTTCTTCAGGCTGCTTTCGATGCAGTCTTGTAGAGATACGGGTTCATCGACGGGTCGTTGTACATCTTCATCTGGCGGAAGACCCGCAGCGGCCGCTTTGCGGCAAAAATCTCTGACATGAGCCGGTCGACCGCAGCGATCAGATGATCCCGCTGGGCATCGAGCACGACGAGTTTTTCAGCGGCTTTCTGGCGGTGCTCGGGAGTCGCATCGGCCCGGTCGACCTGCTCTCGCATGTGGTAGCGGCGGAGCTCGAGGATCGAGAGCCGATCGATCGCGGCACCGGGCGTTTCGGTGGCGGCAGGAGCCCCCGGTGCGGCCACGATACCGCGAGCGGCCAGCTCACTGATGAGCCAGTCGTCTACCTTCTCGATCGCGTCGTTGCGAGCCTGGTTGTAGCCGTCGATCGCACGCTTCACCGCTGCGATCTTTGTGTCGGTCACGTCCGGTGAACGGGCGATGTCTTCCTCGTGCCACAGGAGAAAATTGAAGCGGTGGAGGTCGCAGACCTTGCCGCGGAGGCCTTCCTCTTCATGAATCGGTTCAACTTCGTGCCACCAAGCCACGAGATCGGCAAGGAGCGTGTCGATCTCGCCAGTGGTGGCCGGCGGCATGTGACGGGCAGGTGAGGTCATGGGATGGTCCTCGGATGTGGTCGTGTTGATGAGGAAACTCATGCGGCGCGGAGGATGATGCAGATATTCGAGCCACCGAACCCAAACGAGTTGCTGGCGGTTACCGTGATCGGGCAGGGCCGTGCGACGTGGGGCACGTGCAGGAGGGGGCAGGCCGGATCGGGGTTGTCGAGGTTGACCGTTGGCGGGGCGGCCTGACGTTCGATGGCGCCCAGGCAGACGAGCGCCTCAAAGGCGGCAGCGCCGCTCACCAGATGGCCGCTCATGCTCTTGGTGGAGCTGACGGGAATGGCATCGGTGGCATCGCCGCACGCGAGGCGGATGGAGGCCGCTTCGGCCACGTCGCCCACGGGCGTGCTCGCGGCATGGGCGTTGAAGTAGTCGATCTGGTCGGGCGTGACGCCGGCGTCGGCGAACGCTGTGGTGATCGCGCGGGCCGACTGGGTCGGGTCGGTGCTGGGCGCCACCATGTGCACACCGTCGCTCGACATGCCAATGCCCGCAAGCTCGCCATAGAGGTGGGCGCCCCGAGCGACAGCCTCACGCCTTCGCTCGAGGACGAAGAATGCGCCCCCCTCACTCATCACAAAGCCGTCTCTCGCGAGATCAAAGGGCCGCGAAACCTTGGCGGGATCATCGGCACGGCGGGAGAGCGCGCGGAGGTTATAGAAGGCCGCGATCGAGGTGGCGGTCATGGCATCGCAGCCACCGGCAACACAGACATCGACCCAGCCGGCATCGAGCCACGCACGGGCCAGCGCCAGCGCGTAGCCGCTCGAACCACAGGCCGCGCCGGTGGCGATGGCGGGGCCCGTAAGCCCGATACGGGCGGCGATCCGGTGAACGGTCATGGGATCGCGGCAGGCATCAAAGGTGGTGGTGCCACCCCCGAGGGAGTTGGTTTCCCAAAACTTCATTTGCTCGGCACCGAGGCCAGCGACAATGCCGATCCGCGGCGCGGCGGGCCTCGTCGCAACCTCGCGAAGATCATCAAAGCCTGCGTCAGCGAGGCTGTTGATGACGGCGGCGAGCGAGTACTGCTCGAGGCTGTCGAGGCTTTTGAATTCGTCGGGATCAACGCCCGGGGGCACGGGGAGATCGGTGATCGGGCCTGCGAACCGCGTGTCGGTGCGAGCCCGCTCGTCGGCGATGTACTCACGGATACCCGATTCACCCGCGAAAAGCCGATCGAGGATCGTGGCAACATCACAGCCCAGCGGCGTAACAGCGGCTCGGCCGGTGATCACCACCGGCTCCCGTGGGGCTCGATCGCGTCTGTTCATGCTCTTCATGCCGCTCATGCCGCCTCCCGCAAGGAGCGTGTGTGGAATCGTCGTTCGAGCGTTACCTCAACTCCCCACGGGCACGCGAGCGTCCAAGCCTCTGAGCGGCCAGACTCGAGGGCCGTCGTGATGGCGCGCGACAAGGCCACGATGGCACTGGAACCAGCGGCCTCGAAGGGCACGCGTTTCTCGCGGTGCGTGGGTCTCACGCGAAGCGTCACGGCGGGCTCACGTTCCCCATCGCCGTCATCGCGCGGTGTGGCGTCGAGCAAGACCGCGATCGCACGGCAAAGGGGATCGCCGATGGGCGTGGCGGTGTCATCGAGTGCGGGCTCTTCGTCCCATTCGGTGGCCACGAGCCATGTGCCGCGGCAGTCGGGGTCGCCACCGCTCATGAGGAGGGTCGCGGCGGCGAGAAGCCCTTCGCCGAGGGCACCGACACCACCACCGACACCGAGGTGGGGGCCGTGCATGCCGAGCGCCACGCTCACGGCGCCTGCGAGTGAGTGGAGTGAACACTGAGGCACGACGTGGGGCTTGATCGCCAAGGCGCCCGCAGCCGGCATGGCCACGAGCACGCGGGCGGTGGCAAGCCGTCCCATCTGGCACGGTGCGCCGACAACCGCATGTCCCACGAGCGCTTCCGCCGAGAGCCCCTTGGATGCGATGACGTCGAGGACGGCATGGAGCCCGACGATCGTGTGTTCGTCGGCATGCCTGAGGAACCGTGGCGGCATGGGCGGGGCACCGGCCGGCGATGGCCGGACACGAAGCTCCTCCATCTCCGAATACCGCGCCTCACGAAGCGCGTGGCCGGTGATCCGGCAGTCGATCGTCGATACCGCTGGCAACTGGTGCGTCATCCGAGCCCCCCTCCTTCTGCGATCAGGCAGCCTTGCGGGCTTCCTTCGCGGCGATCTTCTCTTCGAGCACGTCGAGCATGGTGCCCACGGTGGTGATCTTCTCGAGCAGTTCGGTCTCGATTTGGATCCCGAAGCGGCTTTCGATGTGGAGCACGAGGCCAGCCATATCGAGTGAGTCGAGGTTGAGCCCTTCGCGGAGCGAGGTCTTCTCCTCGAGCGCGGGAAACGTCTCACCGGTTTCCTTTTCGAGCAGTTCGAGCACGACGGCCGATAGTTCCTGGCGATTCATGGGTAGGCACTCTCCTCAAACGGATGGGCAGGCGGTGGCAGCCGCCATGGGAGGCGAGACAATACCGAGGGAAACCGCCCGGGCGAAGATCAAAAACCTCGGTAGAATTGCGGCTTCCCCGCTTGCGCTGTCTTCCTGCCTGCCCCGGAATCCCCACCCGATGCCCGTCGCCGATACCCTCGCAGGACGGCGGATGTTTTGGTCGCTGTGTGCCGTCACCGTCGCATACGCGGCGTTTCTCGTGTGGGCCACGCACCATCCCAAGCCTGGCGATCTTCTTGGTCCCAACCCCCCGCCAGACAAGTTCCTCCATTTTGGAGCCTACGGCGTGCTCGGGTTCCTCGTGGCCGCGACCGCGGCGGCCTCGGGCCGATGGTCACGTCGCACCGCGATCACGCTGGCTGTTGGCCTTGCCTTGGCCGCCGGTGTCGACGAAGTCACCCAACCGATGTTTGGACGGTCTGCCGAAGGGCTCGACTGGGTGTTTGACGTCATCGGCCTCTTCGCCGGCATCGCGACGGTGGCTGTGGTGCAGCGGCTGCTCAGCCAGTCGCAGGGTGGCCGAGGCCAAGGCGCTCAGTAGCAGGCTCAGAAGTTTGGCGTCGGTGCTCGGAAATCGGCGAGCCGCACCGAGCGGAACCACTCGATCGTTTTGGCGAGCCCCTCACGCAGCGGGATCGTCGGCTCCCAGCCGAGTTTTTCTTTGGCAAGCGTGATGTCGGGCCGGCGCCTTTCGGGGTCATCAACCGGCAGCGGCTTCTTGATGAGCGGCGCCTTCGAGCCCGTGAGCTCGAGGGTGAGCTCCGCAAGCTGACGGATCGTGAACTCACCAGGGTTCCCGATGTTCACGGGCCCCGTAAAATCATCGGGGCCATTCATCATCCGGATGATGCCTTCGACGAGATCGTCGCGGTAGCAAAAGCTGCGTGTCTGATTGCCTTCGCCGAAGATCGTGACTGGCTCGCCCGAGAGCGCCTGGCGGATGAAGTTTGAGACCACCCGGCCATCGAAGGGGTGCATTCCCGGTCCATACGTATTGAAGATTCGCACGATGCGGACATTCACCCGGTTGTGCCGGTGGTAGTCCATGAACAGCGTTTCGGCTGCCCGCTTGCCCTCGTCGTAGCAGGCGCGTGGGCCGATGGGATTTACCGAGCCGCGGTAGCTCTCGGGCTGTGGATGCACTTCCGGGTCGCCATAGACCTCGCTTGTGGACGCCTGGAGAATCTTTGCCCGGCACCGGCGGGCCATCCCGAGGAGATTGATCGCCCCCATGACAGAGGTCTTCATCGTGCGGATTGGGTTGTATTGATAGTGGCCCGGGGCCGCAGGGCAGGCGAGGTTGTAGATCTCATCGACCTCGAGCCAGAGAGGCTGAATGACGTCGTGGCGAATGAGCTCGAAGTTGGGCCGACCCAAGAGATGGGCGACGTTCGACTTCTGGCTCGTGAAAAAATTATCGACGCAGATGACGTCGTGACCCTCGTCAACGAGCCGCTCACAGAGGTGGCTGCCCAGAAATCCGGCCCCGCCGGTGACGAGGATTCGCTTGATGCTCGACATGAATGGTTCGCTCGCTTGGTTCGCTTGCTTGGTTCGTTCGCGATGGCGTGCTAGTGTAATCGGTTCGGCGACCGCCACCGTCCGCGGGCCGTCCACTGACCACTGCCCTGGGGGAATACCGCGATGCCCACGCCCATCAACCGCCGTACCGTCCTTGCCGCCGGGGCCGCTGCCCTCGGTGCTGCGTCGCCATTTGCCACGTCTGCCCTGCAAGCCTCCGCCGCCGAGCCTGCTCGCAAGGGACGTATCAAGCAGTCGATCGTCGCGTGGTGTTTTGAGCTTTTTGGTGAAAAGTGGTCGATGGACAAGATTTGCCAGGTGGCCACGGATCTCGGATGCGTCTCGGTCGAGCTGGCCCCGCCGGAAGCCTGGGCCACGATCAAGAAACACGGGCTCACCTGTGCGATCGCGCCCAACGGCATGCCCGGGGCACCCTTCATGAAGGGACTCAACAACCCTGTTTACCACGAGGAGGTTATCGCGAGGACGACCGAGATGATCGATGCGGCGTCTGAGGCGGGGTTTCCAAGCGTGATCGCCTTCACCGGTTTCAAGTGGCGGGATGCCGAGGATCCCACGAGCGGTGAAATTTCACTCGAAGAGGGGGCCGACAACTGCGTGAAAGCCCTCAAGCAACTCTGCGGCCATGCGGAGAAGAAGGGCGTCACGATCTGCGTCGAGCATCTCAACACGCGCGACGACTCGCACCCGTTCAAGGGCCATCCCGGCTACCAGGGAGACGACATCGACTACGTCGCGAACATCGTCCGCCGGGTCGGCAGTGACAAAGCAAAACTTCTCTTCGACATCTACCACGTGCAGATCATGAACGGCGATGTGATCCGCCGGATCGAGCAGTGCAAGGATGTCATCGGTCATGTTCACACGGCGGGTAACCCCGGTCGGTGCGAGCTCGACGACACCCAGGAAATTCTCTATCCGGCGATCATGCGGAAGCTCGTGGAGATCGGCTACCAGGGCTACGTGGGGCAGGAGTTTATCCCGACCCGCGACCCGCTGGCCGGGCTCAAAGAAGCCGTCGCGCTCTGCGACGTGTAACTCCACGCTCGCCCGAGTCAAGGAGGTGCCGCGAGAACGATGCGAAGATCGGCCACGTTTGTGCCCGTGGGGCCTGTGACGACAAGACCATCGGCCGCTTCGAGGAGCGGCAGCGCGTCGCAGCGGACCATGGCGATGGTCACGTCGAGGCCAAGCGACTTGACTCGAGCGGCGACGGCCGCGTCGATGGCGCCGCCCGCCGCATGAGTCGGCCCGTCTTCGCCGTCGGTGCCGATGCTCG
>JBGTGN010000137.1:0-13682 GCA_041746715.1 Pirellulales bacterium | reverse complement strand
GGCGGGCGAGGCACTCGTGGGCACCGATCCGCCCCGCGGCGTCGGGCTCCTTCGCAAGGCATCGGCGATCGCCGGGCAGTTTGAGCGACGCGTTTGGGAGAACGCCGTGAAGGCCGAGGGCTCGATGGTGGCGAACCCTCTGGTGGCCTCTGACGCGGCGCTCGGCGAGGCGTGGCAGTTCATCGCCGCACGCATGACCACGGCCCCGGGCACCGAGATGCTTGATGGCGGCGACATGGAGCGGCTTGAGGCGCTTGCCGGTGGTGGCTGGCGACACTTCGCCCGCACCGACCCCGATATTCTCACGACCGTTGAAGTGATCCACACACAGCCTGCGTCGGGCCGGGGCTGTCTCCGTCTTGCCGCGAGGCCGAAAGTGGCAAACGAGGCCCCGGTGGTCCTCGAAACGCCACCGGTTTGGATCACGAGCCCACCGGTCGCGGCGCCTGCCGGAAAGCTCTTGGAGATTTCGGCGAAGGTGTGGGTGCCGTCGGCCATCGCAGGCAGTGTCGATGGCCTTCTCGTTTTTGATTCGCTCGGCGGGCCAGCGCTTGCCGAGCGAATCGGCAAGTCGCCGTCATGGCGACGCATGGTGCTCTACCGGATCGTGCCGCCCGAATCGGCTGGGGAGCCTGTGGTTGTCACGTTCGCACTCTCGGGGCTTGGCGAAGCGAGGATCGACGACGTGAGCATCCGCGTGCTCGAACGAAGCGGCAGCGCGGGCACGCCGGCCACGCTCGTCTCATCGCAGGGGCAGCCGCCGCAAGGGAGCCCAACGACCTCGTTTCCCGGTCCGACCGATCTTGTTCAGCCTCGGCCTGTGCCGCTGCCCAACATGCCACCGCCCCCATCGGCCACCGGCTGGCCCGGCACCAACCTCGCCTGGCCCAGCCTCTTTGGTACGAACCCCAACGAGCCACCCCCCAGCGTCGGCGGCAGCACGATCGACCCCTTCAAACGAGCCCGCAGCCAGGCGCCCACGCCGTAGGCACGGTTGGGACTCGCCAGAAGTCGGCTCGGCTCGAAGCTCACGTTTCACAAAGCCCGCATGCTCGGCTGCACCCCGCAGAAGCCGGAACACCTCGATACGCATCCTCCTCCACATGACTCACCATCGTGACATGGCCTGAGTCACTCACGGCCTGGCAAAACGCGGCCAGAGCGAGTGGACACCTGGCTTGTCGGCAGTGACAGCGAAGGCCAGCGGGGCGACGGCCGTCGGAAAGAGTTGGCTCGTTGGGATGACCTGACGCGGCACGCCGGCAGCCTGCCATTCAAGACGGATCACCGCACCGCCTGTGTGCTCGAAATACTCCATTCGGATGTCGTATCGCTGCCCAGCCACGAGATCGATCCGGCCGCTGTTCACGGTCGGCGCGTGCCGAGTCCAGTTGTTGATGACAAGCTGGTTGTTCACCCACAGCCGCACGCCGTCGTCGCTCCGAGTGAAAAACGTATGTGTGCCCGTGGAGAGCGGCTCGATGCTGCCTGTCCAGCGGACGCTGAAGGTGTCGGCGCCGATCGACGAATGCGGCGAACGCGTTCCCCAGTTGAAATTCACCATCGCGTCGATGCGGGAGAACGTCGTCCCGGTAAAGTCGCTGTTGTTGAAGAAGGTGGCCGAGAGGCCGTTGGTCTGCTGCGGAGGCTCGTAGGTGGGCACAAGCTGGCTCGCAGGCACGACCTGTCGAACCTGGTTCCCGCTTCGCCACTGGAGCCGCGCGATCGAGCCGCCGGTGTGCTCGTAGTATTCCATGCGGATGGCGTACTGCCGGCCAGCAACGAGATTGATTCGGCCGCTGTTCAGGGTTGGCGCATGCCGTGTCCAGTTATTGATGATGAGCTTGTCATCGACCCAGAGCCGCACGCCGTCGTCGCTGATGGTGAAGAAGGTGTACTGCTGCGTGAAGAGGGGCACGACGGCGCCGGTCCAGCGGACGCTGAACGTATCGGCGCCGATACCCGGGATGGGGCTACCCGTTCCGGGATTCAGGTTCACCGTCGGATCGATTCGGGTGACCGACGGGCCAGTGAAATTGCTGGTATCGAAGTAGGTCGCCGTGAGGCCGTTGGGAATCAGGGCGGCCGTGAAGGTTGCGGTGTAGGTGGTGTTCACCACCGGCGTGATAACCGTGTGCGTCGCGGCGCCACCGTCCGACCAGGAGGCAAACGTGTAGAGAAACTGACTGTCTTGCTGACTCGTCGGCACGCCGATCGGTCGTTCAAAGCCAACCACGCTCTGGAAGGTCTGCGACGTCGTGAAGGGCTGTGCATCGACGGTCAAGTGACGGCCGGCAGGGGAGGTTTGGATGGTGAGCGTGGCAACCGCAGGCAGCACGTCCTGGGTGACCGTTGAAACGCGGCCCTGCGAGTCCTCGACCCTCAGCGTGATGCGATAGGCGACGTCGACGAGCGTGTAGGGCCCGGTGGTTGCCGGGATGAAACTGCTGCCGCTCACCCCGCCAAACGGCTGCACGAATGGCCGCACCACGGGACTCCCGGAAGCGATGCTTGTGATGAAATCCACCTGCCAGGTGAACTGCGAGGCCGCAAGCGGACCGTCCTCCGTGTCGGTGGCCTCACCGGAGAATGTGATCGCCTGCCCGGCATGAAAGAGCCCGCCGACCAATCCGCTCTCGATCATGATCGTGGCGGAGGGCGCCTCGTTCACAGTGACCGTGAGCACAGCGGGATCACTCTCGGCCGTGTTGACGGCGTTCGTCGCGACGGCCCGGTACTGGCCGGCGTCATCACCCTGAAGGTTCGAGATCGTGAGCGTCGCCGTGGTCGTGCCACTGATCCGGCTGGCGTCCGACAGGTTGGTCCAAGTCAAGCCAATGAGCTGCTGCCACCGATACGCAACGGGAGCGGTGCCGCTCGCGACAACGCTGAAGCTCGCGGTCTCACCCGCGGCCCGAGTGAGGTTATCGGGCTGCTGCGTGATGGCAGGCGCCTGGCTGGCCGTGGATGTGACCCGCATGAGCCGGCCGGTGCCACGCGTGAGGTAGTAGAGGCTCCCGTCGGCCCCGACCTTGAGGTCCACTGGATACGAAGCAGCCGTTGCGAACTGACTCACGGCGCCTGTCACGCCATCGCGAACGTTGATCCAGCTATTGCTGTAGTCGGCGAAGAAATAATCGCCCACGTACTGCACCGGAAACTGGCCGACGGCCGGGTTGTAGAACGCACCGCCCGTGATCGCGTATCCCTGGAAACCTCCACCGCCGTGACTGTAGGCGTAGACCGGCCGCGTAAAGCCCGGGAAGGTGGCTTGGTTGAAATCCCCTTCGGTGGTGGCCCAGCCAAAGTTGCGGCCGGCGGCCCCTTCATTGATCTCTTCCCAGGCGTTCTGGCCGACGTCGTTGATAAACATGCGACCGGTGCCCGGCTGGAAACTGAATGTGAACGGATTGCGAAGCCCGAGCGCCCAAATGAAGTCGCGGGCGGCGACGGTCGAGTCATCGACGAAGAATGGATTGCTGCTCGGGGCGGTGCCGTCGGGATTGATGCGGAGCATCTTGCCGTGGAGGTTGGTAAGCGTCTGGGCGTGGGCACCGTTGGCGTTATCGCCCACCGCCACATAGAGGAGCCCATCGGGACCGAAGTGGATGGCACCGCCGTTGTGATTCGTCGCACCACTCAAACCACTGAGGTTGAGGATCGTGACAGGGTTTGCGAGTGTGGGAGTCGTGGTGCCGGCGGCCGACACCTCGTATTGGGTAATGCGGTTGTTCGCACCGCCGGGCAGCGTGTGATAGAGGTAGACGAAATCCGTGTTCGCGCCGGCGCCGTCATACGACGGTGCGAAGGCGATGCCGAGCAGCCCACGCTCGCCTCGGGAATCGACGCTGAGCGTGAGCGCGGTGTGCGTTGTCGCGTCGCCTCGAACGAGCTTGACGCGACCCGTCTGCTCAAGCACCCAAAGCTCGCCAGTCGGTGACAAATCCATGGCGGTCGCGCTTGCCAGCGACGACGCCACCGCCGCCTCCGTGAACCCAGGCAGGAGGGTCGCGAGCATCTGCCGCGCCTCGAGCCGCTCCACCGTGAGACGATGCGGCCATCGCTCAACCCCGCGCCGCGCGGCCCGTGTCCTGCGTTTCATGATGAGTCCTCGAGTCAGCCCTGGCGAATTGCGTGATGGGAATTGGCACGCGTCGCAGCCGCCAAACTCTCTCTCAGCGCACTTGCTCCCGGAACGCTACAGCCCCCCGAAACGCCACGGACCCACCCGTTGCGTCGTGCCCCCAACACGTTCAGTTTAGGAATGCCGACACCCGCCGGCAATCAAACGTCCCGGCCCACCGCCCCTTCCATGTGGCCGGAAGCCATCCTCGACGAGAACGGTCGGCCAGGGAATACTATTGGGAGCGAGTCGCGAAAACATCCGCGAACACGCCGCCCACCTCGCCGCCCCCCCCTCCGTGACACCTATTTGCACCAGGCTCACCGCCGTCGTCGTTGGCTGGGTCGCTGTGTCGCTGGCGAGCAATCGCGCCGCGGCCGAGGTCGTGGTGTCGCCCGATGTGAAGGCCGTGCTTTCGAGTCGCTGCGTCGAGTGCCACGGCGCGGACGCCCAGGAAGGCGACGTCCGGTTCGACACATTGCCCGAGCTGGGCAAAGACGCCACGGTCGCCCTGCTCAATCGTGCCCAAGAGCAGCTTTACTTCGGCCTCATGCCGCCGAAGGATGCGGATCCGACCACGCCTGAGGAACACGCCGTGCTTTCGTCGTGGGTCCGCGAGGGGCTCACGAAGGCCAACGCACCCTTGATCGAAGACAAGTTGCGGTATCCCGACTACGGCAACGCGGTCAATCACGACAAGCTCTTCAGCGGAGAGATTACCGACAAAGCTTCCACGCCGGCCCGCCGCTGGCTCGTGAGCCCGCAAATCTTTCACGAGCGGGTCTTGGATGTGTTCAAGATTGAAGGCCGCGAGCGGGATGGGCTCAGGCACCAAGGGTTTTATGGTGTCACGAATCCGTTCGTGCTGCCCGAGCATTCAGGCGTGCGGGACTACGCGATCAACGCGCTCGACGGCGGGCACCTGCTCGTCATGCTCACCAACGCCGAATGGATTTCCCAAAAGCAGATCCGGGTGGCCCGCGTGAAGAACGGCGAGCTCGCCGCCGATGCGTTCGAGAATCCGAAGGACAAGTGGTATCCCAAAGTCACACCAGCGGCATTTGAAGCGATCATTCTGAAGCCATCTGAGCCGACCGACGACGAGATCGTCGCCGCGATCCAGGCTCAGTTTGATTGCGTGCTGCGGCGGCCGGCAGATGAAGCGGAGCTGTTGAAATACCGTGCGCTCACACGGTCAGCGATCGAGGTCGGCGGCAATACCGAAGGCCTGAGGCAGATGCTCATCGCGGTGCTCTTGGAGTCGGAGTTTCTGTATCGGCTCGAGTTCGGCGAAGGCCCCCCTGACGAGCACGGTCGCAAGAAACTCTCGCCCCGCGAGGCGAGTTACGCCATCTCGTACGCCCTGGGCGACCGCGGCCCCGATCCGTTGCTCGTCAAAGCGGCCAGCGACGGCCGGCTGACAACGAAGGCCGACTACGACCGTGAGGTGCGCCGGCTGTTGGCCGACGAGACCTACTACCGCGGCCCCGTCGATAAGACGATCAACCACTCCGACGCCGTATCGCACCCCCGAATCATCCGCTTTTTTCGTGAGTTTTTCGGCTACTCGAATGCCCACAAGGTGTTCAAGGAAAGCACCCGCATCGGCTTCTATGCGAACCCCGGCCGCGGCAGTTCCGGCACGCCCGGCCATCTGATCCGCGAAGCCGACCGCATGGTCCAATGGATTCTCGACAACGATACCGACATCTTCGAGACCCTGCTGACGTCCGATCAGTTCTTCGTCTACCACAACATCGACAACGCAAAGGGCCGTGAGACCATCGCCCGTTGGCAGGAGCTTTACGACGCACTCAAAGACACCGAGTGGAAGACCGATCCGGAAAAGGTCATGGCCGACCATCCGGAGATCCTGGAGCGGTACCAGATCGCACCGCTTTCCCCTCGCCAAGGAGGTCATGCCAACACGCTCCCGCGGGTCATGAAGCACCTCGACCACACGCTCGGCAGAGGCAACACCCCCTTCACCACGTTCCCCTGGGCCCACGGCAACCAATACCGCTATTCACAAATCTACGGCCTGCCGAAAACGCCTGGCATTGACGGTCGCTATGGCGAAAACGACGACCTCGACTATCCCGTGGAGCAGCCCTTCTCGCTTCCCGGCCACAAGGGGATCCTGACGCACCCGGCCTGGCTCATCGCGCATTCGTCAAACTTCTTCACCGACCCGATCCGCCGCGGCCGCTGGGTTCAGGAAAAACTGCTGGCGGGCCGCGTGCCCGATGTGCCGATCACGGTCGATGCCAAGGTTCCCGACGATCCCCACAAGACATTTCGCGAACGGGTTGAATCCGTCACCGGCGTCGAGCATGAGGCATGCTGGAAGTGTCATCAGCACATGAATCCGCTCGGCTATGCGTTTGAGTTGTATGACGACTTCGGCCGACCACGGACCGAGGAAGCCCTCGAGAACCCTGAGAACCTGATCACCAAGGGCAACGGGAAAGACAAACTCGACACCTACAAGACCAGGCCCGTGAATGCCACGGGGTATCTCCGAGGCACGGGCGACGATAGGCTCGATGGACCGGTCGAGAATGCCATCGACATGATCGACCGACTGGCCCAATCCGAGCGGGTTCGCCAGTCGATCATCCGCCACGCGTTTCGCTTCTTCATGGGTCGCAATGAAACCCTTTCCGATTCCGCGACCCTGATCGATGCCGACCAGGCCTACCTGGCCAGCGGCGGCAGCTTCCAAGCCGTCATCGTTTCCCTCCTCACGTCCGACTCTTTTCTCTACCGCCAGTAACAAGGGCCTCGCCGATGCCGAACAATTCCC
The DNA here is from genome assembly GCA_041746715.1 of Pirellulales bacterium. Classification (GTDB taxonomy): domain Bacteria; phylum Planctomycetota; class Planctomycetia; order Pirellulales; family UBA1268; genus QWPN01. Next base: position 6,753 of record JBGTGN010000137.1, on the reverse strand, counting down.
GCAGAACATTTCTGAAAACGGCCGCCCTGGGCGGGAGTGCCGCGGTACTCACGCCGTCGCTGACGCTCTCGCCGTCGCGTGCGCGAGCCTCGGCGGTCACGGCCGACGGCAAGCCACCGATGCGATTCATTTTCATGCACAAAGGCAACGGCGTGTTTCCGAGCGTGATGGTTCCGCCGACGCTGAGCCAGCAGGACCAGGAGAAGGAACGGACGAAGGCACCGTTTGAGGTGAGTTGGGACCACCACGATCTTCCGGAATGGATGAGCCAGCTCGATGCCCACAAAGACAAGCTGACGATCCTCCAGGGGTTGTCCGGCAAGATGTGCACCAACGGCCACCATTCGTGGCAGTCGTGCATGGGCGTGTATGCCGCGACCGAACGGCTGAGCTCGATCAAATGGGCGACGGTCGACTTCGAGCTGGCGAAGATGTTTCCGTCGCCGCTGGAGCATATCGAGCTCGCCTGCTTCCCGGCCGGCGGCGGGAACGCCCGAGGCAATATCAACGGCATCGAGAAGGGCTTTTCAGCCCGCGGCCCGCAGCAGCCCAACTACGCCTTCGGCTCGCCCAAGGTGGCGATCGACGAGCTCTTCAAGTCGGTTGCGAATCACGAGCAGGGCCGAATCCGCTATGAGCTCGAACGCAAAGTGCTGGAGTTTGCCACGAACAATCAGTCGCGGCTCAGTCAGGATCTCGTTGGGCTTGAACTGGCCAAGGTGCGAAACTACGCCGAGGCAATGGAGGCCATCCGCGCCCGCAACAAGAAGCTCGAGTCGATGGGCGACGCCATTTCCAGGAACGTTCCAAAACTCGACGCGAAGTATTTCGCCGACGATCTCACCACGGTGGATCGTCAGGTGGCCCACACCGAGATACTCCTCGCGGCCTTGATCGCGGGCATGACAAACGTCGTTACCTTCACCGTCGATGAGCTTGGCACGAACTACACGGGGCTCCCGGGCATCGAGAAGGAAAACGTCAACCAGCACGACGTCGGCCACGACAAGCCAGTCGCCCAGCTCTCGGCCGGCCAGGTTCGCGAGACGATCCTCCGTGGCCACATGGGCCTGATCGACACGATTGTCCGCCGGCTCGAATCGATCCCGGAAGGTGACGGCACGATGTTTGACAACACGATGCTCTGCTATTTCCCCGACAACGGCGAAACCCACCACAGCCACGGCATCGAATGGCCGTTTGTGATCCTCTCGGGCCGAAACGCCAAGCTCGACATCGCCGGGCGGTACATCCGCCTGCCGTTTTGGGGCAAGGAAGGCCATCAAACGCTCGGCAACTGGTACACCACGATCCTCAATGCCTACGGCAATCCGATCAAGCACTACGGCGACCTCGACCTGGGGCTGAATTCGCTCCTCGCGAGCCAGACCGGTCCGATCGACCGGTTCTTGATGTCGTGAGCGAAGCCGCATCGAGGCGGCCGAGACACCAAGCCTGACGACGTTCCCTCTCGTCACGGTCACGGCACTTCACGAAGGCCGGCGCGCCTTCCTCCGGTTTCGCAGCCAGACGGCGCCTGCAACGAGCGGCACGCCCAGAAGAGCAAGGCTGCCGGGCTCGGGAACGGCGACGACGGTGCCGACACCCTCGTAGATCCACCCGTTGTTCTTGTTCATGATGTAGAGCGTGCCATCGGGCCCCTGACCAAACCGAATATCGAAGCGACTGCCACTGTAGTTTGGGTCGCTTTGCAGGATGCTCTCAAACGTCGTGGGGAGCGCTGGGGTCAGAAGGTCGTCATCGTGGTCGAAGAGAATCGAGAGTTCCTGAATCACCGCCTGGGAAAGCTCGCCTGGCTCGTCGCGGGCTGGGTCCAAGGGGTCGAGCGTGGTGACCGCATCCAACAGTGAGTCGAAGCTCACATGAAAGATGCGGCCAACGTCACCAAACTCACTGAAGACATATTCCCCCGCCAGGTCACCGGCTTGGATCACATAGCCACCCGTCAACGCCTGGCCCACAAAGCCCGCGCCGATCGGGCCATCGTGGCCATACTGTGCCACCGGATAGACATAGCCGTTGAGCGCCTCGTCGGCCGGGAGGGGGGCGATGCCGTTTTGGATGCCGCCCGAAGGCAGATGGACGAACGTACCTTCCCGCTCTGACCATCCGTAGTTGCCGCCCGGAAGGAGCAGATTCAGCTCATCCACATTGTCACGGCCGATATCAACCTGGATGATCTGGCTCGCACCGAGCGGGTCTTCGGCAAACGAGAAGTTGTGGGGATTGCGGTGCCCGAGCGTGTAGACCTCCGGCAGCATCGTGCCGCTGCCGACGAACGGATTGGTCGCGGGTACCGAGTAGCTGCTTGCCCCGTCTTGGAGCGGATTGATCCGGAGCATCTTGCCGAGAGCGTCATTGTTTTGCCCTCCTCCCGCGGTGGCCGACTGCACGCTTCCATCCCCGTGGGCGATATAGAGCAGCCCGTAGTCCTCGTCGCCCGCCGTGGCAAACGGGTTGAACCCCATCTGGCGAATCGAATGGTCAACCACCGGCATGCCAACCCGAAACACCTCGCGGTAGCTCGTGGTATCCACCTCCCCGAGGCCATGGTTGAACGTCCATTCCGCCAGCACGGAGTCGGCTTCGATCGGCGTGACCGCATCGCTCAGATAGGTATGCCCGGTGAGATCGCCCGGCCGGTCCTCCATCATCGCGGTATAGAACCGACCGTTCGTGGCAAACTCCGGATGGAAAGCGACGGCACGAACGCCGCCGTGAACGATATTCGAGATGTTGACATTCCGGCCCGTCGCCGCGAGCACCGCCGACTGAACATCGAAGAAGAGCGACGCCGTTCCCCCGGTCAGGGTGCTGTCGAACTGGTAGATACTTCGGCTATGCCCTTGATCGGCGACATAGAGATGGGTGTCGCCAGCGACGCCGGTCGAGGCCATGCCGTTCATGCGGCTCCGCGAGCCACCGAAGTTGGGAATGAAGGCCTTGCGACGAACCTCGAGCTGCATGCCCGAGACGGCGATCGTTCCGCCGACCACCCCCTGCTGAGCCTGGGCCGGGGTGGAAAAGACCACGAGGAAAAATGCTGGAAGACCCGTTGCTGCGAGCCATGACCATCGGGCAAATGGGGCCGAGATGGCAGCGGCGGACGAGAAGAGAGGCATGGCGGCTCCTTTGCGTGGATGAGTGATGCGTGCCCTTGCCGGGGCTCACTGAGGAATGGACGCAAAGGCCACACACCTTTCAGGGGGCCGAAAAATTCTCGAAAATGTTCGAAAACACGGCCCCAGGTCCATCGATCGATCACGATCGGCTACGATCATGGGTCACTTCGTAGCCAGCACGCATCTCGAACCCAAAAGGAAATCCCATGCTCACACCAAAAATTCAGGGGGCGATTAATGACCAGATCAACAATGAGTTGACGGCGTCCTACTCGTACCTCGCCATGGCGGCGTACTGTGCGGCCCAGAATTTCTGGGGCAGTAGCAACTGGCTCCGGATCCAGAGCCAGGAGGAGTATTCCCATGCGATGAAGCTCCTCGACTTCATGCTCGATCGCAACGCGCCGGTGGCGCTCCAGTCCCTTGGTGAACCTCGCCGCGAGTTCCAGGGCATTTTCGATATCTTCCAGTCGGCCCTCAAGCAAGAGCGCGAGGTGAGCGGTCAGATCGAAGCCCTCTACGAGCTGGCATTTCAAGAGAAGAGCTTCGCGGCCCTGGCCGAACTGCAATGGTTCCTCACCGAACAGGTCGAGGAAGAAAAGACATGCCGAGAGATTGTCGCCAAGCTGAAGATGATCCACGAAGACCCGGCCGCGATGCTCGACCTCGACCGCGAGCTCGGTTCCCGCACCGGCGCGGCCCCCGCGGCCGCGACCACGGCCGAGTAGACGTCAGCACGCCAGATATCTGAGACCTCAATCCCGATAGAGGTCGCCAGCCGATACCGGCACGGTGATCCGCACGGACTCGAAGGCCGCGCGGATGTCGGCGGCCTGGTAGGCATTCACCGCGGGGCCCACCTGGAGCACCTCGGGGGTGTTCGGAAGCTGGTGTTCCGTGAGAAGCGTCCACTTCTGCTCACCGTCGAGCCGCTTCAAGAGCGAAAACCGATTCCCCATCCTCGCCAGCCGAAGCGCACCACCGGTCGCAGAGGTCCGCTGAAACTCCGGCCACGACTGGGACTCCCAGGTGGGCTCGGTCTTCGTTCCCAGCGACGACGCCTGTTGCCCAAGGCTGATCATGATCCACTTCTCTGATGTCGGCCCGGAGCCCGGGTCGCGGGCCAACAGCCCAGCGGAGTTGAACTGCTCGGTTGGTGGCCCGAGCGGATTCCTGACACCTCGGACCGACAGCCTCGCGGTCGCCACGAAGTCGCCCTTCACCTCCTGGGAAATGAGCATGCCATGGCCGTCGTTGTACCAGCCGGTGTCAGCATTCGGAACCATCACGAGCGAGCCATCCTCGATCGCTACGCGGCCCGACTCTGGTTCGAGGATCGTCCAGTGCTTCGAGAGTTGTGATTCTGAAAAATCATCCTGAAAGCCCGACGCCTCGCCACTCTGCGGAGGCCGGCGCGGCGGGGCACCGCTGGGTGTGCCGCCTCCGACTGCTGGCATCACGGACGATGGAGGCCGTGACGACAACCCCCCTTCCCGCTGCCACCCGACTGCAACGATCACCGCTGCGATCACCGCGGGAACCAGGACAACTGCCAACGCGGCGGTGACGAGACTCGGTGGAGTGGAGCGTGATTTCGAGCGGGCGAGGCTCGCCTTAACCGGCGTGATCACCGGCAGCGAATCCGCGGGAGCGTCCACTCGTTCGTGGCTTGGAAGCGGCCGCGTGAATGGCTCGAGCGCCTCGGCGACATGAGCCGGTGACGGATACCGGGCGGCCGGGTCGCGGGCCATCATGCGATTGATCACGTCTGCCACACCCTCGGGCACCCCAGGCCGCAATTCCTCGATCGCCTGTGGACGGCCGCTGATGTGAAGCGCGAGCTTCTCGATGACCGAGCCCGCAGGAAACGGTGGCTGCCCGGCCAGCATGTGATAGAGCGTGCAGCCGAGGCTATAGATATCCGAGCGGATGTCGGCGGCACGAGATTCTCGGGCCTGCTCGGGGGCCATGTAGTCGGGCGTGCCCAGCACGAGGTGGGCGGTGGTCAGGCGTGGGGCTTCTTCGGCTTCCTGGTCAAGCACAAACCGGGCCAGACCGAAGTCGAGCACTTTCACGCGTCCGGTGGCATCGATCATGATGTTCTGCGGCTTGATATCGCGGTGGGCCATGCCCTGGGCATGAGCAGCCTCGAGCCCGAGAGCGGCCTGCCGGGCATAGCGACAGGCCGTGGCGATCGGGAGCCTCCCTTTGCGGGCGATGAGCCGGTCGAGGCTCTCGCCCTCCACATACTCCATCACGAGGAAGTGGACGGTATCAACCTGTTCGGCGTCGTAGGCCCGCACGACATGCTCGTGACTCAGCCGTGCGGCGGCCTGCACCTCATGGTGAAACCTCGCGACGGCCTGCGGGCGATCGATCAGCCGCGGATGGATGACCTTGATCGCGACATCCCGCTGCATCAGCCGGTGCTCCGCCCGGTAGACAACCCCCATCCCTCCCATCCCGAGGCGTGCCTTGACAGAATAGCGAGGATGGTTTTCGAGTTCCGGTGGTATCGCCACGACGCCGTGGGCTGAGGCGTCGCCGGAGAGGGCCACCGTGTCGGCCACGGCCGCCCGATCCGCATCCCGAAGCGTCTCGACAAGGGAGTCGTCGGCGACATGCCGCAAGACTTCGCAACACTGCCCACAGTGCTCGATATGCCGCTCGAGAGCCTGCAACTCCTCGTCGCCCAGTCGGCCTAGGCCGAAGGCACGGAGGCGATCAGCATCGGGATGTTCGTCGGCCACAACCGGGATCGGCATCGTGAAGCCTCGAGAGACGTGGGGGCAATCGGCTCATCGCATCGGTCTTGAAACACGAGTCACCGTTTTGACATGGACGGTGCCCCCGGGAATCTTTCACGCCCGAGAAAAATCCTACCCGATGAGCCCGGCCCCACATTCCCGGAGCCGAGCGAGCACCCGAGACTTGGCGATGAAAACCGCATTGACGGTCAGCCCGAGCTCGGCGGCCACGTCGTCTGGGGATCGTTCATCGAGGACCACCTGCGTGAATGCCTCGATGGTCGCAGGGGAGAAACCGCCGCGAACCTGCTCGAGAAGGTATCGCAGCAGGTGCTGGTCGTGTTCGGCATTCCACAGCCGGCTCAACCGGCTGTCGGCGTCGGCCAGTTCGACAATGATCTGTTCAAACTGTTCGTCATCGGTGGCTATTCGCCTGCGACGGACCGCCTTGCGATAGTCGCGGAGACAGTTGAGGGTCACTTTGCGGAGCCAGTTTCGGAAGGAGCCAGTTCGCTGCCGGTCAAACTCGGGCAGCTTGGCGACCACAACCACGAGCACTTCCTGGGTGATGTCGTCGGCATCAGCCTGGGCAATACCCGCCTGGCCGAGCCAGCGCTTGATCATTGGCCCATAGGCTTCCACCAGCCGCGACCACGATGCATCAGCGTCGCTACCGCGAATTCGCTCGAGAAGGCTAACAGGCGTATCGCTCATGAAAACTTCCATCGGAGGGAGGACAGAACGCGGAAACCGGAAGGCAGCTTCACAATGGCCGGCTCGCAAATTCCCGCCGACAATCCTCAATGAACGAGTCGAAGCCGGTCGTGCTCGCGTGATTGCAACGAAGGGGCTGCACTCGAGTG
>JBGTGN010000136.1:0-4968 GCA_041746715.1 Pirellulales bacterium | reverse complement strand
TGGGGCACGCCGTTTACAAGGTCTCCGTGTGCCACGGGGTTTCTGGTCGTGGCGGTGCCAACGAACGTGGAACCGCTTGCGACGAGTGAAAGCGGAGGCGGCGACGTGAAAAAGCTGTGGACCGCAGCATCAAAATAGCTGGCAAGCGGGTCGGTCGCATTGCCGGGCATGGCCAGGTATTGCCCCGGCGCGATGATCCGATTCGGGCTGCCCGTGCCGGTTGTCTGGAGCAAGGGCTGGAAATCGCTTGCCGAGGGATCGGCGGTTTGGCCCAAGAACGCGGAAAACGCCTGGAATATGGCGTCTCGTGACACGCCTGGCGTGACGCCCACTGGTGCCCCGTGCTGTGGCGTCGGCGAAGCCGTGAGCGTGATCGGGAAGCCGAACTGATCGACCTGCGTGGTGTTGATATAGAGATTGTCGCCGGCGTCGTAGGTGAACTCGATGAAGTCGTAGTACGGATTGGTGGTGGCATTCACAAGCGACGGATTGCTGGGCGAAGGCCGCGGCACTGTGAAGCTCGATGAGGTGGTGATGTTTGGGCCCGTATCGCCCACCGTGATCACGATGGTTCCCGATGACAGGCCGCTCGGGGAATCGGGGAGCACGAGCGTGGCGGTCGTGCCCGTGAAGCTATACGACGGGAGTGGCTTGCCGGCGCCGAGCTCCTGCACTGGGGCCAATCGACCAGAGAACGAGTTGTCGGTGCCGGAATCCCGCTGAAAATACGCCCATTGGCCCGTGGCATTGTCGAGCCCGTAGAGAGCGAACTGCACCGATTCACCCGTCTGATTTGTAAAGACAAACGGCAAGCTTGAAAGCATGGCCCGCAGTTCGAGCCGCTCACACGCAAGGCGATCCTGGCGCCCCTGGCAGCGGCGACGCTCACGTCGTTGTTGCTTCCGCAGGAGTGGCGTCAGGGTGTCTTGCAGTCTCATCGCCCGCTCCCGTCGTCATGGCCGCGTGGATTACCCGCTGCCCATGCTAGGTCTGACCGCGGCCCCACCGCAAGAAATGGGTCGATCACGAATGCTGAGTCGCGTCGACGGCGCCTCAACACGTGGCGGCGTCAGCCGTCGGGGTCGTCGAGGAGCTGCTGGAGCCGGGCCGCGTGCTCCGGCACGAGCCGCGGGGGCCATGAGGCATCGACGAGGCCGAGAGAGATCAGGTCGCGAAGATGGGTGCGATCCTTGTCACGAAATGAATTGAGCTTCATCACCACAAGCGCCTCGAGCGTCACGATGGAATAGTCCTCCGCCTGCACATGCTCGGTGACGTCGGCCGTGGGAACCGAATACGACTCGCGGACCTTCTCGTTGGCAAACAGAAGATGCACGGCATCCCGTGGGCTGCCCTGGGGGCCATCGATAAAGCAGACGACACCCATGACGGTGGCTCGAACGAATCCTGCGGCTTCGAGCGCTACGGTGATGCGGTCGAGGTCATCCCGCCGGACGAGGATATCGACGTCTTGTGTATTGCGAACCGCCGCGCGGTCCACCCGCGACACCCACGCAGCGACCGCATTGCCACCGGCAACGGCGTACGGAATGCCTGCGGCTTGAAGGGCCGCGGTTGCTCGCAGGGCACGGTCACGTACAGCTTGCACGGCCTCGATCATCCTGTCCCAGGAAAAGTCACGCAGCTCGATAGCCATGATGCACTCACTTGCCCGGCGTTGATCGGAAGCACGGCTTTCATCGTACCGTGCTTCACGATCTCCGTCTTTTCGCGACGGAATCCGTTCTTCGAGGGAGGCAGCGGCCAGCGGGCCGAACGTCAGGCCCCATCGAGAGGCTCGGTGAGCGGCCACAGTTTATCGGATCGCCTCAGGAGCCCGCGGCGTGGCTGGTGTACGTGGTCCGTAGATTCTTCAAGTCGATGAGCCCTAGAATCGGCACCTTCTTTCCCGGATTGTGTGACCACAAGGCGCTGCCGCATGAATGCCGTCGAGATCGAACAGGCTGTCTCAGAGCTTGTTGAGGCCGCCTTCGATGCGGCGGAGTTCCCGTACCAGTTCCTCGAAGCCTTCGGAAACAAAGCGACCACGCTCAAGCGGCTCCGCAAGGGTGACTCAAACCACAGCGATCTCGAAGGCGGCGTCCTCCAAGCAAGCAATATCCACATCGCTGTGTGCCCCGTCGGCGACGTCGGCAGCACGCTCGGCGCTCTTCGCGATAGCCCGGCGACGCGCTTGAAGAAATGCAAGTTCATCCTCGCTACCGATGGCGAGAGTATCGAGGCCGAGAACCTCGCTGAGGGCGACAGTTGCTCGTGTGCCTTCGCCGACCTCCCAAATCATTTTGGATTTTTCCTGCCGCTGGCCGGGATCACCACCGTTCGGCAGATACGCGAAAACTCTTTTGATATTCGAGCCACGAGCAAGCTCAACCGGCTCTACGTCGAGCTCTTGAAGGGCAACCCCGACTGGGATTCCGCCGCCCGTCGCGAAGATTTCAACCACTTCATGGCCCGGCTGATTTTTTGCTTCTTCGCCGAAGACACCCACATTTTTCGGGGCGACGTCCTTTTTACGGCCACGCTCGAACAAATGACGGCCAAAGACGCGTCCGACACCCACGAGGTTCTCGCCGAGATTTTTCGGGCGATGGATACGCCCTTCAACCGCCGTGATGCCGCCAAGCTCCGCCCCTTCGCCGGTCAGTTTCCCTATGTGAACGGCGGCCTCTTTCAGGGGTGCATCGACCGCAACTCCGTCCCGCGATTCTCCAAGATCGCCCGCTCCTACCTGCTGCACGTCGGCCATCTCGATTGGAAGCAGATCAACCCCGACATCTTCGGGTCGATGATCCAGGCCGTGGCCGACGACGAAGAACGCGGCGAGCTGGGGATGCACTACACAAGCGTGCCCAACATCCTGAAGGTGCTCAACCCGCTCTTCCTCGACGACCTTCGCGCCAAGCTCGACGAGGCCGGCGACGGCAAGACCACTGGGTCGGCCCGCAAACTCCAAAACCTTCTCGATCGCCTCAAACGCATCCGCGTGTTTGACCCCGCCTGCGGCTCCGGCAATTTTCTCGTCATCGCCTACAAGGAGATGCGGCAGATCGAGGCCGAGATCAACCGCCGGCTCAGGCATGCAGACCGCCCCTCCGCCATCCCGCTCACCAATTTCCGCGGCATCGAACTGCGACATTTTGCCGCCGAGATCGCGCGGCTCGCCCTCATCATCGCCGAGTATCAGTGCGACGTGCTCTACCGGGGCGAGAAGCTGGCCCTCGCAGAGTTTTTGCCGCTCGACGCCAACAACTGGATCACCTGCGGCAACGCCCTCCGCCTCGACTGGCTCAGCATCTGCCCACCCACGGGTACGAGCGTCAAAACCAAATCCGATGACCTTTTTGGGGCGCCACTCGATCAGGCCCAGATCGATTTCGAGAACGCCGGCGGTGAGACGTTTGTGTGTGGGAATCCGCCGTATGTTGGAAGCCGCAACCAGACGGACCAGCAGCGAGATGACCTTCGGGCCGTCTTCGCCAATCGGCTTAGTAGCTGGCGTTCGCTCGACTACGTCGCTGGCTGGTTCATGAAAGCTGCCGATTACGCAGCGCTACAACCGTGCGGCACGGCATTCGTCTCGACCAATTCCATTTGCCAGGGCTTGCCCGTGTCGCTGCTGTGGCCGCTGATCTTTGCCAAGGGTCCACAGATTCATTTCGCCCACTCGTCCTTTAAATGGGCGAATCTCGCGAGCAAGAATGCGGGAGTCACTGTCGCGATCATTGGAATCACCAGTCGTGTGCCTGGTCCCAAGTGTCTTTACTCCACGGAGAACAATGAAGAGACGACCTCGCGGGTCGTAGGCAACATCAATGCCTATCTCGTCCCTGCCGCAAACATCTTCGTCGAGCCTGCAAGGAATGCACCGGACGATAGGCCCAACATGCTCTTCGGAAACATGCCTCGCGATGCGGGGCATCTGTGCGTTTCGACGGACGAACGGGTCGATCTGATTGGTCGCGACCCTCACGCCTCTGAGTATCTCAGGCGATACCTCGGGTCAGAGGAACTTATTCACGGCAAGCAGAGGTACTGCCTCTGGGTTGAAGACGACGAAGCGGAAGCCGCAAAGCAGTCCTCGTTTATTTCTAATCGCTTTGAAAGGGTTCGTAGTTTCAGGTCCACCAGTAAGGCTGCTGCCACTCGAGGGTGGTCAGATAGAGCGCACCGGTTTGTGCAGATCCCTGGTTTCGGATCGGTTTCAACGATTGCCGTGGCCGGCGTATCGTCCGAGCGTCGTGAGTACCTGCCGGTTGACGTCCTTGATCGCCATTCGATCATCAGCAATCTGCTTTTTGGCATCTACGACGCTCCGCTGTGGAACATGGCCCTGATTGCCTCGCGAATCCATCTTGTCTGGATCGCAACAGTCTGCGGAAAGTTGAAGACAGACTACCGTTACTCTAACACGCTCGGCTGGAACACGTTCCCCGTCCCGCCGCTGTCGGACCTGAACAAAGCCGACCTCACCAAGTGCGCCGAAGACATTCTGCTGGCTCGTGAGGCACACTGGCCGGCGACGATCGCCGACCTCTACGACCCCCAAAAAATGCCCGAGAACCTTCGTGCGGCCCATGACCGCAACGACGAAATGCTCGAACGCATCTACATTGGCCGCCGGTTCAAAAACGACACCGAGCGTCTCGAAAAACTCTTCGAGATGTACACGCAGATGACCGCCAAGGAGACGGGGGCGAAGCCGGCGAAGACGGGTGGCAGTCGTAAGAAGAAGGTTGCCGACGAATGAGTGACCTCATCCTCTACACGTCTGAAGACGGCAGAACGCGGATCGATCTTCGCGTCGAAGCAGGCACGATCTGGCTCACCCAGGCCGAGATCGCCGAGCTTTTTCAGACGACCAAGCCAAACATATCCATGCACACGAGGAACATTTTTGCCGAGGGAGAGATCGTGCCCGAGGCAACTGTTAAGGAATCCTTAACAGTT
>JBGTGN010000135.1:0-29973 GCA_041746715.1 Pirellulales bacterium | reverse complement strand
CTCAGGCAGGCTCAGGAACAACTCACGATCGAGCAGCTCGTCACGAAGCTTCCCGTTGAAGCTCTCCACGTAGCCGTTCTCCCAGGGGCTCGCCTTCTGGATATAGAGCGTGCGAACGCATGCCCTCGCCAGCCACTCCTGAACCTCCTTCGCGACGAACTCCGGCCCATTGTCGCTCCGCAGGTACTCCGGCGCTCCACGCACGGCGAACAGGTATTGGAGCGTCATGATCACATCCCGAGCAGTGAACGACCGCCCCACCTCGATCGCCAGGCACTCCCGCGTGAACTCGTCGATCACCACCAGAATCCGAAGCTGCCTGCCATCCTCCGTTCGCTCCGTGAGGAAGTCGTAGCTCCACACATGGTTCCGATGCGTCGAGCGATGACGAATGCACCCATTGGCACTCATTCCTGGCAATCTCCGGCGTTTTTGCTGCTTTCGCGGCACCTGCATGTGCTCCTCCTTCCAGATCCGATGCACCCGCTTGATGTTCACACGCCACCGGCCGAACACATCGGGCCCCGTGAGCAACTGATGCGTCCGTTCGCTCCCATACCTCGGGAACGACTCCACGATCTTCCTCATCACGGCAAGCAGTTCACGGTCACCGTCAACCTTCCTCGGACGGTGCCGATGCGTGCCTCGGTTCTGGCCGAGCACCTTGCAGACCCTTCTTTCCGATGCCTTTTCATGCCCCAAGGTCCGTCGGACGGATTCCCCGGACGCCAAGCCACGTGAAGGCAAGTTTCACAGCGGCCATGGTCGTGCGGAGTCTGTTGGTGGGGTTGGGAGATGTTTGTGTGGTTGGCTGGGTTGTGGTGCGACGTGAGGTTTGTGGGGGTGTGGATTCGGTGGTGGTTGCTGTGGCCATGAATTTGCGGTCTCCAGGTTGATGGATTGCGAATAGGGAAGGCGAGCGGGAACCTGATGGGCAAGAGTCAGGTTTCGGCAGGTCGCCAAGGAAATGCAGTCGAGACGATCCCAAGTGCTGCCAGAGACCGTTGAATGAACGCTCAGATCCGGGCAGCGTATTTCTTGCTTCAGGCCGCAACGACGATTGCCTGGTGGCTGCTCATCGCAACGTCATTTAGGTGGCGGTCGTGGTTTGCCTTCGGGGATGACGGTGAGCTTCTGTGGTCGTTTCTGCCGTCCGATCTCGTGTTCTGGTGCCTGGGTTCGCTCGTTGTCGCGTATGGCGAATGGCAACAAGCAATGTGGACGTCTGCACTTCGGTGGGTGGTGTGCGGAGCGATGGGATGCACGGTCCTGCACTGCGCTGCCCTGGCTTCGATCACAGGCGCCGGATGGATCGGCGTCTGGCTGATGCTTGCGGCGTTCATCGTCACGTTCTGGTTGGCTCGGAGTGCGCCATGCTCTTCTCGCTGATCCCCAAACGTCCACGCGTAGCGAAGCCGGCATCGAGGCTACGCAACTCGCTCAAGACACTCGTTCAGATCGTCGTCCTGCGGAGCGTGGCACTTGGGCTCATACCGCTTGCGATTGCATGGTGTGAGCGATGGATGTCATGGCCAAGGTTTCAGTCGATGCCTGGGTGTGGTAGTGCGGTCTTCATCGCAGCAAGCTTGATCGGTCTCGTGGCAGCCAATGTGCTTGTTCGAGATGGTCACGGTACGCCACTGCCACTCGACACCACCCGAGACTTCGTTGTCGTCGGGCCCTATCGATACGTCCGCAATCCGATGGCCATGTCTGGGATTCTCCAAGCGGTGGGCGTCGGACTTTGGCTCGGTTCGCCTGGCGTCATCGGGTATGCGGTTCTCGGCGGAGCACTCTGGCAATGCCTCGCGCGTCCCTGGGAAGAAGCCGACATGGAGCAACGATTCGGCGAACGATACAGTCGATATCGCGATGGGGTGGCCTGCTGGATTCCGAGACTCTGGCCGTATTCAGAAGCGGCGTAGGTCGACCGAATGAGTGCGACGAGGGCGTGACCGACCAGACACGCGGCGGTTGACGCTCAAGGGCGCAGTCGGCGCCCACGGCCCGCGCGACGCATGCCAGGTACCTTTTCGCCAGCTGGAACCCCCGGCACGTAGTACTCGACGTAGCCCAGGTGCATCTCGTCGTAGGTCTGCGGCCCCCACCGCACGGTCTTGGTCGGGTCAGGGTTCGCTGGATTGCCAGCACTATTGTCGTACCAGGCCGTGAAAACGAGCGTGTCTCCTGCGGCTAGCGCGAGCGGCTCGTGCAGGCGATAGAGCAGTTGCCAGTTGAAGTCGTACCGTGGAATGTCAAGGAGCGTGGTGCGGGCCCCATCGCCGCGAACGAGGTCATAGCGGCACGCCTTGCCGCGCACGTGGAGATGCGGCAGGAAGCCCATGATAGTGGCGTCGAACGGGAGCCTCAGCGACGCCTCCTCGCGATGGTTCGCCGCGCCCGGCGGAATCGAAATCCGGGCGTTGACGATTCCGGAGACGCGGACCTCGTGCTGGGGAGGCTCCTTCGCGTAGATCACTCCCACGCGGGTACGATCGGTCGTGGCCGCGCCATTTGGCGTGTAGTGCATTTGGAATCGGAGGCGCGAACCCTTCGGCAGCCGCTTCGCGAAGCCGTCAGGATAGACGAGCGTGTTCTGCCCAGGGACGTATTCGCCCCAGAATCCGCCCCGCTCCTCAGCGGCGGCGTCCCGTGGGTCACTCCCCTGCTCATCGGCACCGGCTAAGTGAATCAGTGCATGGTGAACGACGTTGCGGTCACCCGGCTGCACCTCGATCGCTTTCACCCAACGATCCTCGGGCAGGTTGGTCTCCACTATCACGTTCTGGTAGGGCATCACACCGGTCGCCTTTACTGCAACAGGCTCAGCGAACTCGAAGACCGCATCTGGCGTGCCGATCTGCCAGCCTGCTGGATACACGCGGGGTTTCAACGCATCGCCGGGATTGCCCGCCGGCCGTCCCCCGGAGAGCCACTCGAGGAGATCGCGCTTATCCGCTGCGGCGAGCGAGCGATCGTTGGCCCACGGCGTGTGGACGCGGCCAGTCTCGTCGTCGGGCGGCGTGGGGGCGGCGAACCAGGGGGGCATCGTGTCACGATTGATCACCTCGCGGATCATCGCCGCGTGAGCGACCAGATCGTCATAGGAGTTGAGCGCGAAGGGGCCGGCACCGCCATCGCGGTGACATTCGACACAGTGCCGCTCCACGATACGCGAGATCCGGCCGTGGTACGTGACATCGGTGACAGGCGGTTTGCCGCCCGGCACGTCGAGCGCGCACCCGGGAGCCTCGGTGGCCGCGACGAGCGGGTCTTCTCCGGCTCGGATCGCAGCGAGCGCATCCGCAAGATACGTCCGCCGCGGGGCGTCGATCGAATAGCCAAAGCCGTATTGGTCGTCGATCGCACCGTGGTAGACGATCGTCCGGTCGGGCCCCAGTACGACGACATCGGTCGTGGTGAGCGCGCCGACGGCCGCAGCAAGTCGGCCCTCCGGATCGTGGACGTAGGCTGCAAGGCCGGTGAGCCTCGCGGCCGCGGCCTGCATGTCGGCTGGCTTGTCGGTCGCCACAGGGTTGACGAGGAACCAGGTGATTCCGTCGCCAGCAGACTCGGCGAGTTCCTTCAGTCTCGGCACGTACTTCCGGCTGAGCGGGCAGCTCGTGCTCGTCATCGCAACGACCACAACCCCGCCGTCCGCCCCCCCGGCAAGTGACCGTGGCACCCCCGTCAGGTCGGTGAAAGTCACGTTATCGCCGCGGCGGCCGATGCCGTGGTCGCCAGGCCGCACTGGTTTGGGCCCTTCGCGAACCGAGAACTCGGAGGTTGCTGGCCCACCGGACTCGTCGCCCGATCGAGTGCTCCCTATCGGCGCTGTACCACCCACGGTGTTACGGAGATTCCCGAGCGCACCGCCCCGAACAGCTTTCACGGCCTCGTTCTTCGTGATTGCGCCGTCACCGTCGAGGTCAAGCCGCTCGAAGACCCGGGAGGCCGGGAGTTCGTCGGACGTGACCTTGCCGTCGCCGTTTCCGTCAAGCTTCTCGAACCGCGTTTCGACGGTGCCTTGGGCGTCGGATCGACGGGCAGCCGTCGCGCACCAGCCGGCGATAAGGACAACTCCAATCAGAACGGAAAGGCGGCGGATACTCATGACCATCCCTTCAACGGGTAGAGGCGGTTGCAGTTGCGGTCGAACGCATGCAGGTGCCAATTGTCACCCAGCACCCGCGGACCCAGCGACGATCGGCTTCTGAGCACAGCCCGTCGCGGGAAGGGCACCGACTGGGTGTCGCCGTCGTCCAGAAAGCTGTGTTCGACATCGGTGCCGGCTTCGTGATGGATGACTACGTGATGGTGAAGGGGCTGGCGTGAAAAAACCCCCTGGCTGAAGGGCAGTTCCCTGGCAGGACGACCTTGATGATAGAAAGCGGGTTCCATTCCTAGGGGCACGTCACTGAGAGCAAGAATCCCATCGTCTCATTGGAGATAGTCCCTGCCCGCAAAGCTGGCCTGCACGCTCTCCCGCCATGCCGCCAGATCCTTGAGCATGTGCCGCACCTCCTCGGGATGCCCTTCGGCGAGATCCTTTTCCTGGCCAGGGTCGGTCAGGATGTCATAGAGAGTCACGGATTCCGTTTTCCGCCGCTTGGTGGGAAGGCCGAGCCGGAGCATGTGGCGACCGTCGATCCATGCCGCATTCTGAAACTCGCAGACGGTCGGGTCTCCCTCTTTGGCGTAGCGGCCCGAGATGAAACCCAACGGTTTGGGGCGACTCTCCATCCGTCCCTCGAACAGGGGCACCAGGCTTATTCCGTCGATGACGGGTTGGTGCTGCATGGTGACGCCGACGATGTCCAATACGGTGGGATACATGTCCACATGGCAAGCCGGAACATCCGGTTGCACGGGCCGGGGCATCTTGCGGGGCCATTCGAGCAACCCAATGGTGCGAGTGCCGATCCCACCTTTTCTTTCAATTCCGGATGTGGGCGAGATGCCGCCATTGTCACTGACGAACCAGAGAAGGGTGTTGTCGGCGATATCGAGCCGCCTGAGTTCTTCTCGCAGTTTGCCGACGGCGGCGTCCAAGCCCGAGATCTCGCCCCATAAGTTGCACTCATTCTCGGGGAGATCGGGGTAGAATCGCTTGAACTCCTCGGCTGCCTGATGGGGCGCGTGCGGCGAACCGAAACAGATCTGCACAAAGAACGGCTGATCACGCTTCGTGCGCTTTTCGATGAACTCGAGCGCGATTTCCACAATGGCCACCGAGGTATCGCCGGTGGTCTTGACCGGAGCCTCATCCCGCTTGTCGCTGTCGCCGACAAAAAATGCGGCACCAAGGTCGAAATAGTTTTTGCTCCACACGGCCTCGTCGAATCCGACCTTCAGCGGATGGGTTCCGTCCCGACCCAGTCCCCACTTGCCGAAGTGGCCGGTTTCGTAGCCCGCTGTTTTGAGCGCGGCAGCGACAGTGACTTCCCCGTCCTGCATCGCCCCTACGGTGTGGACCATGCGGGCACGCAGAGGAGTGCGTCCGGTCAGGATAGCCATGCGCCCTGGCGAACAGGTGCCGGCTGCTGAGTAGAAGTTGTCAAAGCGAAGTCCCTCGGCCGCTAAGCGATCAAGATGAGGTGTCTTGGCGATGGGGTTCCCGCTGTACCCCGTGTCCTTGAAACCCATGTCATCGGCCACCACGAAAATGATGTTCGGTCTGGAATGGGAATCTCCCGGCGGAGTGGTCGCAGCAGCAAACGGCAAGACACCGAGCAGGAACCACGGCAAAGAGAGAAGGCAAAGGCGTGTCATGGGATTCAAACGGTGGGTTCCGTCGTTCGTCAATTCAGTCTCCGTCGGTAGACTCGGCCTTGTCGTCGTACCCGCAGGTGGTGAACGGTCCCACCGGCATGCCGTCCGTGTTGTAGAGCAAATGGCCGAGAGGTTGGTTCGTGTAGGCGTAGCGCACGGCCACGGGCTTCTCGACACCCTTGGCGGAGACGACCAACTGGGAGCCGTCGATTGTGCCGTCGGCCCAGTGCCACTGGCCGCTGCCGTCTTGAATCGACAACCACTGGAGCCCCGCATCCGGCGTCGGGACCGGCGGCAGGAATCCTTCCGGCAAACTTCCCGCCTTCTTCGCGATCATCAGTCCGTTTCTCGCATCGTCGGTGAATGAAACACGGATCGTGTTCCCCTCGACCTTGTGGCTCTTGTAAAGCGGACAGGCGGTGATGTTCTCCATGCCATAGACCTTGTTGAGCACGGACCGGGCCAGCCGCACGCCTGTGTCGTATTTGTTGGGTGGGTGTTCCCCCTTGGTGCCGACGTCGATGGTGACCGCCATGCCGGTGTTGGGCAACGCGAGGGTTTCGACGAAGGCTTGGCGGATCTCGGCCCGGCCATCGCCGCCGGCAGGGTTCTCCGTCGTGGACTCGCCGAGGCCCGGCAACTGGACGAAGTGAACCGGGAAGTCGCCCTGCCCCCAGGCATCGCGCCATCCGAGAATGAGGGACTCGAGCTTCAGGTGATACGCCCGCTCATCCTTCGCGTTGCTCTCGCCCTGATACCAGATGGTCCCACGGATGCCGTAGCTGACCAACGGTTCCAGCAATTCGTTGTAATGCTTGCCGATGGAAACGGGCCGTTGGTTCAGCCAGCTCTCGATGTTCGAGCCACCCACCGCCCTGACCATAAGGCCGATCGGGATCAGGGCA
Organism: Pirellulales bacterium; assembly: GCA_041746715.1. Classification (GTDB taxonomy): domain Bacteria; phylum Planctomycetota; class Planctomycetia; order Pirellulales; family UBA1268; genus QWPN01. The sequence goes on along the minus strand of JBGTGN010000135.1, from coordinate 23,296 downwards.
TCCTGTTGCAGACGGCGACCGAAGAAGAACGCCACCTTGTTGAAGTGTGGCGCCGTCTCCGGCGAGCACACCAGCCACTCTTCCTCACCCAGCAGGCGCAAGCCGGGATAGTCCGCCATCTCGATCGAGTTCGCGGGATGGTGCGCGCTGGTGCCCGTCTTCATGCGACCGGCCATGTTCGACTGGCCCGCACACAGCCAGACATCGCCTACGAGCAGGTTGCGGATCTCCTTCGTGGCCGCCTCGCCGTCCCTCTCGCAAACCACCGTCATCGCCATGCCCGCCGGAGAATCGTTGACCGTTTTGAGCGGCACTGCGGTCAGAGGTTCCAGCAAGACACGCCACCGGCCATCGGCATCCGCGTTGGTTGCAGCGAACTTCCCATCGAAACTGACGGTGACTTTCGCGCCTGGTATAGAAGTTCCCCATACGGGAAGCGGGATCTTCTGCTGAAGGACTCCGTTGTCGCGGAATGGCGGGGCCATGATCGGTTCCAGCGTCGGTGCCGGCTCGGCTGCCGATGAGCTGATCGCAAGGCAGATGCTTGCCATGGTGGAAGCGAGGGCGTGGATGCAGTGACGTTTCATGGAGTTGGATTTCCGGCAGGAAGATGGACGCGGTGAATATCAGCGTTTCTTCTTCCCTTCGGGCTTCGGATAAATGAACATTCGCTCGGCTTCGTTCTCCCACAATTCGCTCAGCTCGCGCACCCTCTCCGGGTGCTTCTGGCTGATATTCTCGAGCTCGGTGCGGTCCTCTTCGATCGCGTAGAGCTCCCAGGGCCTCGATTCTCCGGCCCGCACCAGCTTCCACGGCCCCTTCCGAATCGCGGCCCGGCCGTAGTGCTCGAATAGCAAGGTCCGTTCTTCCGTGCGGTCGGCGGTGAATCCACCTGTCAGGCTGCGTCCCTCCATCGGCAGGATGTCGTGATCGGCAAAACGTGCGGGATACGTCGCACCGGACAGTTCTAGGCAGGTGGCCATGATGTCGATCAGGTGCCCCGGCTCGTGCCGCAGTTCGTTGCGGGCCGCAATGCCCTTGGGCCAGTGGGCGATCAAGGGAGTGGCGATGCCCCCCTCGTGATTGCTGCTCTTGTATTCGCGGAACGGGGTGTTGGAAACATTGGCCCAGTTGCGGCCATAGGCGATGTAGGTGTCCGCCGGGCCAGGCATTTCCCCAGGACCGGTGCGCACCGGGCGCCCATCACGGGTTCGATCGGGAGTCATCTTGGTCTGCAGCTCATCTTTCCCCATCGGGACGATGTCATCGGGAAGTGGTCTCTTGGGAGGCTTGCGCCCATAGGCCTCCGCGCAGCCTCCGTTGTCCTGCAGATAGAGAATCAGCGTGTTCTCCAGCTGGCCGGTGGCCTTGAGAGACTCGACAATCCGACCGAGTCCCTGATCCATCGAATCGACCATCGCCGCATACACCTCCATGCAGCGCAGTTCCCACGGCCGGTCGGCCTCGTCGACGTCCTTCCACCCGGCTGCCGCCGGGCTGAGTTTCCAGTCACCGATGACGCCAAGCTCCTTCATCTTCTCGTAGCGTGACTCGCGGATGGCCTCGTATCCGGCGTCGTAGCGGCCCTTGTATTTCGCGATGTCTTTCTCGAGCGCGTGCATCGGCCAGTGGGCGGCGGTGTAGGCGACATACAGGAAGAAGGGACTGTCGGAGTGGTCCCTGGCATGCTCGCGCACGGAGCGGCTTGCGTAGTCGCTGATCGCATCGGTGTAGTAGTACTGCCCCCGTTGATATTCCGCATCGTTGTCGGGAGTGATCGCGTCGTTGCCCCGCGTCAGCGTCCACGGATCGAAAAAGCTGCCGGCACCGATGATGGTGCCGTAGAATCGGTCAAAGCCGCGCTGCAGCGGCCAGTTCGATTTGTCGCCATCCGGCTTGAGCTGCGTGGTCACGTGCCACTTGCCCGCCATGTAGGTCCGGTAGCCCGCCAGCCGGAGTGCCTCGGCGATGGTTACGGCGCTACGCGAGAGGTTGCCGCGGTAGCCCCGCTGGCCGCCGTCACCGGTCATCTCGCCGATGCCCGCCTGGTGGGCGTAGAGGCCAGTCAGGAGCGACGCGCGGGTCGGGCAGCAGCGGCTTGTGTTGTAAAAGTGTGTATAGCGCAGGCCGTTCGCCGCCAGCAGGTCGAGCGTAGGCGTCTCGATCTCGCCGCCGTAGCAGCCGATGTCCGAATAGCCCATGTCATCGCTGAGGACGACGATGATGTTCGGCCGAGGCGCGGCATTCGCCGCCGACGGGGCAAGAACGCACAGGCCCAGCACGGCCATCATTCGGACGACGCTTTTCAGGGTCATGAATCCGGGAATGGGATCGGGTAATGCCAGGACGACCATCATAGCACCGGTTGATCGTCGTTGCCGTTGTGCTTGCTGCGGACGCCCGTTCTCCAAGATGATGTGAAGCAAGAGGTTCAATGCGATGCCGAAAGGACGAGAAAGTGGGATGCCGGAAGTCGACATGTGGCGAGAGTTCTTTGACCCTTCGCACATACTCGATCGGCTGGGCTGCGAACGTCCTGGCAACGTGGTCGAGTTTGGCTGCGGTTACGGGTTGTTCGCCGTGGAAGCCGCCAAGAGATCCAGCGGCACGGTCTACGCGCTGGACATCGACCCGGAGATGCTCGCGGCGACAACCGAGGCAGCCCGTGAAGCCACTGTGTCGAACGTGCGGCCGATGGAGCGGGACTTCGTAACCGAGGGGACCGGCCTACCGAGCGAGTCTTGCGACTACGCGATGGTCTTCAACCTGCTGCACATCGACGATCCGGTGGCATTGCTCCGTGAGGCGTTCCGTGTCCTGACCGCCAATGGCAAGCTGGCGCTCATTCACTGGAACGTTGATCCCGCTACGCCCAGAGGACCGTCGATGAACATTCGACCGACCCCCGAACGATGCCTCCGATGGGCAGAAGAGGCCGGGTTCCGATCGGTCCGCCATGAGCCGAACATCGGGACGTGGCATTGGGGGCTACTGATGCAACGGCCATAGCCCCGCCCCTCAATTCACCCCCGGCTCCCTCATCACCCGCCTCGCTCGTCCATTTCCCGTCCTCTGATCCCGCGAATAGACGCCCGCACGATCCGCCGAGAGGCACCGACCGGATGCCCACTGCCGCAAACTCTCAACCTTGTCGCCAGCAGTCACGGCAACAGGCACGACGTTCTGGGCGGCTTGGATCAGCGGTACGTCCAACAGCGAAGCCAGGCGACAGCACGACTTGATCTCAGCCCCGGTCCAGTTAGCGTCATTGGGCCGAGCCTGCTTTGCATCGAGTCCATAGACCTGCGTGTAGATGCCCCAGATCGCGTCCTTCTGCTCACGCCCAGGAAGATCGACGAAGAACACGCCATCGAACCTCTCTGCTCTGGCAAACTCGGTCGGCAACTTTGAGGCGTCATTGCAGGTGCCCACAAAGAACACGTCAGATTCGTGGTCGTTGAGCCAAGTTAGCAGCGACCCGAACACCCGAGCTGTGACTCCGGAATCTGTTTGGCCGGATGAAGAGGCCCCGACAATCGATTTTTCCAGTTCGTCCACATACAGCACACACGGAGCCATTGCGTCAGCGAGCTTTAGAGCCGCCCGGACGTTGCTCTCTGATTGACCGACCAAAGATCACAGCAACGCACCGACATGCAGGACAACTGTGGGCCGACCTGTTTCGTTGCCGAGAGCCTTTGCGAACTGGCTCTTACCGCAACCAGGAGGAGACAGGAGAAGAACGCCGCGAGGTTTTGGTGTGTGGGAAGCTCCGGTCTCATGACGTTGACGCATAGCCCGCAGACAAAACGCCTTGAGGTTGTCCAGGCCGCCGAGTTGTTGGAAGTTTTCTTGGCCGCGATGAAGCGAAACCAAGCCGCTCTTTTTTAGCTGTTGGCTCTTGAGTTCCCACATCATTTCTAGTTCGAGGGTTCCGTGCCTGACGAGCGAGAGCAAAAGGGCGTTCTCTGCTTCGCTCCGGGTAACAGTGCGCCTAACAGTTGACCCTTTTGGGGGTGGAGCACGAGGGGCTGCATGATTGCAAACCCCTTTTTTCCCAGTGTGTTCAGCACTACCGGAGGTGGGAGTCGAACCCACACGCCCTTGCGGGCAACGGATTTTGAGTGCGCTCAGACCCTTCAGTCAAGCCGCGCTCGCCTGGCGATCGTGCAAATTCCTCGGGCGCGGCGCGTTCTGTCTGGCGCAAGATTTCCGCGCCGAAACGTCTGCGCCTAACAGTTTGTCTAACAGTTTCTGGTGCCATCGGGAACCTCTTCAGAGCCCGTCCACTCCGATGTCGAGGTAGGGGCGATAAACCCGCGAGAAGGCGCATCCCCACGCTTCGTCGTGGCAAAGTCGCTCGAATCCGGCCGGGTCGAAGCCGGCCATCTTTGAAGCCCGATCGAGTGAGTAGTTCCACGCCAGAGCGTGCGCTTATTCGTGGCAGAACACCTCAATGGCCTGCGGATCACCCATGTTGTTCTGAGAGACCACCCTCTGTGAGCCTCTGTGAGCGGCTATCGCGCGAACTGATGATGGCGCCACAAAACCGATCCTTCAGCCCGTGTGTCGTGCCGTTCGCGCGAACTGACTTTATTCAAATCCGTCGGGGCCGTTTCCGCCGAATTGGATTCGGCTGGAGCACGCATGGTGCGAGCCTCAGGGCTCGCCGTCTGGCCGACTGAACACGTCAGGCCCATTCAGCTACGATGATCCGATGCCTAGCAGTCAACGACCGCGTCCAGGAGTGACCTTGACCGCCCTCGCGTGGGGCCTTGTGGTCATCCTGGGACTGACGATCTGGTTGGCCGGGGCCGTGATTCTGCTCATCTTTGCGGGCCTGCTTTTTGGGGTATTCCTCGACGGGCTCAGCGACTTGTTGCGGCGACACGCTCGGTTGCCTGGGAGATGGGCCACGCTCGTGACCCTCGCAGGCTTTTTGTTTTTTGCGACTACCGTCGGCGGTCTGATCGCGTGGCGGACATCCGCCGAGTTGCCGGAAATGATGGAGAATCTGCAAACCGCCTGGAAGCAGGTCCAACAGTACATCGACGGCCAGATCTGGACGCGCCCGTTCTTCGCCACCCCCAATGGAGACCGGGCGGCCACCATGCGATCGGAGTGGCTCCAACGGATCGCGGGCGTCTTTTCAACCGCCCTCGGAGCCGTCGTCAGCGGCGCATTTGTCTTCTTCGTGGGAGTGTTCTTCGCCTTCGATATGAAACTCTATCGTCGCGGCATGCTCCGGCTCGTTCCGATGGCCCGCCGTGAACGCGCGGCTCATGTTATGCATGAGGTTGGTTCCCAGCTTTGGTGGTGGATCTGGGGCAAAGTCTTGTCGGGGTTGATCGTGGCGGTGGCGATCGGGATGGGGCTGTGGCTCTACGGCATTCCCGCACCACTGACCCTGGCCTTGATCGCCTTTGCCCTGACCTTCATTCCCAATTTCGGCCCAATTACCTCGGCGATTCCCGCCGTGTTACTGGCGCTCCCCTCGAGCGTCTACGCCGCCGTCTATGTGGTGCTCCTCTACCTGGTGGTGCAGATCATCGAGAGCTTCATTCTGACGCCGCTGATCCAGCAAAAAAACGTCAAGCTGCCACCAATTCTCAACCTTGCCGCCCAGGTTTTGCTGGGAGTGCTGTTCGGGGTGCCGGGCCTACTCGTCGCGCCGCCGATGGTCGTTGCCGGCATGGTCCTGGTCAAGCGGCTCTACGTCGAGGACATCCTGGGGGACCGGATGGATGAAGACGATCGTGCTTCCTCCCCATCGAAATCCCACCCTTTCAAGTGATGTCACAAGGTAAAAACCCGAACATCCCGGATGGATCAAGAAAAGGGGATGACGTCATCTCCAACTCGGTGCATCGCTCGCGGGAAAGGATTCCTCCGACGCCTCTTGCACGACATCCTTCTGCAGGCCCGCAGGTTCATCCAGAGCAAACCCCACCTTGATCGTGACCTGAAACGTTCGCACCCGGCCGGAAGTGATATCACCCCGAATGTCAACCATTTCAAACCAGCGCAAGTGTTGCATGGTCTGCGAGGCGCGGTGAATCGCGCCGCGAATGGCGTCTTCGATCGATTTCGACGACGTGCCGGTGATTTCGATCTTCTTGTAGGTTGAAGTAGTCATCTCACACCTCGCGATCGTTGCGCGGCTTCTGTCCGCTTACCCATACAACACGGCAAATACCGCGCCACATTCGTTGGCCGCTGCGGTTTTGACGCCAGAGTTCGGAAGCCCATGGCGTGGGGTATGGCGGCATGGGCCAGCCCCTACGAACGAACACTTCCCTTGTCGCGAGCGGCACTGGGCCGGAAGTCGCATGCCGTCGTGCGACACATTGCCACCGGAGGCGTCAGATTGTCACATTCCGCGGCGATTGATAGCTCCGCGATGCGCCGGGAGGACATGCCACAGGGAGAAGGGAAGTGCCCCGGTCCGTTCATTTGGCTCCGTCACTGCTTTGCAGACGTCTCTCGCCGGCTTTGAGCCAGCCTCCGTTGCAATGTTCGGACGGAGATTCCCAACTGGCCCGCTGCGCGCGTTCGATTCCCGTCGCAGCGATCCAGGCTCTGGGTGATCGCAGCCATTTCGATTTCTGCGAGCGTGGCCTCTTCTGGGAGGGAAGGGCAGGCCGCGACCGGATGCGCAGTTCGGCGTAACAACGGCGGCAGGTTGTCGATGGTAAGCCGAGATGAGTCCGCCATGACAACCATACTTTCGATGCAGTTGCGGAGCTCGCGAACGTTCCCTGGCCATGCATGCGACGCGAGGAACTCCATGAGCTCGTCCGTGACCTCCATGGGAGGCCGTTCGTAGACCTCACAGAACTTGTGGACGAAGTGATCCACCAGCAGCGGAACGTCGCCATGGCGCGCTCTCAGCGGTGGCAGCATGATGCGAACAATGTTCAGCCGATAGTATAAATCATCGCGAAATGTGCCGTCTGCCACCAGGTCTTCGAGCGGACGATTCGTCGCTGCGATGACGCGCACGTCACACGCGCGGGACTCACTGCTTCCAACGGGAGTCACCGAATGGGTCTCGAGTGCCCGTAGGAGTTTCGGCTGTGAAGATGGTTGAAGATCACCGATTTCATCGATGAACAAGGTTCCGCCATGGGCGGCTTCAAACCGTCCGATGCGATCGTGCGAGGCGCTGGTAAAGGAGCCCTTGATGTGGCCGAACAACTCGCTTTCGACCAACGCTTCCGGTACAGCACTCATGTTGACCGTCACCATGGGCGCCTTCGCGCGGTGGCTGGCGGCATGGACTGCCCTGGCGACCAATTCTTTTCCGGTACCCGACTCACCGGTGATAAGAATCGTCGCATCGGACGCCGCCGCCCGACGGAACGTTCGCAGAACCGCCAGCATCGGGGAAGAGCGACTGACGATCCCATCCCGGGCCCGCCCACGCCCCGATTCCAGATCGTCAACGGGTGATGGAACCCGGTTTTGGTGCCGCGAGGCACGGCGCCGTTCCGATTGGACTTGCGCGACAGTCATTCGGACCTCCTCTTCGCGCCGGGATGCCAACTCTCCGTCAATTCGTCGCAGTCCCTCGAGTCGCTCCCGACGCGACATTTCGCGTCGAGGGGCCACGCACAACGCAATGATTGCTTCCATTCTACGACATTTCGACGCATCATGAAGCTTGAACCATGCGACGACTCGATCGAGGTGGAGAGGATCGCTGACGCCGAGAAACCCCGCCACTTCGATGACGGCGCGGATCGCGGGCCATGCCGATGGAGGCGTACGAAGAGCGCGGCGAGCCCTGCCAATCGCTGTAGTTCCACGGCATTGGCCTGGGCGGGTGATCCGGTGCCGGTACGAGTGACCAGGAGGATCAGGCTTCACACATCGCCGAAGACCGCGGCAGGAATGACCCTTCGCCGCGCTTCGGCCGCACATCACTCGTCGTATCACCATTCATCGATCTCTCCTTGCGACGACCAGATCGTTGTCGACCCAGGCCGCCCCGCCTTCATAGGCATTCCTCGCTGCGGCCCGCCGCTCCCTCCAACTGTCGACCGTACCGGTCAGTGTGACCACGCCATCATGAATGGAGATCGCGATCGTTTCTGAGTCGACAAAGGGACTCCACCACAGTTCGCTTTCAATGGATTCCTCAAGATCGTCGTCGGGCATCCGTGGCACGCGCCGTACGGTGTCGAACAGCACGTCGGCGCTGACGAAGTCGTCCACGTACGGATCGTAGACATACGACGTGTCGTGATCGACGCGCAGATGGTTCTCGACGGCCAGAACACCTGCGACCCCCGAAGCGACCTCATCGGCTCGGTGCTTCTCGAAAGTGGAGTCCACCGCTCCGTACAAGTGGGCCACTCCGTCAATCACGACTGCCGTGACTTCAAATCGGGACAAATACGGGTCGCGAAGCACGCCGTGACGAATGTCTTCCGCAACTTCCTGGTCGTCCGGCCACGGATCCAGTCGCACTTTGAGGCGGTTCTTGACGGAGGCAACCCCCACGGTGTTCGTGGCATCCTGCTCCGCTGCGCGCTTGGCCTTGAGGTTGTCGACGTTTCCACGGAGCGTCACGGTGCGCCCGACAACATCGACGTCGACATTGAAAGACATGACACGCGGATCGTGGAGCAACGCATCCTGAACCGCCTCGCGAACCTCATCCTCCGACAGTGACACGGTCTTTCCGTGACGGAGTCGATCGTCGCGCGTCCGCTCATGGACCACGAGCGTCGATGAATCGATCGAGGTGACACCGGCCACCCACGCGTCGCTTTCTGCAAGCCGCTTTTCGGCGGCACTGTCCACAGTCCCCGACAGGACGACATTCCCATCGCTGACGCTCACGGTCAGAGCAGCATCGTCGAGGTATACGTTCCAGCGTAATGTCTGCTCAATGTCATGCTTGATCTCGCTGTCGTCACGATCGGTCTTGTACAAGACTTGGATCTTGTCGTGGACTGCAGTGACCCCGCGCACGCCCTTGGCAACCGTTGTGACTAATGCGCGCTCCTGATAGGAATCCACCGATCCCATCAAGGTGACCGCGCCATCCTTTACGGTGGTCGTGATCTCAAAAGCATCGGTCGCCGGGTCGGTGACCAGGGCCGCCTCGACGTCGCGTCGGATCTGGGCGTCGGAGCGTGTGATCGATGGGCGCACTGCAATTCGATTGATGACCGACCGCACTCCTTTTACGGTTTCCGCAATTCTCGCAGACCGCTCCTTGGCGAGAATGTTATTGACATGGCCCGTCAACGTCACGATGCCATCCGACGAAAGCACATAGATCTTTGTCGAAATGACCCCTTCGTCCGCCAGCAATTCGTCGTCGATTCTGTCGCTGATCGCTTGATCGCTCGGATCGGGCATCGACTCGGCCGGCTTTGGTGTCGCGGCAAGGACGCAAGACATTCCTATCGTGCCTATCGTGGCGACGAATGCGGACAACGGTGATCGGATTCGGATGTTCATGGTTGTTCACCTCGTTCATTGAAGATCTCGTGGTGTTCAGGATGGCGAGCGGTCGCCATCACGTTGGAGTGCTTGAGATAATGACGTTTGCAAACACCGTGCCGGTTGAGCTCGTGCCCGCCGGACTTGGTGGATCGGATTCGTCGATTGCCGCCGGTAGCCGTGCAATCCTGCACCGAAAGAAGTCGTCTGAACGCGACGAGTCATGTCTTGACGGCCAGCAGGGACGTCGCTGACGGTCCGACACGTGCGACAGAGTGTCATGGGAGCCAGCGGAAGTACCCCGTTCTCGCGAGCACGGTGGTGCAGTGATTCCCTTTTGTCGTCTCCTGGGCACCGCTTTTGCAGGCTGAATGCATAGTCGAACGCAGCGCACGGAGGCCGCGGCCACGACATTCAGCTCGATGCCGGCAATGAAAGGGTAGGGGAGCCAATGGTCAAGCCCGGTCACGCCCTCGCGGAACCTCCGTCGCTTGTGCGGCATCTGATGCGGCACATCTTGGCAGGGATGCTGTTCGTCCTGCCTGTTGTGATCACCGTCGCAGTGCTCTATCAGCTCTGCCTGATCCTGGATGCGTGGGTCGTGCAACCAATAGCCGTTCTGGTGATTCCCTCAACGCTCGAGAGCGAGTATTGGACGGCGATCGAGCGGTACATTACCCCGATTCTCTCACTCACGATTGTCGTCGTGTTTCTCTATCTGATGGGATACGCCGGCCACTTCGGACTCGCCCGTGCCGTTGACTGGAGCATCTCGAAAGTTCCCGGCGTCTCGACGCTCTATGCCGCGATTCGCGACGTGTTCTTGGCCTTGGAGGGCCCCGACGGACTCCGGAAAGTCGACACCGTGGTCCTGGTTCCGTTCCCTCATTCGAGCGCCCGCATGGCGGGCTACCTGACGGGGGTTACGCGGAATGAGGAAGGAACCGAGTTGGCATGCGTCTACGTCCCGATTGCACTGTTTCCCCCTTCGGGTTACACGTTGATCCTTCCCAAGAAGGAAATCACCGTCACGGACTGGCCAGCGCCCGAAACCTGGAAACTTCTCCTCTCGGGAGGCCTGACCGTCCCGCCTCGCCTACCGTATCCATGAGCTTTTCATGGCGCCTGCTAGCCGTGCGATTCTGCAGTTTGTTGCATCAGGAGCGTCTTGAGAATTCGGACGATCTGCCGTTCAAGCAGTTCCCGCGGCTCGAGAAGAGCCGATGGGTCAGCAAGTCTTTCAAGTTTGTCGTTGAGGGCCCGGTAGATCGCCACCACACGCTGTGCCTGCCTTGCAACCTCAATTCCGACAAGCTGTTCGATGCGATTCTCCAACGTGAGGATCGACTGGTGCGTTCCCTCAGGTATCGCGTCGAGTGCCTCGAATGTCGCGATAACATCCTCGCGATGGTGTTGAAGCAGATCGCGAAATTGTTCGGCGGAGAATTCCGTTCCCTCCTCGATAGCCCGGTCGATCTGCCGGGACGTGAACGCCTCGAGTTCTTGTCGAAATTCAGGCATGCTGGCGATCAGTTCGGTGCTCGCCGCGTTGGCGACAGGTGGGGCATTTTTTTCAATCCGGTCGAGAAGCGCCTGCCGGAACTCCGGATAGGCGTCTTCAATCGTTTCCTCGACCTGGTCGGCCAGGTTTTCGGGGTCGAGTGCAGACTGGACGTGGAAGTACTCGTATCCCCCAATCGCCACGATCTGGAAGACAAAAAGGCCCACAAGGACCGTCGCCAGCTTGGACCGCCACGCAAGGACAGTGAGAGCATCGCGGGGCATGGACGAATCAGAAGGCATGGTGCGTATTCCTTGTGCCATATTCCTTGTGCAACGTTGGGCGCTGAAGAGCAATTCAAGGCGGCTCGCTGTCCGGTGCCGATGCAGTGGCGGTCTCCACTCGGTCGATTGCCATGATCACGGTCCAGTCGGCGACGTAGTCGGCCAGTTGTTCGTCGAGCGACGGTTCGTCCTGTCCAGGGAGGGCGACCGGCTCGAGCCGATTCCAGAGGTCCACGGTCCGGTCGGCCTCACGACGGAACTCGTCGAGGAAATACCGCTCGACCAGCTTGTCGAAGGTCTGTCTGAACTCTTCCAGCACACGGTCGATGTTCTTCTCGCTGGCCTGCTCGGGAAACTCTTCGCGAACAACCGCACGATGCGCCACGAGGTAGTCGTCGTACCTCGCTTTGACTTTCTTGATGAGCTGCTCCTGGACCGCGCGGACGTATTCCTTTCCATGAGTCTCAAAGGCTTTGGCGTACCGGGAATAATCCCGCTGCGCCTGCTTGGAGAGGGCGCTGCTGATGGGCGGCATCGCCTCGGTGACGAGCGAGGCCATTTCAGTCTGAATCACATCTTGGTGTGCGATCAGACGGTCCTGAAGCGCCTTCACATAAGGCGTGGCATCTGCCGGAGAGAATCTCGACTCGTGGAGGAACTCCACGTACACAAATCCAACAAGGGTTGCGAGCACCAGCGTGCTCAAGAGGCAATTCGTGATCACCAAGGCCGTCGCCGCTCGTGCGGTTTGATCTCGTTGATCCTGCTCGTCCTCCACGGCTGACATGCGATGACCTCGGCGGTGTGGTCGTGACGCTCCGGAATCAAAAGAACGGCGTCGCTCATGGAAGGAACTGCAAGTTCCGTTCCATGCGGCACGGCAAATCCGCAGAAGACGGATCGTCGAGAAGTCGGCGTCCTGTCGGAGCAGGATGCGACGTTCGTGGGTGGCGCACCACGTCGATTTGTCGCATCGTGGATGACAGGACGTTCAAACGCTTTTCTATGCCACAGGCGTGGATGCCCGTGGTGATCTATCGGCGATGCCTCATCTCGCCACTGGCCTTCGGAACATCCCGACGAATCCCCGCATGGTCGTTCGCTTCGACTACATGTCGTCGGGCGTGATCGTGTACGAGGCTTCAATCGTGACCTCGACTGTGATCGGTCCTAAGTTCCTTGCGTAGGCTTCATCGGCGTTCGTCGCACCGATCCGCTCCAGTTTTCGGATGAGAATGCGAAATAGTGTCATCGGCTTGTCGTCCGAATCCGGATCGGTCGCGGCGTCGTCGGTTCGCTCGATTCGCCAAGTATCCGCCAATCGGCAATCGGCAGCGTTCGCCAGTCGCTTCGCCTGTTGCCGTGCTTTTTCGAGGGCCTGCCGTGAGAGTTCCTCGAGCGTCTTGGCATCGATCTCCGCAACAAGGAAGAAGCTCGGGCGCCCGTCCGAGGTCAGTGGCCCGGAGCCGATTCCGACGCCCCCTTGCAGCAGCGCGGGGGTCGGTGGTTGAGGCGAGTCTTCATACAAGACGGCCATGATCTCGTCGACCAAACCGGCCGCCCGAATCAGCCGCTCGCCTTCGGGGTGCGCGACAAGCGACCAGCGAGCCGCAACCGGCCGTGTTGCAATCATCGCATGCTTGCTCGGACGATCATCCGAGAGGCGCAGGGTTCCGATGTTGGACGCAGTCGCTTCGACCTTAGGCGAACCGCAGCGGAAAGACTCCTGCACCATGCCAAGCGACTCGAGCTGTTGCTTGACCTGGCGACGACGTGCCTCGAGCGCGTCGAGGGCCTGCTTGGCATCTTCGCCGCCTCCGGTCAATTCGACATAGAGCCCCAGCGCCGTCGGCGCTTTCTGCTCGACGGCGGTCCCGCGCCCGAGCACCGTTGGCCGACAACCGTCGGCATGCTGGAGTCGTACGGGGTTCGGCTCGGCACCTGCGCACGCGGCAGCCAGAATCCATGCCAGCAATCCACACCATCGACCTCGCCTCCCACTGACAACGGAACGAAGGGGCAATGATACGTCGGCAGTTGCTGGTCGGCGGACAGGCATCCCTTCAGTGTACGCACTTGGGGCATCGGGCATGCCCCGGGGCAGATCGCAAATCAGTGGGCAACCCATGAACGTCCGCCGCGGATAGGGTCATCCTGCAAAAGGTTTTCCTTCTCGAGCGCGGAAGAGGATTGCCTCGCCTGTTCATCGAGCATAGTGGCCTCACTCGAAAGTCCCCCTTCGGCTTCCGTAGAAACCTCTTCGGTCTCGTCGGGCGCCGATACCGCAGTCGTCGTGTGCGGTTGTGGGGACGCGGGGCTTGGGCCAAGCGGCGTGGCCTCATGGAGCGTCACCGGAACGCCGCGAGGGAAGATGACTTCCCTCGCCTCGTCGGGCATGGAAATGCCGTGGGCTTGGAAGGCCCGCTTCACGAGGCGAATCACTGAGGATCGCACCTTGAAGAAGCTGTGCTGAGCACCGTTGATCCAGAAGTAGATCCGCAGGTTCACGGTGGCTCTCCCCAGATCTTCGGCAAGTACCCAGGGTTCTGGATCGTCGAGGACCGCCGGATGCCCTGAGAGCACCGCAAGAGCCACACGCTGCGCCTCGTCGATACGATCGTCGTAGCCAATGCCGATGATGAAGTCATCGCGTCGGTTCGGATTGGTCGTGAAGTTGCGGATCGTGCTCCTGTAGACCAAGCCATTTGGCAGTTGCGTCACGGACCCGTCGAGCGTCATGAGGACGGTGGTGCGAACGTTGAGTTGACGCACATAGCCCGTCACGCCGGCAATCTCGACGAGATCACCTGTTTTAAAAGGTTGCTGCATGCTCAGGAAGATGCTCGCGAGGTAGTTCTCGGTGATTTCGCGAAAGGCAATCCCGACCGCCAGACCAACGAGGCCGGTGCCACCGACGATCGTCAGTGCCAATTGGGTGAGGCCCGAGATTCGCAGGACGATGTAGACACCCAGAAGGAGCACGAGAATCCCCGCCCCGCGGGAGAGGAGCCCGCGAAGAAGCTTGGCACGAATCCGTGTGGCAAGGACCCTGCGAACGCCACGCACGGTAATCCAGCCGGCGACGGTGAAGACCCCAAGAATGAACACACCCAGCACGAACATCGGTAACGCGCCGAGAATTTCCTGCCAGAGCCTGCGTAATCCTCGCCAGCCCGCGCTGAAATCCCATGCCGAGGGGGGCAGCACCTCAATGGTATTGGCGACCGCTGCCACGCCCTGAGTGTTACGGGCCAAGTCGCCAGCCCATTGCCTGAGCTCTTCCGTCTTGGCTCGACCCCCGAGAAATACCACGCCGTCGTCGACACGTACCTGTGGGTCCACGAACCACCCAGTAGCGCTCAGCACGCTTGTAATTCGCTGCCGTATTTCGTCGTCTCTTGCGACGGGCTGTACGGTTACTTGCTCCGGGGCCGGTGACAGATCCTCAGCGTCCGGGCTGGGCGGCACCGCGGCCTCTGGGATCGCCTGGCTTTGGGCGTGGACGACGTGGTGAACGAGCAAGGCGGCCACAACCGCGAACACCGCCAGATGAAATCTCGTGCGGTGCCTTCCCATGCTTGCAGTCCCCCTGTCGGCAATCGTTCAGACGCCCAACGGTACCTTTGAGGATCCGTTCGAGCTTCACGGCAGCGCCATCGATCACGTGTCGAACGTGCCCACCAGAGCGCATTCTATCCGTTGTCCACGGCGTCGCCTTCGCCCGCTTGGCCAAGGATCGCCTGTCCTACGGCTGCCGCCTTGCATGAGAAGAGTTTCCATTCTTCTTCAAGAAGACGTACGACGGCCAACCAGGCGTTTTCATTCCGTGGGGACTCTCGGTTTTTCTGCGCGATCACGTCGCAATAGAGCCGTTCAAGTTGGGCTATGCATCGTGGCATCGAGAAGGCATCGGCCGTAGCGATCGCCTGACTACGGAGTGCATCGCGCTCGGGTCGTGAACGCTTCTCACACCAGGCGAGTGCTTCCGCGAACATTCGTTCGTCATCGTCCATCAGCAGCCGTCCATTGACGTGGTCTCGCACGACCTCGCGGGCACCCGGGGCGTCGACCGCCACGACAGGAACTCCCGCCGCCATCGCCTCGGCGAGCACCATGCCCTGTGTTTCGCTGTGCGACGCAAAAGCAAAGACGTTCATCGCATGGTACGTGTCTGTCAGTAGTTGGCCGCACACGCACCCTGGTGCGACGAGACGGTCGGCGACATCGGTAGCCTTGCAGATCGCATGGATCGCCTCACGTGACGGCCCTGCACCGACGGCGAGAAACCATGCCCGAGGATGTTGTCGCATGAAGCGTGCGATGGCACGGCTCAGGAAGTCCAGATTCTTCTCCGGGGCGAGCCGCCCGACATGCCCAACAACATACGCATCGCCCGGAATGCCCCAGACTCGGCGTGCGGCGGCCCCATCGCCATCGGCGAGTTGCGTGGTGTCGATGCCGGTGGGAATCGTGAGGAGGCGCGTCGTCACGCCCCGATCTCTCAGGATGTCTGCGACGCTCTCGCTCGGCGCCACGACGGCGTCGCACAAATTGGCGAATTCCGTTGCGAGCCTGGCCGCAAACCGTTGCATAGCGGGAGAATCGCCCGGCACATAGTGCGTGTATTGCTCGTACATCGTGTGGTGGGTGAATACGATCGGCAGATTTCGAATGGCGGCGATCCTCAGGGCAGTGTCACCCAGAAGAAATGGATGGTGCGCGTGCACGATGTCTGGCGCGAACTCTTCAATGGTCGCGGTAAAGAGCCCAGGAATCGGGAGGCGCACGGAGAAATCGCTCCCGTTGAATTGCTGCAAAGCGGGAACCCGCACGACGCCGTCCTCCGCGGCTGGCATGTGCTCAAACGTCGGGGCAATAACGAGTACCCGATGGCCCATCTGCCGGAGCGATCCGCTTGACCACTCCACCGAATGAGCGACTCCGCCGGTGAAAGGCGAGTAGGTGTTGGTCAGCATGAGGACATTCATGACCGCACACCTAGCAGACGTTTTGAGCCACGACGGAACACGCCCTCGGCATCTTACCCGCCTAGGGACCGTCCGCCTGACAATTGGCCTCGCCGCGAGGCATCCCGCGCGATGAGGTCACTCTGGAGCCGGAAGCGCTGGCCTATTTTGCCATAGCCAGACACGTCGCCGCGCATTTCTTGCAAGCCTCCGCACACTTCTTGCAGCACGGCATATCGCCGCACGTTAAGCATTCTGCGGCACAGCTCTCGCATACGCGTGCACACAGACCGCACATCTCGGCCGAATGAGGAGCCTCATACTCCATCAATGCGACGCATGCTCGGCATGTCTCTATGCATTCCAGGCAGTGGCGCTCGCATTGCGCACAATCACAACCCACGATGCATTCACGACACGCCTGGAGGCACTCGTTGCATGCTGCGACACACTTTTCCTTGAGTGCCGGATCGATGTTGGACTCGGCACGCACCACGGACACCGAAGCCACGACCGATGACGCGATGAGCAGGACAATACCTGACACGACGGAATAGGGAAAATGGGACATGGTTTCACCTCCGGTTGGACAGACCAAAAAAACACGCCGCCTTCTCTGGCGGGCCCATGAATCACGCAAATGTTTGATAGTCGCATAGCTGGAAGCCAATCATTCGTGAGGCTTTACATTCACGCCGACGCCATCTTTCCCAACATCGACTTCGACGCCGTCGCCGACCTTGACATCAACGCCATTGCCGACCTCGACACTGATGCCGTGCGAAGCATCATCGTGCGACTTCTTCAACTCGTCCCAAGCATTGCGGACACCTTCACGAAATTTTTCCCATGCACTTCCGCTCGACGTCTCGAGCTCCTGCAAGCGATCGACAAGGTCGCGTCGTTTGGCCGCAACAATCGCCAGCCGCCGCTCGACACGCTTGCGAGCCTGATCCGTCAGCTTGCCCGCTTGCTCTTCGATTGTCTTCATGGATGTATCCACGTCCTGGAGCTGGGCGTTGACCTGCTTAAGGAATTCATCCTTTTGGCGCGCGGCCAAGTCTTGCAACGCATCCGAGGCCTCACTCATCTCCTTGCGGGCCTCATGATAGATGGCTTCATTGGATGGGGATTGTTCTCCGCTGCCTCCTGGTGTCGTTTGCGCCAGCCCGTCCGATCGCTCATTCGTCGCGGCCGGGCCCTTGGCACTCGTACCGGCATCGCCCGCCCCGCAGCCGATCATGCCCAGCGAAAGGATCGCGAGCAGAAGAAGTGATGCGCCGTTCATTTTGTGGCTCCTTGTGAATGATGGTGGGAGATCCGAGCACACGGGGAATAGCGAAGCAAATGCGGTGCCACGCCGCTCGCCTGAATAGGAGTGCGGCAGGAGCGGGCGGAGTCCGTCACACTGGCAGCGAGCCACGACATTGTGTCATGCGGAAGACCGCCATGACGTGTTGCCACGAAGTTCCCTGCAGCCCTGGCAGTCCCCGAGCGCGATCGCCAAGGGGACACGTTCCTTGCTCACGGGGGTGCTTTGCCGTGTCTTCGGCAGGCCCAAGCGGGAAAGCCACAGAATGCTGCGAACACTTGGGCGATCACGTCACTCGATCGCCGCTTTTCACTTGGTCGGCATGCGCTTTGCTTTAAACGATTGTAGTGGGAGGACAGCCGTGTCCTCGTGAGGATGATGGCTGTGATATTGAGCGAACTTCACGATCAAAGGAGCGTGACCTATGTCCGAGCAGACGCGGCTAACAAACCCAACCAACTTTGTCGTCGGCGCGTTTGACGACGATGCTCAGGCGCAGGCTGCCCGAGACGAGTTTCGTCAGATGGGCATCAACGACGAGGACATTCGCATGTTTTCAGGCAAAGGCGACGCGGGTCAGACAGATGTATTTGCAAATTGGTTTGCCGACACCAACGAGGAAATCACCAAGTATTTGAAGTACCTCCGGGCCGGTGGGTGTGTTGTCTTGGTCCCAGCGGGCTTTCAGGACGACCTGGAGTCATTGCGTGAGGTGTTTCACAAACACAACGCTCTCCGCATCACGCATTTTGGAACTTGGGTCACCGAGGCGACCGCCTAGGGGCGGCTCATGGTTCTCACTCGGCTCATCGCTTCGGGCCGGTAGTTCCTTGTGGGATCGCTCGCGTCGACGCGTGTCGAGGACACGAATGACCCTGCCTGCCTCAGCACGAAAGCGTTCTGCTCATCCGTGGACTGCTTTCGCCCCATCGATATCCCCCTCAAGTGATGTCACAAGGGCAAAACCCTAACATCCCGGATGGATCAAGAGACGTGGAGGGGCCGCATGATTGCAAACCCCTTTTTTCCCAGTGTGTTCAGCACTACCGGAGGTGGGAGTCGAACCCACACGCCCTTGCGGGCAACGGATTTTGAGTCCGCCGCGTCTGCCATTCCGCCACTCCGGCTTCTCGATCGGCAGTCGTCGAACCAGTGAGCGTACGCCGCCGGGCCCTCGGTTGCCAGCGGGGCGCCGCACGAGGGCCGCCGCTACAATTGCTTGCGAAATTGCTCGGGCTGCGGCTGTGAAAACAAGACGCTTTCCGATGGCTTCCACATTCCCCTCTCGTGAGTCGTCTCGTGTCGCTTCTTGCCGCCTACGAAAACGGTCGCTTCGGCCTTTCCTTCGAGCTGTTCCCGCCCAAGACACCCGCGTCGGAAGAGGCCATGTGGCGGACCGTCGCCGAGCTCATATCCTTCGAGCCGGCGATGATCACCTGCACCTACGGCGCCGGCGGATCCACTCGCTCGACCACGCTCGATGTGCTTCGCGGCCTCCGCGCACGATATGACGTGCCCGTCGCCAGCCACCTCACATGCGTCGGCAGCACGGTGGACGAACTTCGCGACTACCTCCGCGAGGCGGTGGCCATCGGCGTCTCCGCGATTGTCGCCCTGCGAGGCGATCCACCGAAAGGCGAGACGACGTTCACGCAAGCAGTCGGCGGCCTGCGATACGCCTCCGAACTCGTGGCCCTCATTCGAAGTGAGTTTCCCGAATTCGGCATGCTCGTCGCGGGCTACCCCGAAACGCATCAAGAAGCAGAAAGCCCCGAACGCGACCTCGAGAACCTCAAGCGAAAGGTAGACGCCGGCGGCGATGTCGTGGTGACGCAGCTTTTCTACAACAACGCCGACTTCTTTCGGTTTCGGGATTGCTGTGCAACGCTCGGCATCACCGCGCCGATCGTGCCCGGCATCATGCCCGTGACCAACTACAACCAGATCCGTCGCATCGCGAGCCTCTGCAAGGCAGAGCTTCCCGAAAGCTTTACCGACGCCTTCGAGGCGGCCGGTGACGACGAAGCAGCCCAGTTCGAGGCGGGCGTGAACTACGCCGCGCGGCAGGTGGAGGAGCTCATCGCCGGCGGCGTACCGGGCATGCATTTCTACGTGCTCAACAAGTCGCCAGCGACGGTGCGGGTTCTCGAACACGTGGGCATGCGGCCAGCGTAGCAAAGCGACAGAGGGTACAGAGCCTTGCATCAAACTGCCCAGGCCTGCCCCAGCCGTGTTCAGACTCGACTCGGAGAGTCGAGCGAAAAAGGGCAGATTCAGCGAGGGGTCGCCCGTGCAACGAAGCCGGCGTTGTTTGCAAGCGAAGCCAGGATGGCGAGAGCGCCGCAAACATCGAGTGAGCGGAGGGCATGGATTCCCGTAGCGAACGTCCGGCTCTCGTGGCACGGGCGACCCCGAGCCACGATGGGCGTTGCCATCACCTGCCCGGGCCTGTTACCGCGGCGGCTGATCGTCGTCCATTGTGCGGATGTACCGCCGGAGTCGCTCGAGCTCGTCGCTCACGTGGCGAAGCTTGAGCATGTTTTCGACGCGCTTCACGAGTTCCACGCGGTTGACGGGCTTCGAGAGAAAGTCGTCGGTGCCTGCTTCCACGGCTCGCTCGATGTCGCCAAGCTCACCGAGGGCCGTCACCATCAGGATCATGATGGGGCTCGTGGCGGGATCGTCTTTGAGTCGCTGGCAGACCTCGAAGCCCGAGAGCTTCGGCATCATGACGTCGAGGAGAATCACGTCGGGCCCGAACGACGCCACCTTGTCGAGTGTGTCGGCACCATCGACGGCTATCGCGATATCGCAGTCGATGTCGGCGAGATAGGCCTCAAGCAGCTCGCGGTTGGGCTCGTTGTCGTCGGCAATGAGCACGCGGGCTCGGCGATCATCGGCAGGTTTGGGGCTCGTGTCAGGCATGGGTGCGAAAGACTGCAAGGCGGTGTGAGGGGTGACGATCGTCTCGTGCTAGGGCAGTTCAAAGAGCGACTGACTCTTCACGATCGCCAGGTCGTCGGGAAAGGTGTGGAACGCCTGCACGAGCAGACTGCGAGGCCGGGTTTCGATATCGATCCAACTGACGGCGCCGAGGGCCATACGGCCGCCCGACTCAAACCGATGGAGCAGGCCGCGGCGGCTTCCGGACACCACAAGCTCTTCCTGAAATGACCAGAAGAGCTCGGCTGCCACGCGCTCGAGCTGAAAGCAGGTCTGGTAGGTCGCACCGCCGCGACATTGGAGGCGGTCACTCCGCTCGCCAGAGATTCGATGGGCGAGAAGCCGACGCTTCTGCGGCAGCGGCTGGGTGGCGGCCACGGCCACTTCCGTGAGCGTCGTACTGCCGTGTTGCCAAGTCACCACATGGCCCGCTTCCGTGATGACCACCTTCGCCGCATAGCTGCCGCGCTCGATGGATCGCCAGGCGAGGGCCTCGATCAGCTCCGGATGGAGCGGGCGGGCGAAGACCTGGAAGACGAGCTCACCCGCCTTGGGTCGCAGGGATAGCACGCCAGAGAAACTCCATGGACGAAACAAGGAAACAAGGAACGAGGGACTGGTCGCACCGTTGTCTGCGATGTCGGCCCAACCTGTGCCACGTAGTATACGGGCCGCGGGTCCACGCCAACAAAAGCCACGCATGTCACGGCCAATTCGGCGTCTTGCTCGCCAGGATCAGCCGGGATCACCCAAGTCCCACGAGCATGTCGTAGGCCGCATGGGTGCCGGCGGCGATCCCAAATCCCCTCACACAGAAGAGCCACGCAAAAAACACGCCAGCCAGAAACCGAAACGTGAACGAATACGGATCGAAGGTGTCGCCGAGTGGGCCGACGTAGTGGGCCCCGCTAAAAAGCACGCTCGATAGAACCACAGCCCACACCACGGCCACTCCGCGGCTCGCCCCGAGCGTCGCAAGGATCCACACAATCGCGGGCAAAAGCAGGAGCCGAAACAGAACCTCCTCGTAGAGCCCGGCGCCGCAGTATGCGATGAGTCGCGCGAAAAAACCCTCACCGCCGGCCATCGCTGTCGGCCAAAAACCGCCTTGAATCTGTCCGATTCCGATAAGTGCGGTGGCCCACAGCACGCATTCCCCCGCCATGGCAATGAGCACGGCGGTGCTCCATCGCCAGCGGTCGTGCTCGACGTAGTGCCAGGACAAAAGGCCAAGAATCGTCAGCAAAGGAAGCAGAAAATATTGGCCAAAGCCGAGGTGATCGAGGAGCGTTCGGAGCCAGACATCAGCGCCGTTTCGCGGTGAACCACGGCCGAGCAGCAGCACTCCCCCCTCATAGGCGAGAACAAGCGGCAGCGAAAAAACAAGGCTCGTCAGCGGCGTGCGTGAAATGCTCCAATACGTATCGGCCGCGGGCAACGCCTCGGCATCGACGTCATGGGTGGAAACGCCATCTTCGCCATCAAGCCCGTTGGCCGAAGAGTCGTCGTCTGGCACGCCGCCGTCTGGCACGCCGCCGTCTGAGTCTGCAAAGCCTGTCATGCATCGAGCCACGAGTGAACGTGCCGCGTCGCAGAGGCGGAAAAAACGCATTCAACGTGGCGACGGGCGACGAGCATCGCCATATCCATGTCAAAGAGGCAAGTCGGCAATGAAAGAATCGCGTCCAATGCTGGTTTCTGCGGCGTCGTGCTTGCATTGCTAGCACGAATGCGGTCGCGGGCATGACCTACACCGTGCGCCGAGCGAGGGAGTCCGCCACGCACTCGCGTGCTCTCAAAATTTTTTTCGTGGCTCGCATGCATGAATTCATCGGGTTCGAGACGTGCTCGCGACGCGCACGCTTGACAAGAATTGAACACGCCACACAATGCGACGCGTCATCAACGACGACACCGATTCAACGGTGGTGCTGACGTGGTGCACGAGACTTGCGAAAGGTTCCGGGGATCGCTCCGACGTGATGGATTCATGCTGCAGGATGAACGGCTTGCGGGAGTGTGGATCTGGTACCAACGAGGGCTGCGGCATGACCGCGGCCATGTGACGAACGTGAAATTGGGGGGCGACGACTTGAGGGATCGACAGTCGACGACCTTGGTCGTGGCCTGGATGTCCCCCCCGCCTTCACGAGCCCGTCATGGAAGACGGCAGAGTGCCTCCTCCCGCAGCCCAGGGCGAGCCAGCATTTTCGCTGGTGTTTGCCCTGGGGGGGATATCTTGCGGTAGAATCCGACGTCTCGACTGCCGCGGGGAATGACCATGGCGCGATGCCTGATCGGATGTGGTTCGAATCTTGGCAAGCGCCGAGAACAGCTCGACCTCGCGCTCGACCTTCTTCGCTTCATGCCCGGCGTGGATCTCGTTGCCGTGAGCCGGTACCTCGAGACGCGGCCGATCGGAGGCCCGGCGGGCCAGGGGTGCTACCTCAACGGCGCGTGCCTCATCGACACCGATCTCGAGCCGCATGCCCTGCTCGGCGCCCTCATGGCTGTGGAGCACACGCTCGAGCGTCGCCGCGACGAGCGATGGGGTGAGCGAACGGTCGATCTCGACCTGCTGCTCTACGACGACCTCGTACTCCACTCGCCCGATCTCACCCTTCCACATCCCCGCATGGCGACGAGGCGGTTTGTTCTCGAACCATCGGCCGAGATTGCCGGCGATCTGCCGTACCCGCCAGGTGGATGCACCGTTCGCGAACTGCTCGACAACATCTCGGTGCCGCACCCGCTGGTGGCTGTGGTGGGCGTGCCCGGCAGTGGGGCGACGGAAGTGTCGGTGGCGGTCGCCGATGCCACGCTCGCGCGACTC
>JBGTGN010000134.1:0-36743 GCA_041746715.1 Pirellulales bacterium | reverse complement strand
GCAAAACAGGCGTCGCGGTCCGCTGCCCGCGGCGGGGTGTCGCGCGGCGGTTCTGCCGCGACAAACACCTCGACAACGTCGATGCCCGATGCAATCGCCCGCGAGAGCTCACGGATGCCATCCACGAGCGTGAGTCCGGTGGCTCGTCGCTCACCGGCGTCGCGCAAACGAGCCGCCTGCTTCACGCGAGGATTCGCGGGGCTCGTGATCGTTTCTGCGGGGTCCACGAAACCTCAGTCGCAATGGTGGCGGGCTGGTGATGGAGTTACCATAATAGGTCGTGGAGAAAGTCAGTCTGAAAGATTCCTTCCCGCCGATCGACCCTGGTTTCTCGCAGGGTCCGCGTTTGGACGCTTTTGTTTCCAGACGGCGAAGCGGGTGTTTTCCCGCGCCTCCGAGAGGATGCCGATGAAACACACGCATGGTGCCCTCTGCGTGGCTTTGTTCCTTGTGGTGGCCTTACTCCAGGCAACCGACCTTGTGGCCGCCGGCCCCGACTTCAACCGTGATGTCCGGCCGATCCTCTCCAACCGCTGCTTCAAGTGCCACGGGCCCGACGAGGCAAATCAGGAGGCTGGCCTAAGGCTCGACCTGCGTGAGGCGGCGATCGCCGAGCTCGACAGTGGCGAACGGGCAATCGTGCCGGGGCATGCCGACTCGAGCGAGCTCGTCGCCCGGATCATGAGCGACGACGAAGACCTCGTGATGCCACCGCCGCATACGAAGGTGACGCTCACAGAGGCTGAAAAGCGGCTGCTCACCGAGTGGGTCGATGCCGGCGCCGAGTATGCCCCGCACTGGGCGTTCGAGAGGCCCGTGAAGCCGCAGCTCCCCAAGGTTCCGAAGGCCGACCAGGTGAAGAACCCGATTGATGCCTTCGTGCTCGCGAAGCTCGAAGCCGAAGGGCTCGCACCGTCGCCCGAGGCCGACCGGGCCACGCTCTGCCGCCGTGTGTACCTCGATCTCATCGGCCTGCCTCCCTCCCCCGACGAGCTCGCCGCGTTTCTTGCTGACAACCGCCCCGATGCCTACGAGATGTTGGTCGACAAGCTCCTTGCGAGCCCGCGGTACGGCGAGCGATGGGCACGTCGGTGGCTCGATCTTGCCCGCTACGCCGACACCAACGGCTACGAGAAGGACCGCCCTCGCACGATCTGGCCGTATCGCGACTGGGTGATTCGTGCCCTCAACAACGACATGCCATTTGATGCCTTCACGGTTCGCCAGATCGCCGGCGACATGCTGCCTGATGCAACCATCGACGACAGAGTGGCGACCGGCTTCCATCGCAACACGATGATCAACGAGGAGGGGGGCATCGACCCGCTCGAGTTCCGATACCTTGCGATCGTAGACCGCGTCGGCACCACCGGCGCGACCTGGCTAGGCCTCACCACTGCCTGCGCCCAGTGCCACACGCACAAGTATGACCCGATCACCCACACCGACTATTTTTCACTGTTTGCCCTGCTGAATAACGCCGACGAGCCCGAGTGGATCATCCCAAGCGAGGAGCGATCGAAGCGGCTGGCCGACACGAGGAAGAAAATCGAGAAGCTGTGGAAAGAGTTGCCCGACCACTGGCCAGCGGCGGCTCCCAAGGCCACGCAACGTGCTGGCTCCGCTGAGCCGGGAGCAACCGAAGCGCCCAAGCATGATCGCGCGGCCAACCTGGCTATGCGGTTCGCAACATGGACTCGCGACGAATCGGCCAAGGCCGTGCCCTGGAAAATCGTTCGCCCCGATGCGCTCGAATCATCGATGCCCTGGCTCGTGGTCCAGGATGATCATTCGGTTCTCGCCAGTGGCGATCAGACAAAAAGCGACGTCTATACGATCACGCTGCCGAGGATGGAGACGGCGGTGCGAGCCATTCGTCTCGAGGTCTTGCCTGACAAATCGCTACCTGCCCACGGGCCAGGCATGTGCACCTACGAGGGCACACCGGGAGAATTCTTTCTCTCGGAATTCGAGGTCCGGGTACCACCGAAGGAGGCGAGGATCGAGATCGCCAACGCGAGTGAATCCTTTGGAGGCAAAGCCGCGCATGGCAAGGCCACAAGTGGCGCCAACGCAGCCGTCGATGGCGTGATGTCGACCGGCTGGAGCACCAATGGCCGTCAGGGCCGCGCCGACGCAGCCGTCTTTGAGTTGGCCCATCCGATCGCCGCAGGCGAGCCGATCGTCGTGACACTCCGGTTCGAGCGGCATTTTGCATGCCCGCTCGGCCGCTTTCGGCTCTCGGTCACGGATACCGAAGGGGCGACCGCCCGCGGTCATTCGGCCGATGTCGAGGCAGCACTTGTGAAGGCTCCCGAGGCCCGGTCGAGCGAGGAGCGGGATTCAATTTTCCGTGGCTTCCTGGCGACGGCGCCGGAGGTGAGCGATCGCGTCAAGGAGATCAGTCGTCTCGAGGCCAGCCTCCGCGAAGGCCTCTCCACGCTCGTGCTCGAACAGAGGCCTGCCGACAGCCCACGCAAGACGCATCGCCATCACCGCGGCGAATACACGATGCCGGAGGAGTTGGTCACCCCGGCCGTGCCGGCTTTCTTGCCACCGCTGCCCGACGACGCTCCGGCCGATCGGCTCGCGTTTGCCCGATGGCTCGTCTCACCAGACAACCCGCTCACGTCGCGGGTGACGGTCAATCGCACGTGGGAAGCCTTCTTTGGCCGCGGACTTGTGGCGAGCGTCGCCGATTTCGGCTATCAGGGAGCCCTGCCGAGCCATCCGGAGTTGCTCGACTGGCTGGCCGTGTCGTTCAGTGAGCCGGCCGGTGCAGGTGGCCTCGGCTGGTCGTTCAAGGAGCTTCACCGGCTCATCGTCACAAGCACGACGTACCGTCAAGACTCCCGTGTGACGCAGGCCTTGCGAGAGACGGATCCACAAAACATCCTTCTGGCTCGCGGCCCACGCGTGCGTCTCGACGCCGAAGTGATCCGCGACTCGCTGCTGGCTGCGTCTGGCCTTCTGTCAACGAAGATGTATGGCGAAGGGGTCAAGCCTCCGCAGCCCGAGGGCGTGACCGAGGTGGCCTACGGCTCGCCGAAGTGGAACGCGAGCAAAGGGGAAGATCGCTACCGCCGCAGCATCTACACGTTCCAGAAACGGACCGCGCCCTTCGCCTTCACGACCACGTTCGACGGGCCGACCGGCGAGGCCTGCATTCCACGTCGTGACATCTCAAACTCGGCCCTCCAGGCGCTCACGCTCCTGAACGATCCGATGTTTCTGGAAATCGCTCAGGCGCTCGGGCAACTGGCCACGAAGGACGAGGGTGACGATACCGCGAGGCTTGACCTCGTGGCACTGCGGCTATTGTCACGGGAGCTCGACGCCGATGAATGCCGCCAGTTCAGCGAGTATCTCGCCGCGCAGCGGAAACGTCTGGCAACTGGCGACCTCGACGCCAAGAAACTTGCCGGAGGCGGTGCGGACGACGCGGCCATCGAACCCGCCGTGTGGACACTCGTGGCCAGAGCGATGATGAACCTCGACGAGGCAATCGTAAAACGATGACAGCGCACCAACACAGCGTGGACGCCACACCGATCGACGTAACCCGCCGGCATTTTTTTGCCGACTGCGGTATTGGAGTTGGCAAGATCGCACTGGCGGGGCTTCTGACGGGCAGCTTGAAGCAAGCGTCTCACGCGTCGGCACCACCGTCGCCACTCGCACCACGGCCGGCGCACTATGCCGGCAAAGCCAAGGCGGTCATTCAGCTCTTCATGGCCGGGGCGCCGAGCCAGCTCGAAATGTTTGACTCCAAGCCCGAACTCGCCAAGATCGAGGGGAAGCCACTTCCGCCGGAAGTGATCGGTGGCCAGCGGTATGCGTTCATCCGCCCCGACGCGGCGGTGCTCGGGCCTCGGTACAAGTTTGCCAAGCACGGCCAGTGCGGAGCTGAGCTGTCCGAGATGGTGCCGCACCTTGCGAAGGTCGTGGACGACATCGCGATCGTGAAGAGCTGCCGCACCGACCAGTTCAATCACGCTCCGGCGCAGATATTTATGAACTGCGGCTTCGCCCAGCCCGGTCGGCCGAGCATGGGATCGTGGGTGACCTATGGACTTGGCAGCGAGAGCGATGATCTGCCGGCGTTCGTCGTCATGAGCACCGGCAGTGGCATCAGCGGCGGCAGCGCCTGTTGGTCGAGCGGTTTTCTGCCGAGCGTCTACACGGGCACACGGTTTCGCAATGCCGGGCCGCCGATCTTGAACGTCGACTCACCTGCGGGCGCCGACGACACCCTCATGAGGGACACACTCGACCTCGTGACAGCGCTCAATCGTCGCCGACTCATCGCTGACGGGGATCCCGAGATCGCGACCCGTATTGCGTCGTACGAGATGGCGCATCGGCTCCAGACGTCGGCGCCGGAGCTCATGAATCTCGCCGACGAGACACCCGAGACCCTTGCCCTTTACGGCTGCAAGCCCGAAGAATCGAGCTTTGCCAGGGCCTGCCTCGTCGCCAGGCGGCTCGTGGAGCGGGGCGTGCGGTTCGTGACGATCTACCACGAGGGCTGGGATGCCCACACCGATGTCGCCGGCAACGTCAAAAACAACTGCAAGGCGACCGACCAGGGTTCAGCCGCGCTGGTGGCCGACCTCAAAGAGCGCGGCATGCTCGACAGCACGCTCGTCGTGTGGGGGGGCGAGTTTGGTCGGACGCCGATGGTGGAGGCAAGCGCCGTCCTTGGCCGTTCCATGGGGCGTGACCATCATCCCAATGCGTTCACGATGTGGCTCGCTGGCGGCGGCATCAAGGGGGGCATCACGTACGGCGAGACTGACGAGCTCGGCTTTCACATCGCCAAGGATGAGGTCCATGTGCACGACCTCCAGGCCACGATCCTCCACTGTCTCGGCCTCGATCACGAACGGCTCACGTTCCGCTACCAAGGCCGCGATTTCCGGCTCACCGACGTCCACGGCCACGTGGTCAAGGGAATATTGAGTTGATTGGCGGGACGGAAGCCCGACCGCAACCAGCGACCGGATGGTCGCCAAGCCCAGGCCGGCACGAGGCCGGAGCTGGGCGTGAAGCATCCCGTCCACGGCCACGTGGTTAAGGGCATTTTGAGTTGACTGCCGGGCTGGAGTCACGGCCGTAAAAATTTCTAAAGCGTCCGAAACTCCAGGCGTCTCAGCCCGTTCAACCCCCTAGGCGCCGACCGCCGAACGCGGTGGCCGCCTGCTTTTTGAGGCGATTTTCCCCTTCTCGAATTCCATTCCGGAGTTTCTTGCCATGACCCACACCAACCGAATCACCGTTGCCGCGGCCTGTATGGCCGCCATCCTGACTGGGGGAGGAGCCGCATCGGCTGCAACCTGGCAGCAGACCTACCTCGAACCCGCTGTGCACGCCTGGATGGGCGCTATCACGCTTCTGGCCTCGGACGGTGAACGCGAGGGCGAAAAAAAGGACCGGGCTGAAAAGAAGTGTGACGGGAAGTGCAAGAAGGGCGACGGCTGCAAGAAGTGTGACGGCAAGGGAGGTGATGGCAAGTGCAAGGGCGACTGCGGCGGCAAGTGTGATGGGTGCCGCGACAAGAGCAAGGGCGACGGGAACCGGCACGGGCATCATCATGGAAAGCACATGCGCGGGCACGGTCCGCACCACGGTCACATGGGGCCACATGATGGTCCGCGCGGTGACGCACTGACGATGCTTCACGACATCAACATGCGGCTTGGGCGCATCGAGCGGATGCTCGCCGACCGTGGACCTGGCGGCCCGCCGCCGATGGCTGGTCACCATCGTCATCACGGCCCCCATGGCGGGCATCACGGGATGGAGGGCCCCAAGAACGAGATGTATCAGCGGATGAGCGAGGCTCGGAAGAAGTACGAGAACGCCTCTCCTGAAGAACGGGCTGAGATGAAGCAGAAGTGGGAAGCCCGGATGAAGGAAGGACGTGAACGCATGCAGGCTGCCCGCGAAAAGTGGGAGAATGCTTCACCCGAGGAGCGTGAGGCGATGAAGGCGAAGTGGCAATCCAGCATGAAGGAAGGCCGCGCGAAGATGGAAGAGATCAGGAAGAAGTGGGAAAACGCCTCACCGGAAGAGCGGGCCGAAATGAAGAAGAAGATGGAAGCCCGCATGAAGGAGGCTCGTGAAAAGCGAGCGGAGAAGCCTGAAGTGGTTCGGCCGAAGGTGGACGACCCCGCCCAGCGCAAGACCGAGCTCGAGAACCGCCTCAAGCGGCTCGAGGCCGAACTCCAGCGGGTGCGGGCAGCTCTCGAGTCCAAGTAATTCCTGAACTCGGGCTCATACCCGGAAACTTGACACGATTCCCCTGACGACGTTTGATGGAGGGAGTGACAGGCCGCTGTCACTCCCTCCTGTCGTTTGATCGCGTGGCGTGGCACAATACCTGCCGGTTCCAGTCTCTCCAGCGATCCCTTGGCCACGGACGAGCGATGCCCATGCGTGACGCCCGCCAGATATGGTCGCTTGCGTTTGCTGCCGCCACCATGTCGTGTGGCCTCGCCGGAGCGGCTGATCTCCCGATCGATTTCAACCGAGATATTCGTCCGATTCTCTCCGACCGCTGCTTCTCCTGCCACGGCCCTGACGCAGAGACGCAGGAAGCCGGCCTGCGGCTTGACCACCGAGAGGCGGCGACGGCGGAGCTCGAGAGTGGTACGACCGCGATCGTTCCCGGGAAGCCCGCATCGAGCGAGTTGATCGCTCGAATCACGAGCACCGACGCCGATGTGGTGATGCCGCCGCCGCATATCGACAAGCCGATCGCGCCTGCCGAAGGGGCGCTGCTCGAGCGGTGGATCACCGAAGGTGCCGCGTACCGTGGGCACTGGGCGTTCGAACGGGTGGAGCGGCCCACGGTTCCCGAGGTGAAGAACGCCTCGTGGCCCACGACACCGATCGATAACTTTGTGCTAGCGAAGCTCGAAGCCGAGGGGCTCGCTCCCAATCCCGAGGCCGATCGGGTGACGCTCGCCCGCCGACTCACGCTCGACCTGACCGGCGTGCCACCGGACCCGAAGGCCGTTGATGCGTTTGTCGCCGATACGTCGCCGGATGCCTATGAGAAGTATGTCGATGGCTTGCTCGCAAGCCCGCACTTCGGCGAACGCATGGCGATCGAATGGCTCGATGCGGCACGCTATGCCGATAGCCATGGCTACCAGACCGACTCGAGCCGCTCAAACTGGCCATGGCGAGACTGGCTCATCGGAGCCTTCAACGACAACTTGCCCTTCGATCAATTCACAATCCATCAACTCGCCGGCGACATGCTCGACAGCCCGTCGCACGATCAGATCGTGGCCACCGGGTTCAACCGCAACCATCGAATCAATGGCGAAGGTGGCATCATCGCCGAGGAGTGGCGGGTTGAGACGGTGATCGATCGCGTGGAAACGACGGGGCAGACCTGGCTCGGGCTGACCGTCGGCTGTGCCCGGTGCCATGACCACAAATACGACCCGATCTCGCAGAAAGAATTTTATTCGCTCTTTGCGATCTTCAACAATGTCCCCGAGACCGGCACGATCATGGGATCGCGGAACCGAGCCGGCGGCAATTCCGATCCGCTTCACTCCATTCCAAGCCCAAAGCAACAGCAGGAACTGGCCCGCCTCGAAAAGGTCGCGGCCGATGCAGAATCTGCAGTGACCGCTGAAGTCGGTTCGCTCGACTCACTCGTCGCCGAGTGGGAAGCCACGCTTGGCCCAGCCCTGGGCGGTGCCGACAAGACATGGGAGTCGTTCGAGCCGCTCGAACTGCGAAGCGCTGGCGGTGCGACCTTTCGGCGGAGTGAGGATGGAACATGGTTCGTCGAGGGCGCCGCGCCCCCCAGCGATACCTACGAGTTTGAAGCCCTTCTCCCGGGCCAATCCTTCGGCGGGCTGCGACTGGAAGTGCTTCCCGATCCGTCGCTGGCTTCCGGCGGCTTCGGACGATCGGGCAACGGCAACATCGTGGTGACCAAACTCGAGGTCGAGATCGAGCCTGCTGACGGCGGCGATGGGATACCGGTGAAGCTCGTGCGGGCCGAGGCCGACTATGAGCAGCGGAACTGGCCTGCGGCAGCCGTGTTGCTCGGTCAGGCCAAGAAAGGCTGGGCGATCGACGGGCATCTTCCCGACAAGCGACAGCCACGGCATCTGGTCGTGTTCCCCAAACGAGCTATCAACGTGCAAGAGAATTCGCGACTCGTGGTGCGGATTCGGCAAGAGGCGTTTGCTGGTCACACGATCGGTCGGTTCCGTCTGACCATCACGGGAGCCGAGCCGGCGCTGCTCGGCGTTGATGGTCTCGACTTTCCGCCCGACGTCAAAGCGGCACTCGGGGTTTCCCACGATGCCCGTACGCCACCACAGAAGAAGGCGATCCAGGCGTTCTATCGGGCGAATGTGGATGGCCCGATCAAGCAGACTGAAGCCGCTCGTGAGGCGGCCAAGAAAAGCCTTGCCGACTTCCGAAACGCACTCCCTTCCGCGATGGTCATGAAGGAAGGCCCGCCGAAAGACGCCTTTGTGCTGACCAGAGGCGAATACGACAAGCCTGGCGAGAAGGTCACAGCCGCCCTTCCTGCGTTCCTGCCGGCACCTCCCGAAGGCTCGAAAGTGGACCGTCTCACGCTCGCCAGATGGACCGTCTCGCGAGACAACCCGCTCACCGCTCGCGTGCAGGTCAATCGGTTGTGGGAGCGGTTCTTCGGCACGGGACTTGTGAAGACGAGCGAGAATCTCGGGAGCCAGGCCGAGTTTCCGAGTCATCCGGACCTGCTTGATTGGATGGCAGCCGAATTCATGGAAGGCCCATCACTGCCTCCAGTCGGGGACCAGCCCGCTCGCCCCTGGGACATGAAGGCGTTTGTCAAGCTCCTCGTGACAAGCGCTGTCTATCGGCAGTCGGCCACCGTCACGCCTGAGCAGCTTGCCCGCGACCCAGACAACCGGCTTCTCACACGTGCCCCGCGAATCCGCCTGCCGGCAGAGATCGTTCGAGACAAGGCACTCGCGGCCGCGGGACTGCTCGTGCCTACCGTCGGGGGCCCCAGTGTGCGGCCCTGGATGCCCGACGGTGTCTGGGACGAAACGAGCAAGTATGGCGACCTCCGCGGCTACAAGCCCGACACCGGCCCTGGCCGCTACCGCCGCAGCATGTACACGGTATGGAAGCGGACGGCCGCCCCGCCGACGATGATGATCTTCGATGCTCCGAATCGGGAAACCTGCCAGGTCAAACGGTCGCGAACGAACACGCCGCTCCAGGCGCTGGCACTCCTCAACGAGACGACGTTTATCGAGGCGGCCCATGGCCTTGCGCGACGGATGATGAGCGATGGCGGGAATGCCCCAGCAAAGCGGATCACCCACGGCTTTCGGCTCGCGATCGGTCGCACGCCGTCTCCGCCCGAACTCGACGCCCTCGTCGCAGGGTTCACGGCGGATCTCGCGGCATTCGAGGCCGACCCGGAGGCCGCAAAAAAGTACGTCGGCTTCGGATTGGTCAAGCCACCAGAAGGAGCCTCGCCGCCGGAGGTCGCCGCCTACTCACTGACGGCAAACGTGCTTTTCAACCTCGACGAATTCGTCATGCGGGAATGACACGACGATGAACCACCATGAAATCCTTCGCGTGCAAGATGCCCTGAACCGCAGAGTATTCCTCGGTCGCACCGCCGGGGCGTTGGGCACCACCGCGCTCGCGAGCCTCTTGACACCGCCCGAGGCCACGGCTGCGGGCGTTGATGCCAGAAAATTCCCGAACTTTCCTGCCAAGGCCAAGCGGATCATCTATCTCTTCCAATCGGGCGCGCCCTCGCAGATGGATCTCTTTGATCCCAAACCCCAGATGGAAAAGCATCGGGGTGAAGATCTGCCTGAGTCCATCAGGCAGGGCCAGCGGCTCACGACGATGACGAGCGGCCAAAAGAGCTTCCCCGTCGCGCCGTCGATCTTCACGTTTGCCCAGCACGGCGAGAGTGGCATGTGGTTCAGCGATCTCGTGCCGAACATGGCCCGCCATGCCGACCGCTGGTGCATGATCCGTTCGATGGTGACCGAACAGATCAACCACGATCCTGCCATCACGTTCTTCCAAACGGGCCACCAGCTTGCCGGTCGTCCAAGCATCGGCTCGTGGTTGAGTTACGGCCTGGGCAGCGACAACGCCGACCTCCCGGCCTATATCGTGCTCACGAGCTTTGGTTCGGGCCGGAAAGACGACCAGCCCCTGTACGACCGACTCTGGGGTTCCGGGTTTCTTCCGACAGTCCATCAGGGCGTCCGGTTTCGAAACACGGGCGACCCTGTCCTCTATTTGGCCGATCCGCCTGGAATCACCCGGGACCATCGCCGCTCGACGCTCGACCGTATCGCGGCGCTCAACGCCAGTCGCAGCCATCTGCTCGGTGATCCCGAGATCGCGGCCCGCACGGCGCAGTACGAGATGGCCTTTCGCATGCAGTCGAGTGTTCCGGAGATCGTCGATTTTTCCGACGAGCCGAAGCACGTCCTCGACTCCTACGGCCCCGACATTAAGAGACCCGGTAGCTACGCATTCAACTGCCTCCTGGCCCGGCGGCTCTCCGAGCAAGGCGTGCGGTTCGTTCAGCTCTTCCACATGGGCTGGGATCACCACGGCGGCCTCCCGAATGCCATCCGCGGGCAATGCCACGATACCGATCAGGCGACGGCCGCGCTTCTCGACGATCTCGACAAGCGTGGGCTCCTCGACGAAACCCTCGTCGTGTGGGGAGGCGAGTTCGGTCGTACGATCTACTCCCAGGGCGCGCTCACCGAAACCAACTACGGTCGCGACCATCACCCGCGGTGTTTCACGATGCTCATGGCTGGCGCCGGTGTGAAGGGGGGCCTCACCTGGGGCGAGACCGACGACTACTCCTACAACATCGTGACACCCGACCAAAAGGTGCACGTCCACGATCTCAACGCCACGATCCTGCATCTCATGGGAGTCGACCACCTCCGGCTCACCTTCCCCTACCAAGGCCGCGACTTCCGGCTCACCGACGTGCACGGCGAAGTCGTGAACGGCATCTTGAGTTGACCGGCGGGCGGGAAGCCCGGCCAGGTCCAGCGACCGGAGGGTCGCCAAGCCTGGACCGACACGATGTCGGTGCCGGGCGTGAAGTTGATCGCCGGGCCGGATGCCCGCAGAGAACGTCCGGCGACATGACTCGGGCAGCCCCTCGCTTCCGCCTATCGAGGCAACGCTCCTACTTCCGCTGCCAGCGGTCCCCTGCCTCGAGCACCTTCCGCGGGCCATCACCATCGAGCCAGCCACGGGCCCCCGCGTCTTCCCGCAGGAACGCGTCCCAAAAAGCCGTCGATGTTGCGAGGATCGCCCGGTGGTGGTTGGGATTCCGGGCCTCGCGATCCCCTGGAAGCGGCCGGTCCGTGAACGCCGAATGCTCTGCACGGTCGAGAACAAGCTCGTAGGCGAATCCCTTCGGAATCGCCGGAAACACGGCGAGCCGCGACTCGACCGTTTGGCCCCCGATCAGGGATCCGTCATTGGTGCCCGTCATGAGGAGCCACGGAATTGTGACCTCGGCAAAAGCGTCACCGGGATCGCGGCGTCCCATCGGCGAACTTGGGCTCATGATGACAGCGGCCTTGATGCGAGGCTCGACATACCGGTCTCGAACGAGCGGCATCCGCTGACCGCCGACGGCCTGGGTCGTCATTCCACCAAATGAATGACCTGACATACCCACGTGAGCCAGATCAAACCGGCCCGCAAACTGGTGATCCTTCTCCTGCGTCCATGCCTCGAGCTGATCGAGCACGGCGGGGACATCCTCGACCCGAAGCAGCAGGTTCTTCGCCGAGGCTGCCTTCCGCATCGCCGCCATTCGTTGTGCCCGTGGCACGTCCTCCCACACCGATGAATCGCTGCCTGGGTGCTGGAGATACACAGTGGCATAGCCACGGGCAGCCCAGTGCGTGCCGAGATAGGCGCCCATCTCGCGTGAGCCCCCGAGCCCGTGGCTGAAGAGAATGACGGGCGCTGGCTGTGCTGCCTTTCCGCCATCAGGCGGAAGAAAAACACGAATCGGAATCGTGCGATCCCGCTTTGTGTCCTTCACGTCGAGATCAACGGGTTCGACAGCGGCTGCTTCGGGCACCCGAAGCGGGTCGTAGGCGAAGGCCGTTTTCACTCCCACCACAACAAGGACCAACAAAGCAACCGTAGTCAGTTTCATCCGAAATAACATCGGCGCTCCTCCGGGCTCGCGTCCTCATGCAAACAATCCGGTTCCAGCGAAGGGTTGCCCGTGTCATGGAGCCGGCGTAGAAAATCGAGCGAAGCCCGGATGGCG
This sequence comes from Pirellulales bacterium, assembly GCA_041746715.1. Lineage (GTDB taxonomy): Bacteria > Planctomycetota > Planctomycetia > Pirellulales > UBA1268 > QWPN01. The sequence goes on along the minus strand of JBGTGN010000134.1, from coordinate 24,415 downwards.
AAGCTCGATTTTCTCCGAGTGAGCGGAGGGCAGGATGCCCGTAGCGAACGTCCGGTGACATGACACGGGCAACCCTGAGCCGCGGCACCAACGAGGCCACCCCTCGCTGTCCGGGATTACGAGTTGAACGGTGAGGTAGCGTTATCGTTTCGCGCGGCGCCGTCTGGGCTTCTTAGCATCCGTTTCCGTCGAGGGCTCAGCCGTGGCTGGAACCTCCTGCGATACGATGATGCAGTTCTCGCCGAGGTCGAGATCGTCGTCCTCTTCGATCGGCTTGCCGCGGTCATCGAGCTTCACGTCGGCCTCGGCCGTCTTCTTCTTGGCCACGGCGAGAAGCTGTTCGTAGAGCTTCTTCTGATCGACGCCGTTGATCTGGGACACGGCACTCGCGACCTCGCCCAAGTACCGCAGGAAAATGTTTCGACGCTGGCCTTCCTGGGCCACGCGGAGCCGGCGACGGAGGTACATCCCGAGTTTGCGGCCAACGGCCTGGATCGCGAGGCGAATCTCTTTCTGAATCTCAGCGTAGTGGGCAATCGCCTCCTTCGATTCACTCGTAAACGGCACCCACACACTCGCCACATGCACCATGATGGTCACCGGTCCGCTCGGCAAGCTCCCCCGAGACTGCGACAGACCGTATGACCGCCAGTTGGTCGAGAGGATTGTCTGTGTCACGGCGCAGGCGGAAGGCTGAAACTGGAGGGGCACGCGGTTGGCAAACCGCAGCACCGACATGCTCTGCCCTTCCTCGACGCTCACATGCTGCATCGCCTCATGGAGGGCATCGAGCTGTTGCTTCTTGAGCTTTGAGGGCGACTGCCGCGGCGCGAGCTGGGCCTCGGTGAGAATCTTGTCGGCGCCCTCGGCCCCCACGCCGGCAAACGTCGTCGTCAAGAACTGCCGGAGGCTCCGGGCATCGCTCTCGCTGGCAAGCTCGGCGAGGGCTTCGCGAGAGATTTTTTGAGTCGCCACACCGCCACCAAAGGCGAGCGCCGCCTCGATCACGAAGGGGTTTCCACGATACACCGACGGCGGCCGCGTTGCCGCAGTAAAGAACTCGCCGGGCACCACCTGTCGGAGCCCAGCCAGGAGCCGCTGTTCCCCGATGGGGACGACACAATCCGTCGCTGGCGGCGGAATTTTTGTGTCTTGAATGGCTTTGTAGAGGGCATCGGCCTCGCCGCGGCCGAGTTTCCCGGCCGTCACTCGCGTCGAGAGCTTTGCCGTGTCGCAGAGTTTCTTGGCGGTGCCGTGCGACACGCGAGAGAACGACTGCGTCAGAAACTGCGAGAGCGTGATCTTGGGATGTTCCTGGAGCATCGTCACAAGCCGGCCCAGCTCGATCCCGTATGGATGGGGTTTAATCTCTTTGGGCTCGGGCGGGAGATCCTCGCTCGCTCGCTCGAGAATCCGCTCCTGTCCGTCGGGACTGATAAAGTGAATACGGGCGTGCGGATTCGCGATCACCGTCTGCTCGAGATACTCCTCGATGCTTCCCTTGCCCCTCTGAAACTTCGCCTCCATCTCGATCGTGACGCGGGTGCCGTGGTCAATCGGTTCACCGCGGTCGTTCTCGGCGATCCACTCGATCGAGTGCTTCTTCATGAGCTCGTCACCCCCCTTGCCCGCTGGGATGTCGACGCCCTCGCCTTTGCCGTTCAAGATCTCCGGCTGATTCGTCTTTGTGTCGATCCGGAGCTCGTAGTAGTGGGCGGGGTGCTTCTTGTCGATCTTCGAGATAATTTTTACGGGCTTGCCGGTGGTCAGCACGCCATACATGCCAGCGGCTGAAATACCGATGCCTTGCTGGCCACGACTCATCCGCAGCCGATGAAATTTCGAGCCATACAAAAGCTTGCCGAAGATGAGCGGAATCTGCTTGCTGACAATCCCGGGGCCGTTGTCCTGCACCCCCATCCGATACCGGCTGCCGCTTTCCCCAACCTGCTCGATGTGAACCCAAAGCTCCGGAAGGATGCCCGCCTCCTCGCAGGCATCGAGGGAGTTGTCTACCGCTTCCTTGACGCTCGTGAGGAGCGCCTTGCGGGGTGAGTCGAAGCCGAGCAGGTGGCGGTTTTTGGCGAAGAACTCGCTGACGGAAATATCCCGCTGGCCGGCCGCCAAGGCCTGCGCCGTGGCGCGGCGTTTCGTGGGCTTGGCTGGCGGCGGTGCGTCGGCGGCCCCTGGTGACATCGCGAAATCGGCGACGGCCGACTCGGCCTTGTTCTTCTTGGTGGGACGTGCCCGTTTTGCTGTGGCGGCGCTGGCCATGAAGTTCCCGCGGCGAAGGGGTTGAAAAGCCTGACTTTGATTGTCTTCTCGCGACTTGGCAAGTGGGGCGAAGTTTGCCGGTTACGACAGCCTTGAGGCATTCGCACACCTTGTTCCATCTCTCGCCAGGGAGGCTCATGGCGGCCGCCATGGCAAGGTGTACCTGTCGGGTAGATCGGCCCGCGCCAGGACACCGCAGTCATGCGATGAACCCCATACCGCCGAAGTTTCCCACATTGGGGAATCTGTTGCGGGAGAACGTTTGATGCCACGCCTCGTTGCCTTCCGTCGATCGCTTCTGGTCGCGATCGTTGCCCTGGGATGCCTTGGGGAAGTGACGGCCATCGCACTACCAATCGACGGCGGTGTCGAGGGCCCGACGCCCGACGTCTTCTACAATTTTTACACGCCACCGGTGCCCGTCGGCCCGTATCCCGCGATGGGCGCACAGCTCTACGTGTCGCCCCGGCCCGTGCCGCCGCGAGTCGGCCACACATGGAACACCTACCCTCCGTTCATGCCGCACGAGTTCTTGTATAAGCATCGCCGCAAGTATGTGCGCCCCGCGGGTGTGACCGGCATGCGAACGACCGTTCACGGCTACTGGTGGTGAGGAGAAACACGATGCAGCGGGTTCAGATTTTTCCACGCGCGGTCCTCGCCATCACTGGCCTGGCAGCCTGCCTCATCGCCAGCCCGGTGCTTGCCGGAGGCCACGGGCGGCATGCCCAAGCTGGCTGCGCAGAGTGCTGCCAGCAAGCCGCGTGTTGCCCTGGCCACGCGTGTGGGCATGGCCACTGCCACCGAGGCTGCAAGGGACATCACGGCAACCATTGTGGTGCAGGCCATTGCGGCCACGGTATGGGTGGCCACCCCCACCCGTGCGACACGATCGAGAAGCGATACTTCCTCCGCAGCCAGGGGAAGAGTTGGCATAGCGCCTGGTACGACCCCGCTGAGGGCCGGCCCATCGCACTGGTCGTCCCGCCCACCGCGGAGTTTCAAACCCAGTATTCCTGGGGCGTACCAAGCTCCCGTGTGGCGCCGATCTACCACCAGTTCCGCCGACCCTACCCAGGGCCAGGCGCTCTGGGTGGTGGTGGCGGCGGCTTCCTGCCCACGCCGAACCAGCCAAGCGACACGGTTCAGTTTGGGGTGAACGCCGTTCGCGGTCCGTGGAACGGCTACTGATTACCGCCTCGTGGCGTCGAGATCGTCGGCGGTCATCCACCGGGCAGCCAGTTCTTCGGTGACCTCGCTGGCTGCGGTGGGATCGGCCGATGGCACTTGACGTCCCGTCGCGAGCGCACAGAGCATCCGTCGGTCGGCGGGAGCAGTCTGTGGCAACTTTTCTGCCAGCACGGCCATCCCTGCGGGGTTGCGGCTGGCGGCAGCGGCAAACTGACTGACGAAGAGACATATCTCGTGGACATTCGCTGCGGCGCTCCGCGCGATCAGTGGTTGGAGCGTGCGGGTGACGATCTCGAGCCCGAGCCCATCGACGTCAAGATACGCCTCGACCTCCATTCGCTGCGCCGCTCGGCCATCGACGACGACCGACTGACAGCGGACCACGACCAGGCACGATCCCGTGAGACGCTTCGGCGCCAGCGGGCCCGTATAGCCTCCGCTCCCGTGGAACACCAAGAGACTGCCATCCAGGCCGGACTCGTGGTGCATGAGCCGGACAGCTCCCTCGGTCCCGTAGCCATCGGCAAGCCGCCAGCACCCAGGAGCCGTGGGGTCGAGCGAAACTCGGCTGATGCCAAGAACTCGCCAGACATCAACGAGGGTCTCGGGCTTCGTGAGCACGAATTCGAGCAACGCCGGCTCACACTGAATTGTCTCGGCCGGGAGCCGCCTGTAGAGCGTGGTCGCCCGATGGAAGTGATCGATGATGCGGCGATCCTCCGCCGTCATGCGAACCGCTGGAAGTGCCTCAAGGCCCCGCCGGCATGCGTCACGGCCACCGGCACCTGCATCGGCTAGTGATGCTGAAATCCCACGGGTCGTCGTCTGATCAGCGGCATTCGCCGCGCCAATCCCAACACAGACGATCCCCGACAGAATCGCCCAAGCGATCCGCGCAGTCATACTAGAGCCCCCCTCGTCCTGCCTCCCCGTGAGCGGGCCGCCCCGGCGCCGCTCCCCACTTGTTGTTCGGCGACAGGGGCACACCATGCCCAATGAATTTTCGGCATGATTCGGGAAGTCAACCCAGACGCTCCACTTTGCCGTCGCCAGCGTCGACGCAACGAAACCGCTGAAAAAAAACAAGAAGATGGGCCGGCCTGCCACGATGGGGATGCCTGGCGCTCCCGCGAGCCCCCGTGCATGAGGGCATCGAGGATGGAAAAATGCCGTGGATGGCTTTCAGCACGGCTCGTGACGGAACGCGGTCGATCGTCTCTTGGCCCACGGGCTGCGGTTTCCTACCGTACCGCTCGCAGCTCCGCAGCCCCCTTTTCCGCAATCGATGCTCACCATCCACGGCTCGCCTACCACGAATTCCACATCGCCTGGCGGCCCGCCAGGGCATGCCCCCTCTCTGCTTGCGGGCATCCTCGTCGCCTGGACCCGCATCTGCCTGGCACAGCCATGGCTCGTGTTTCTCGCTGCCGTCGTGGCCGCCGCGGGCGCCGCGGCATGGTCAGCGAACAACCTCGGCTACAAGGTAAGCCGGGTGGATCTCATCAATCCAAACAGCGACTACAACAAGCTTTGGGTCGACTACATCCGCGAGTTTGGCGAAGACGACGACGCGGTGATCGTCGTCGAGGGTGAATCCCGTTCGCAGGTGATCGACGTCCTCGGCGATCTCTCACGGGTGGTTGACGGCCAGAAGGATCTTTTCCGTTCGGTCCTCCACGAGGTCGATCTCTCGCAGATTCGCTCGAAGGGGCTCCACTACCTCTCTCCAGCCGATCTCACCGCGCTCGATACGTTCATCGAGCAAACCGAGCCGATCATCCAAGGCGGTTGGTCGCAACTCCGGGTGGGAACGATGGTGGCAGGCCTTGCTGGACAGATGGTGGCCGGCACCACGGATCACTCCACCAGCGGTGAACCGCCTACCGCATCCCTCGAGCGATTCAGCGAAAGCCTGCTCGCGGCTCTCGAGGCACCATCGCCGCAGCCGGGGCGGCCGCCGGAATACTCCTCGCCCTGGCCAAGCATGCCAGAGTCGCTCTCGACCCTTCGCGATCTCTCGAGCGAACACCTTCTTGCCAAGGACGGCAAGCTCGGCTTCGTTCTGCTTCGGCTTGCCAAGCAGGGAGGAGGATTCGCCGGTGCTTCCCAGGCCACGGATGAACTGCGTCGGATCATTGCTTCGGTCGGCCAGCGGCATCCTGGCACCACGATCGGCCTCACCGGCCTGCCGGTGATGGAAGACGACGAGATGCGAACGAGTCAGGAGTCGATGATCTATGCCAGCGTGCTGTCTCTGGGCGCGGTCATCCTGGTCATCGTGACCGGCTTCGGCGGTGTTCGGCATGCCCTCATGGCCAACGGCGTGCTCATCATCGGCATGGCATGGGCCTTTGCCTGGGCCACGGCCAGCGTCGGCCACCTCAACATTCTCAGTGTCACCTTCGCGGTGACGATGATCGGGGTCGGAATCGACTACGGCACCTACTATATCGGTCGATACCTCGAGTGCCGTCGCCGCGGGCTTGGCTGCGATGAGGCGCTGCTCGCGACCAGCGGCGCGGTGGGCCCCGGCATCCTCACAGGCGCGATTACCACGAGCGTTGCCTTCTTCGCCGCGGCCCTCACGAGCTTTGTGGGCGTTGCCGAGCTCGGGATGATTGCCGGGGGTGGCATTCTCATGTGTGCCGCCGCCGAACTGCTCGTGCTGCCGGCCGTCGTAGCCATCGTCGATCGCGGATTCCTCGGCCGCCGGATCCCTGAGCCGGTGCCGGTGCATTCCTGGCTCGCGCCTCTCATGCGGCATCCGCGATTCGTCACCCTCGCCGCGGTTGCCTGTTCGCTTGCGCTGGCCGGCGGCCTTCACGAGCTCGACTACGACCACAACCTTCTCAATCTTCAGGCCGAGGGCCTCGAAAGCGTCGAGGTTGAGAAGCGGCTGCTTTCGGAGTGTGACCAAAGCGTCTGGTACGCCCTCTCGATCGCCGACTCCCGTGAACAGTTGCTCGAGCGAAAGGCACAGCTCGTAGCACTCTCGAGTGTGGACCGCGTGGACGAAATCGCGTCGCTCCTCCCGGTCGATGAGGAGCTCAAACGGCCCACGATTGAACGCATCGGGCAGCGGCTTGCTGGACTTCCGGAGCGGCCCCCGGAAATTCCCGTCGATCGCCTCGAGGCGCTCGGGGAAACACTCGCCTGGGCCCAAACCGAAGTGGCAAAGCGACCTGGCGGTCTGCGAACAGCCTGGCATCTCGAACGTGCGAGAGAGAGTCTCCGTACGAAAGGCCCCGAAGAGTGCTACCGTGCCATCGCCGCCTTTCAGCAGCGATCAGCGGGCGAACTGCTCAGTCGTCTCCATGCGTTGGTCGCGGTATCCGACCCCGCACCGCCAGCGCTCGACGACTTGCCGCCGAGCCTCGTGGAGCGGTTCGTGGGCTCGAGCGGGCGTCATCTCCTCAAAATCTACGGCCGTGGAGACATTTGGAACTTCGACTCGCTCGAACGGTTTGTCCACGAGGTCCGCAGCGTCGATCCACGGGCCACGGGCAATCCCCTTCAGGCCTACGAGGCCTCGCTCGAAATGAAGCGGAGCTACGAGCAGGCCGGCCTCTCCGCGCTCGCCGTCATTCTGGTCGTGCTCTGGTTCGACTTCCGAAGTATCCGCTACTCACTCTTGGCCGTACTTCCATTGATTCTTGGAGTCGTTCAGATGCTCGGCCTCATGGGGCTCGTGGGGCTCGATCTCAACCCGGCCAACCTCATCGGCATTCCCCTCGTGCTCGGGATTGCGGTCGATTACGGCGTGCATGTCATGCACGACTTCCTGGAGCGACCGGGCCCCTACCGGATGAGTGCCTCCACGGCCAACTCCGTGCTCGTCGATGCCCTCACCACGATCCTCGGTTTCGGGGCGCTTATGGTGGCGAGTCATCGAGGCCTCGAGAGCCTCGGCCGACTTCTCACTCTCGGCGTGACCTGCTGCACGTTTACCTCCTTGATTGTCTTGCCGGCAGTCCTCGCCTGGCTGCGACCTGCCTACCATGCCCAGGACGAGGCAACGGATGTCGCGGACGCTGACGAGGCTGCTTCTGCCGAGCACGAAGTCCGGCTGGCCGCCTGACCGAGCGGCATTCGCCCAATCTCGTCTTGTGTCGGATCGGCCCGCGCGGTACCCCCTCGCCTCGAATCCAGCCCACCGAACCCCAGGTGTGTTCATGAAAGTCACTCTCTCGCTCCTTGTCGCGCTGACCCTTCTGCTGGTCGTGGGCACGCCCTCGACGGCCGACGAGCTTGCAGTGAACCTCACGATGGAGGATCAGTTTCAGAACCGCTGCGAGACCGCGGCTCTGCGGGGCCATGTGGTCGTGCTCGTGTACGCCGGTCGCTACGGCGCCGAAGCTGCTGTCGAACTCGGCCGCACGCTCCACACCCACTACCACCCATCTGCCGCCGACGTCGATCCTGCCGAGCGGGCGAATCAGCCGGTCATCGGCATCGCCGGGTGGCCGGCAGGGGTGCCGGTGCCCAACGTCCATGTGATTCCGGTGGCCTGTGTACCGGAAGTGCCCAGGATGCTCCGCGGCTTTGTGCGCTCGCAGATCCGAAAGGGCTCACCCCATCTTCCGGTGTGGCTCGACTATGACGACGCCATGCGAAAGGGGTTTGGGATCGTGCCCGATCAGCCAAACGTGCTCCTGCTCGATACCGACGGCATGGCCCAGGGGGTGACTGCCGGCCAGCCTGACGAGGCCAAGTATGCCGAGCTTCTGGCCTCGATCGACTCGCTGCGGGCTCGGGCCCTCCCTGCTGTTCGCACCGCCGCCATCCCCCTGCCCGCCGTGCAGTAGCCTAGCTCTTTCGGTCCTTGAGCCGGCGGCTCGCACGGGTGAGCGACGCGCGTTCAGCTGGCGTGAGGCTTGCCTCGCCCGAGCGACTGATCTTCTCGAGGAGACGATCAATCTCCTGTTCGAGCGGCATGTCGTTATCGTCAGAGCCGCCTGTGGCAGCGGGGTGATCGTCGTCTGGGCGAAGGATGCGCAGCCGTGGCGAGCGCAGCTTGGCGAGGAGTTTCCCTGGCCAATCAGTGAGCGCCGAGAAATCCATCCGCCGCCACGCGTAGACCACGCCGAAGGCGGCACCGGCGAGGTGCGCCATGTGGGCGACATTGCTCTTTTGATTAACGGTTCCACCCACATCAAGGACGAGAAAAAGCACGCCGAGGGCCCAGGCGGGCACGGGCAATACTCCGTAGATGAGCACGGTCTCCCGCGGGAAGTACCAAATGAAGACGGCGACGACGGCCATCACGCCACCCGAAGCGCCTATCAAGACTGGCAACGTTCTGGGGTCACGAGGCGTGAAATGCACACCCACGACCCAGGCGAGGCCCGCCACGACGATCGCCACGCAATAGAAGCGAAAAAACTCTGCCTTGCCAATGACTCCCTCGACGGGCCGACCGAAAAACCAGAGCGTGAGCATGTTAAACACGATGTGCCAGATGCTGTACTGCTCATGGGGTTGATTGAGACTCGGCCCTTGGTGCAAGAAGCCGTAGGTGAGCAACTGCCAGGCCTGCCACGGCTTCTGAAAGAGGTCGGATTTCAGAGAAAAAAAGTCGTTGAGCGAGATCGGCAACGACACGACTTCTCGAAAGAGGTCGCCGGCAAGAATGAAGTTGGCGAGCCAAATCGCGACATTCAGCGCAATGATCGTGTTCACGGCCGACCAGTCAGCCATGCCACCGGAGGCCGGTGCCGAGCGGTAATAGCCGCGATCCTGAAAGCCCATGAAAGGCCGCCGCGTGCGGCGGGTCGGAGGGAGTGTGCGGGAACAGACTCGTCATGGTAGGGGTGTCGAGCAGCCTCGGGCAACCGCGGACGCCCCCGGCCGCTGCCATCGTGCTCGAGCGTGTGCTACGCTGCGGCCCTTTCGAGCCCGGCGGCGGGCTCGCGAGAACGCGAGACGGAAGGCAGATAACAAGGCACAGGGGAGACAAGCGATGGCGACCAATGGCGAGCTCGGCAGGAAGCTTCGGATGGGGATCGTGGGGGGCGGCCAGGGGTCGTTTATTGGCCGGGTGCATGTCACCGCTGCCGTCCTCGACAACCGGGCGGCACTCGTGGCTGGCGCCTTCTCGAGCAATGCAGAACGATCGAAGGCAAGTGCCGCCGACTACGACGTTCCCTTGAACCGGGCCTACGGGTCTTATCAGGAGATGTTCGACACCGAGCGAACCCTCCCCGAGGGCGAGCGGATCGATTTCGTCTCGATCGCCACCCCGAACCACATGCACTTTCCGGTGGCAAAGGCCGCGCTGGCTGGCGGCTTCCATGTTGTGTGCGACAAGCCGCTCACGCTCACACTCGCCGAGGCGGAAGAGCTGGCCGCGCTCGTGGCCGCGGCGCCGAAGCAGGTGTTTATCGTGTCCCACAACTACACTGGCTACCCACTCGTACGGCAGGCACGGGAAATGATCCTCTCGGGCGAGCTCGGCGAGATTCAGGCGATCCGTGCCGAATACATCCAGGGCTGGCTGCGAACACGACTCGAAGGCGAAGGGCAGAAGCAGGCTGCCTGGCGAACCGACCCAAAGAAGAGCGGCGCCGCTGGATGCTTCGGTGATATCGGCACCCATGCCTACAACCTCGGCCGCTTCATGACCGGCCTCTTGCCCCAGACGATCTCGGCCAACCTGAAAATTTTCGTGCCGGATCGCCACCTCGACGACTACGGCCACGCCGTCATTCGCTATGAGAATGGCGGCCTCGGCACCGTCACGGCCTCGCAGATCAGCCATGGCCGCGAGAACGATCTTCGCATCCAGATCGACGGCACGCTTGGGAGCCTCGAGTGGCACCAGGAAGAGCCCAACAAGATGCTCGTCCGCCACAACGGCATGCCACACCAAATCTACACCCGAGACCCAAATGCCCCCTTCACCAACGAGGCCGGCAGGGCCGCCTGCCGGCTTCCATCAGGCCACCCCGAGGCCTTCTTCGAGGCCTTTGCCAACGTCTACCGTGCCGGCTTCGATGCGATGGCCCTTGCCATCACGGGTCAGCCATTCGAGACGGTGAACACCGTCTACCCCAACATCCGCGACGGCGTCGAGGGGATGCATTTCATCGAGCAGGCGGTCGCGTCGAGCAAGGCCGACGGAGCCTGGCTGCCACTGGCTCATTCCATGGCAAGGCGGTGACCTCATGGCGACAGGCGACCCTGCCATTCTGGTCTTTGATATCGAGAGCGTGGCTGACGGCACGCTCGTCTCGAGGCTCAAGTATCCCGCCGACGGGCTGTCGCCAGAAAAGGCGATTGCCCGGTATCGCGGTGAGCTTCAGGCGGAAACCGGCAAAGACTTCATTCCCTACACCTACCAGGTGCCGGTATCGCTGGTCATCGCGAAGGTGGGGAGCGACCTCGCCCTTCAGGATCTCGTGGCCCTCGACGAGGAAGAGGCGCGGCCGCACGAGATTGCCAGGCGATTCTGGGAGGGCTGGCGACGCTACCGCCGACCGAGGCTGGTGAGCTTCAATGGGCGCGGCTTCGACATGCCGCTGCTCGAGCTTTGTGCCTTCCGCTACGGGATCGCCATTCCCGACTGGTTTGCCGAAGACGCACGCAACTTCGACCAGCCGCGATATCGCTTCAACACATCGGCCCACTTTGACCTTCACGAGTGGCTCACCAACTCGGGTGCCAGCCGGTTCAATGGGGGGCTCTCGCTCGCGGCCAATCTCATCGGGAAGCCAGGCAAGATGGACGTGGCTGGCCACATGGTTCAGGACCTCTGGGACGCAGGCCGCAAGGCCGAGATTCACGACTACTGCCGAAGCGACGTTCTCGATACCTATTTTGTGTTCTTGCGCAGCCGGGTTGTCGCCGGTGATATCGATCTCGCGCGGGAGCAAACGCTGATCGACACCGCCCGTGCGTGGATCGAGGCCCACGCGCTCAAGAGCCCGGGCCTCGCCCGCTACCTCGAAGCCTGGGGTGACTGGCAGAGCCCCTGGTAAAAAATGCTCACGCGAAATCCCCGTCAGGTCTTCGGTCTGGCATCAGCCGGCTTGGCGTCTTCGGCTGGCTTCGCGTCCTCGGCGGGGGCGGCCTGGAAATCGGTCGAAAATCCGGGCTCGACGGGATCGAGTGACGGCACGGCCAAGGCCTCAGCAACGGCAAGCCCGGCGGCCTTCGTTTTTTCGTCGAGCTTGCCAACGGGCGCCCATGTCTCGACGGTGTACATCCGACCGCTGACGACAACAGCGACACATTCCCGCTCGACCTTCTTCGGGATCGCGTCGAGTTTGCCCTCGGCCGGCGACGCCCAGCTCACGCCTGGGTGCGGGCCAACGGTCACCGGAGCCGCCGGACGAAGGAGTTTTGGGTTTCCTTCCCCACCGAATTCCTCCGACAGACGGGCCGCAACGGCCGCGACAAAATCCTTGTGGTTTCCGGTCGTGACCTCGGCAAAGCCATCAGGCGGATCGCTGGCCACGATCAAGACCGTCGGATACGCCACCTGTGGGGCCGAGACGTAACGAACGAGATAGTCCCGTGATCGCGGTGCCCGCTTCCAGCCGATCGGCGAGAAGGCCCGCACGCGATTCCCGTCGAGCGTGAGCCCCGAGGTTTCGTCGATCGCCGGTAGGGCAGGAGCGTCTTCGGAAGGCGATGCTGCGGCAGGCGACGAGAAACCCGATGCGTCAGCGTCATCGGTCTTCCCGCCGTTGGTCGATACCGCAGCAGGCCCCTTGTCGGCCGAGGCTTTCTTTTTCTTCGTCTTCGTATCGCCGCCAGAACAGCCCGCGAGGGAAAGGATGCAGGCTGTGACGATCATCCCGCGAACGAGGGACATGGGGGCTCCTTGTCGAGTGAGCAGCGTCACTCCGTGATCGGTTCCTTGACGAGCTGCACGATGTGGTGGGAGCGAGAAGACGCAACCAATTCCGCAGCCTTCTTGTCGGCCGCCTTCTTGTCGGCATATTCAAACATCGCCACCCGCTTCCATCCTTGGGTGAAGACGCCCCAGAAAGCCTTCATCCGGGCCACCTTGACGACCTTCCGACGGGTCGGTTTCTTGGCCTTGGGGTCCTTGACAACCTTTTCCTTTTTCACCTTGGCCGTTTTTTCGGAGGCTGCCTTCTTGGTGGACTTCTTTGTGGTCGTTTCACGTGCCGCGGCGGCGTCGGCCTCGGCTCGTTTTGCCTTGATGCTTACGGTCTTTCGTGCCATGTCGCGCGTGCCATCCTTCGTGAATCGGTGAATCGTGGGGGAAGAGAATCCGCCAGCAAGCCGAAAGTATAACGTCCGCGGCGACTCACGCACGGGGCATCTATACTGAGGGCATGTCACCTGCTGCCACTGCCTCACTCCCCCTGGCGAGCCCCTTTGCCGCCTATCGGGAGTTTTCCGACGAGCTTCTTCAAGAGCGGATTGAGGCTGTCCGCGGCCGAATGGGCCCACGGCTGGTGATCCTCGGCCACCACTACCAGCAGGATGGCGTCGTCGCCCATGCCGACCTGACAGGCGACAGCTACCAGCTTTCCCGCGGCGCCGCCGAACGGGCCGACTGCGAGGCGATCGTCTTCTGCGGTGTCCACTTCATGGCCGAGACCGCCGACATCCTGGCCAATCGCCCCGAGGCGGTGGCGGCCCGGGGTGGCCGGCGAGTAGCGGTCGTTCTCCCCGACATGGCCGCTGGCTGCTCGATGGCCGACATGGCCGCGATCGACCAAGTCGAAGACGCCTGGGCCGACCTCGGCACCGTGATGGACACCTCCGACATCACGCCTGTCACCTACATCAACTCCGCGGCAAGCCTCAAGGCCTTCTGTGGACGTCACGGCGGCATTGTCTGCACGTCGAGCAATGCCCGGGCTGTTCTCGACTGGTCGTTTTCCCGTACAAGGCGCGTGCTCTTTTTTCCGGATCAGCATCTCGGCCGCAACACCGCCCGTGCCATGGGCATTCCGCTTTCGGAGATGGCCCTCTGGAATCCGCACAACCCAACGCTCGGCGGCAATCCGCGAGACCAGCTCGAGCGGTCCCGCGTGATCCTCTGGCAGGGCCATTGCAGTGTGCATGCGATGTTTCGGCCAGAGCATGTCGATGCGATGCGAACGCATCTTCCGGGCGTGAAAGTTCTCGTCCACCCTGAGTGCGCGATGGAGGTCGTTGACATGGCCGACCTCGTGGGCTCGACGAGTTTTATTTTGAAGCAAGTCGAAGAAGCCCCATCGGGCACGACCTGGGCCATCGGCACGGAGCTCCATCTCGTCAAGCGGCTCGAGCAGGCTCATCCCGAGCAGACGATTCGCTTTCTCTCCCCCACCGTCTGCATGTGCGCGACGATGTATCGCATCGATCTGGCGCATCTCTGCTGGAGCCTCGAACACCTCGAGCGAGGCAAGCCCGTGAACGTCATCCGCGTGGACGACGAGACGGCGAAGTGGGCGGTCACCGCGCTCGAACGCATGCTGGCCGTGCGATAGAAGCTCCATGCTCTACGCCCGGCGGGCCATCCATGGCCCCGGCGGTCTTCGCGGCCCTCCGGCCGCCGGTCGCACATCTATCTTTTCGACCGGCGGGCCATCCATGGCCCCGGCGGTCTTCGCGGCCCGCCGGCCGCCGGTCGCACATCCAGGCTCCCGTGCTCGTACGTCATGCGGTGTGGTACGCCGCAGCAACCGGGGCGCACACAACGACGATGCACGCGAGGGGTTGCCGATGTCATGGAGCCGGCGTAGAAAATCGAGCGCAGCCAGGATGGCGAAGCGAGATTTTCTCCGAGTGCAGCGACGGGCACGATGCCCGTCGCAAGCGTCCGGCGACATGACATCGGCAACCCCGAGTCACAGCGAGCGGTGCTTCATTCTCCGACGGCAGTTCCCAATTCGCCGTGCAACGCTACAAGGCGGCGGTGGCGGGCATACGATCGATCGAGCGTCGCGGCAGCGTCGGCGCGGGGCGTGAATCGGTGGGCGGCGGGCATCACGTTCGCTGCCACAAACGCTTCCCATGTGGTTGTGCCACCGTCTCGACAACGATCGCGATACGCGGCCAGCAGCGCCGCGCCGAAGGCACTGCCCTCCGCCGCACCATCCAGGATCACGACCGGTGTGCAGAAGGCGTCGGCTACGAGCTGGCCCAAGGCGGGCGTTTTTGTGAGGCCGCCTGTGAGAACAATTTCCGTGCGGGGATAGCCCTGGGCATCAAGCACATCGCTCCCCATGCGGAGATCAAAAATCGTGGCCAGGAGCATCGCCTTGGCAGCGCTGCCTGGGGTCGCGCTGGTGTCTGACAGGCCGACGAGGCAGGCGGTGCCGCCGCGGGAGACTCCAAGGCCAGGTTCGTCGTCCATGAATGGAAGCGCGACGAGCCCGCCGCAGTCATCGGCGGCAGCCACCACCAGCGGCATCACCATTTCAAAGGGGTCGCTGCCGGAAGGGAGCACAGCGCCCAGCATCGACACGATCGTATTCATGGGTGTCGTGCCGTTTCGGAGAAACACCATGTTGATCGGCTTGCCGTCGGCAGCGCAGAAATGATCCACGGCCTGATCGACGCCCTCGAACGGTCGATCCCCGACGGAGTTTGCCACGACGCTTGTTCCAAAACTCATCGACACGGTGCCGGCCTTCGCAATGAGCGAGCCCGCCAGCGCCGCTGGCTGATCTCCTTCGGCCGCGGCCACCGGCGTGCCCTGCGGGATCCCGAGGAGCGCAGCCCCGTGCGCATCAAGCGATCCTGCATCCTCGCCGGCTCGGCGAATCGCTGGCAGGAGCTCGCAAAGCGGTGGCACCCGTAGGCCCGGTGAGGTGCGTGCAATAATCGCATCAACGTCGGCCAGTCGCTTCGTGTCGTAGTGGAGCGTGGCCTGGTCAATCGGAAACATTCCGGAAGCGTCACCGATGCCGAGCGTCCACTGCCCGGTGAGCCGTCGTGCGATCCATCCGCCGGGTGTCGTTATGTGGGCCGCCTTCCGGGCGAGGTCGGGGCGATGGCGAGTCGTCCAGAGCCATCGCGATGCCGTGAGCCGCTTGGGGCACTTCACACCGAGGGCACTGGTGAGCTCATGCCCCTCGACTTCGTTTCGAGCATCGCACCAGAGCCGCGCAGGCCCGAGTGGCTCGCCGTCGGCATCGCAGAGGACTTCGCCGTGCATCTGTCCAGAGATGCCGATCGCCCGCACGTCAGGCTCGAAGCCGATGCCTGTGAGCTTCACCCGCAACTCGGTCATCGCAGTCGCAAGGGCTCGCTCCCAGTCGGCCGGTCGCTGTTCATACGCCCCCTCCTCGAGCCCCGGCACCATCTCATACGAGCCGTTGCCTGTGCCACGCACCCGCAGGGCCTCGTCCACAAAGATGACCGAGAGTCCCTGGGTGCCAACATCGATGCCGAGATATCCACACAGATTCATAGCGACCGCTTCATTCAAGAGGGTGAGAAACCAAGCGTGCCGTCATCGTTGCGTCAGAAGCCACGAAACGCAAACCGTGGCCGCTCCGACTGCGGAAACTATTCCTCGGACAGCGAAGGCTCAATCCACACCGCATGCGTGCCGCGGATGCTGCCCGTACAGTAGATTCCCAACTTCAATTCTTGCACGCCCTTGACCGAAATGTCGCAGACGTTGATGACACCAGTTTTCGACATCTTCGGTGAGTGCCACAACTCCTTCCCGTCGCCGTAGACATAGAAATAGAACGGCGAGCAATATTCTTCCATCACGCTGTCGTTGAGCGCGACTTTCGACCAGAACCGCTCATACTTTCCGTCGAGCCGGTAGCTGATACTGACCCACGACGTGCGGCCATGCTGGAAGATGCCATGGGGTGAGTAGACGTTGTCGGCTACCACGGGGTAGGTGAAAATTCCGGGAGGTGGGCCACGGGCAGACAGGTCCTCAGACGCCTTCTCGAGCGCCGACACATAGACCATGCCGGGCTTGCCAACGAGTTCGCTCTTGTATTGCTCGAGCTTGGTGACATCGATGTTCCAGGCCGGCGGGCTCGGAGGTTCGGGCAAGCCGCCAGGTGGCGCCCACGTATCGCGCGGCGTGTCGGCCGGCGGGGGAGCACCCTGGTGGTCGCGAGGCTCCGCGAGAGCCTTGTCGATCGGGTCGGCCCCTGCGTGGCCCGTGGATGGAGGTTTCGGCGCGGAGCGCATGAAAATCCCGACACTCCACGCTGCCAGAGCCAGAGCCGCCATCGCCCCGCCGCCGAGGAGCCATGGATACCATCGCCTGCCGCTTGCGACAGATGCCGACTTGCGGCGCGGCTGTCGTCCCGAACTGGGCAACGGCAGGCTGGAGAGAGGCAGGTTCCGTTCTATGCCGCGAAGCTGGTCGGCCACGTCGGCCGCGCGAGCCGGGCGATCGTCGGGCTGCTTCGACAGCAAACGCTCGATGACGTCGCTGAGTTCCTGCGGAACGCCGGGCTCGTGAACCGTGACCGGGGGAGGATCGAGCGTGGCCAGTTTCGTCATGACAGCGGGGAGGGTTGTCCCTGCAAAGGCGAGCTTCCCGGTCGCCATGCGGTACATCACGCAGCCGAGACTGAAGAGATCACTGCGTGCATCCATGGGCCCGTCGGTGGCCTGTTCGGGCGACATGTAGTGCGGCGTGCCCATGACGAATCCCGTCTGGGTCAATCGCATGTCGATATCGACGCTACGGGACAAGCCGAAATCGAGGATCTTCACTTTGCCATTTCGCGACAGCCATATATTGGCGGGCTTGATATCGCGATGAATCAGTCCCTTGGCATGCGCGGCAGCCAATCCTTCGGCGATCTCGCGGCTCCATCGAAGCACTTCGTCGAGGCGCGGCTTGCCCTTGGCGAGCCGGTCTTCGAGGGGCTCGCCTTCCAAGAGCTCCATGGCCAGGTAGGGGAGCCCGTTGGTGGTTCCCACCTGATACACGGCAGCAACATGCTCGCTGGAAAGCCCCGCGGTCGTCTGAGCCTCGCGGAGCATCCGTTCCTTGGCAAAGGGAATGGTTAGGTTCTTCATCACTTTGATTGCCACCGGCCTCTGCAGCAACGTATCGAGGCCCTTGTAGACAGCGCCCATACCTCCTTCGCCAAGAAGCGCGAGCACGCGGTAGTGCTCGATGCTGCCGAGATCCCCTTCCACGTGAGGCGGCCCGAGAAATTCAGGCTTCGCCACATCGACGCGTTCGTGGGCCACCGTCGGCGCGGCGGCAATTTTCTCGAGGGCCACCTGGCATCGGGGGCAGCACTCCACATGCGAGGTGACACGCGACATATCTGCCGTGGACAAGCGGCCGGAGGAAAGCGCGATCAGGTCGCTCGCCGTCACGCACGCTTCGTGGTCACTCATGGCAAAGGTTCGCGGGCGGCTCTGTTCGGTTCAGGGTCAGCGGGCGCCGAAGGGGGGCGGAGATCACGTAAACTATACTCCTGGTCATGCCAAGGCGTCGTAGCCTGTACGTCGGCCTCTTCATCGGGTCCACTATGCCATGCGGAAGGACTTTCCCGATGGGCCACAGCCCCCACCCTATGCACGGAGAATGGAAACCATGACGACGAAATTCACGACGGCATCCGTTAGTCTCGCGGCAATCGCGGCGGCGTTCGTGGCAGGCGGGATGCTCACCGGAGGTGGTGATCCCATCGTGGGCCTCCCGGTCGCGCGAGCCATGTCGGCAGCGATGGGGGACAACTCATTCGCCGTCTGCACCGTGTCGATGGATGGCGTGAGCGAAGGTTTTTTTCTCCTCGATTTCGAGACCGGTGACCTGACCGGTGGCGTGCTCAACCAAAACTCGGCCAAGTTTGCCACCGCCTACCGCCATAACATCCTCGAAGATCTCGGATTTAAGCCGGGCCAGGTGAAGACACCACGGTTCCTTATGGTGCCCGGTCGCATGTCATTCGCAGGAACCATGGGCAATCGTTTGGCGCAGTCGGTGCTCTACGTCACCGATGCTTCGACTGGCGTGAGCGTCGCGTATGGCATCCCATGGACGAACCAACAGCCGGCTGCGCGAGCTGCCGTGCTCAAGCTCCAACCGCTTGATGTCGCGAGGCCACGCGGTGGGGTGGCACCGTGACAGGGCCATCAGCCGAGGTCTTCCTCTCCATCACCGTGAACGGACAGGCTCGACCGCTGCCAAACCCCGCAACGCTCGCGGCTGTGCTCGAAGAGGCCGGGCTTGAAGGCCGCCCGGTGGCGGTGGAGCTCGATGGCGAGGTGATCCCCCGCGGCCAATTCGCCGAATGCCGCCTCGTGGGAGGCGAACGGATCGAGATCGTAACGTTCGTGGGGGGTGGATGAACGTCAAACAGGCAATCATGGCCGAGCCACCGCTTCCACAAGGGGCCGACTCGCCGCTCATCGTGGGCGGTGTCACCCTATCAAGCCGGCTGATCGTCGGCACGGGCAAGTATGCGACCTACGCCGAGATGGCCCGTTGCCTCGCCGCATCCGGCACCGACTGTGTCACGGTCGCGGTGCGTCGCGAACGGCTCGTCAACGCGGCCGGTGAAAACATCCTTGAGCACCTCGATCCGACGAGGTACACGCTCCTGCCCAACACGGCCGGCTGCTTCTCGGCCGACGACGCCGTGCGGGTGGCAAAGCTCGGCCGCGAGTTGCTCCGTGACATGGGCAGCACGGCGGCCGACTGGGTGAAGCTCGAGGTGCTCGGCGACACCAAGACGCTCCTGCCCGACCCCGTTGGCACACTTGAGGCCACCGAGCGGCTCGTGGCCGACGGTTTTCGCGTGCTGGTCTACACGAGTGACGACGCTGTTGTGGCACGCCGTCTCAAGGATCTTGGGGCCGCGAGCGTCATGCCGGCCGGCAGCCCGATCGGTTCGGGCCAAGGCATTCTCAATGCCAATGCCTTGCGAATATGTCTTGAGTATCTCAAGGATGGCGACCCAGACTACCCCGTGATCGTGGATGCCGGGGTGGGTACCGCCAGCGACGTCGCCGAGGCGATGGAGCTCGGGGTGGATGGCGTTCTCTTGAACACTGCCATCGCCCAGGCCCGCGACCCGATGCGGATGGCTATCGCCATGCGGGATGCCTGCACCGCTGGCCGTCAGGCGTTCCTAGCGGGCCGCATCCCACGACGGCGGTACGCGACGGCCTCGAGCCCCGACGAAGGGCGGGTGAACTGAATTCCCGATGCTCGCGACCCGAATCATTCCATGCCTTGATGTCGAGAAAGGACGTGTTGTCAAAGGGACAAAGTTTCTCGACTTGGTCGATGCGGGCGATCCCGTCGAGGTGGCGGCGCGGTATGAGGCGGAAGGTGCCGACGAGCTGGTCTTCCTCGACATCACCGCCAGCCACGAAGGCCGCGCCATCATGCTCGACGTCGTGCGTCGCGTGTCGGAGACGGTGTTCATGCCCTTCACGGTTGGCGGGGGCATCCGCACGCTCGACGACGCGGCCCGGCTCGTGCAGGCGGGAGCCGAGAAGGTGAGCATCAACTCCGCGGCCGTTCGCACGCCGGAGCTCGTCTCGGCGTGCGCCGATCGGCTCGGGAGCTGCGCGACGGTCGTGAACATCGATCCCAAGCGGGTCGTGCGAGACGGCCGCGAGGTATGGGAGGTGTTTGTCAACGGTGGTCGTGTGCCCACGGGCCTCGAGGCCGTTGCCTGGGCCAAGGAGGTCGAGAATCTCGGGGCAGGCGAGATCGTGCTGACGTGCATGGACCGCGACGGCACGCGGGAAGGCTACGACCTCGAGATCACCGCCGCGGTCAGCCAGGCCGTCGGCATTCCGGTGGTGGCCAGCGGTGGGGCCGGCAAGCCTGAGCACCTCGCCGATGCCGTCGAGCAGGGGGGTGCGGATGCGGTACTCGCCGCTGGCATCTTCCACTTCCGGCAGTGTACGATTCGAGAGGTGAAGGAACTTTTCGTCAGGCGGGGTATTCCGGTGCGGCCATCATCATCGCTCTGATTCATCCCTCACCCTCCCCTTTCCCCGCTTACGCTTGCTCCATGGCCACGATCGAAACGACATCTTCATCAGACTCCGTCAACGGCTCTCCGGTGCGTCCCAAGCTGGAAATCGACCGGCTCTTCGAGGCGCTCGTCAAGTTTGACGGGAGCGACCTTCACCTGAAGGTCGGCCAACCTCCGATTGTTCGCGTCAAAGGATCCCTCCAGCCGCTCAAGGCCCCGCGGATCGACGATGAACAGATGCGTCGGCTCTGCCTGCCGATGCTCGACGAGCGGCGGCAGCGCATTTTCGATGCCGATGGCGGCTGCGACTTCGCGCATATCGCCAGGGTTGACGGTGTCACCTGGCGTTTTCGCATCAACCTCCTGACCCAGCAGGGCTCGCTCGGCCTCGTGGCCCGCAAGGTCAACAACTCGATTCCCGACTTTGAAGGGCTCTGCCTCCCGTCGTCGATCGAGCGGCTTTGCCAATACGACCAAGGGCTCGTGCTGCTTGCCGGCGTGACCGGCTCCGGCAAGAGCACCACGATCGCGTCGATGCTCAACTTCATCAACCGCAACTACCGGAAGCACATCCTCACGCTCGAAGACCCGATCGAGTTTGTGTTCACCGAGGAGAAGTGCCTCATCAACCAGCGGGAGATCGGCCAGGACGTCAAGGACTTCGCGATTGGCATGAAGCATGCGGTTCGCGAAGACCCCGACATCATCCTCGTCGGTGAAATGCGAGACGAAGAGACCTTCATGACGGCGATCCACGCCGCCGAAACGGGCCACCTGGTCTTTGGCACCATCCATGCCGCGAGTGCCGCCACCACGATTGGCCGTATCCTCGACCTCTTTCCCGAGGAGATGCATGGAGCCCTGCGAAGCGCGATGGCCAACAACATGAAAGGCATCGTCGGGCAGAAACTCATCAAGGCGCGAGGGCCCGAGGGAGAGCGACGTGGGCTCGCCCGCGTACCAGTCGTCGAGATCATGTTTTTCGACGTGATGGTGCGGAAGCTCATCCTCGAAGGACAAGATTCAACCCTTCCCGATCACATCCGCAAATCCCACCGTGACGGCATGCAGGACTTCACGCAAAGCCTCAAAAACCTCATCGACCAGGGGCTCATCGATCGCCATGATGCCATGGAGATCGCGCCGAACCGTGAGGCATTGATGATGGCCCTCAAGGGCATCGGAGTCTCGTGATGCGATTGCTTCGACGCGTTTTCCCGGCTGCCTTGGTCGCGCGCTCCACGCTGATCGCCTTGGTCGCGCTCTCCGCGGGATCGGGAGCCGTGATCGCGGCTGATGAGGCCCCGGCCGGTGTGGTGGCAACGGATGAGGCGGGTGAAGCCGTACCGGAACCGAAGGCCGGCGAATGGCCTGAGAAGGTTGCGCCACTGCCAGAAATCTGGCGTGGCACGGGTGGTGGCCTAGTGATCATCCCGCTGGTGTTCTGGTGGCTCGTCATCCTGGCCTGGACGACCACGGGAGACTGGATCGGCCGTGACGCCACGAAGCGAGGGATCACGCCGGCTTTCTGGGGCACCGTTTGCGGGCTTCCGCTGCCGATTGCCGCGGTGCTGGCGTGGTGGATTCCCTGGTCTGCCGTAGGCATCGGAATCATGGTGCTCGCATGGCTCGTGCCGATCGGAATCTACGCGTCGCACCGCAACCCGAAGGTCGCGGAGAACGAACGGATTCTCACCTTTGGCCATGGCCGACGGCTCGTGGCGGGCGTGTTCATGCAGTTTGGAATCGATATTGGCGAGCCAATGGATGAAGCCGAAGTGCTCCCTGACGTGAAACTCACCGCCACGGGAGGAACAGACGCTGCTGAAAATGAGGCCCGCGCCGAGGCTGCCGCCGCCATGCCAGGGCTCGAAGAGGCTCGCAAGCTCCTGCTGGCCGCGATCGTGGCACGTGCCACGACGCTCGTCATCGAAACGGGTGAGGAGACAACCCTTCGGCAGGAGGTTGACGGCGTGTGGAGCAAGCCGCGGGTACGGAAACCGCCACGGAGCCGGAAGCATACGGAGTCTTGGATCGAGGCACCGGGCTCAAGCCGGGCCATTGGCGCAAGCATGGGCGAAGCCCTTAAGACCCTCGTTGGCCTCGAGGCCACGGCACCGGGAGGTGGCGGTCCATTCCGGATGATGATCGATGGCAAGCCGCGAAATGCTCGCCTCAGCGTGAAGCGGTCGTCCACCATTGAGCAGCTCACGATCACGATCGAGGCACCGGCGGTCACCTTCCGGCAGCTCGCTGATCTCGGCATGGATGCTTCGGTCGCCGAGCAACTCACCAATCTCCTCGGGTCCGATCGTGGGGTGCTCCTGCTTTCGTCCCCCAGTGGTGGCGGGCTCTCCACCACGTTTGACATGGCCGTGGAGGCGGCGGACCGGCTGCTTCGTGACTTTGTCTCGATCGAGGATGCCGCTGACCCGCCGCGTGAAATCCAGAATGTGAAGCCGGTTCGGTTCGACGCTCGCACGGGGGTGACACCGGTCGCGGCCCTGGCCGAGGCGATGCGGGAGTATCCCCGGGCGATCGTGACGCGGGATGTTCGTGACAAAGGGCTCGTGACCGAGCTCGTGCGGTTGGCTGGCGAAGGCCGTCTGGTCATCATGAGCCTCAAGGCAGCCGACGCCACCGAGGCCGTGGCCCGCGTGCTCGGCTGTGGTGTGACCCCGCAGGCGTTTGGGAGCGTGCTGTTGGGTTCTCTCTCACAGCGGCTCGTGCGACGACTCTGTCCAAAGTGCCGGGAGAATGTGGCTCCGCCGCCCCAGTTGCTCGCGCGGCTGAAAAAAACGACCGAAGAGCTTCCGCATATCCGTGGGGCGTCGCCAGGGGGCTGCCGACTCTGCTGCGGTTCCAGCTACATGGGCCGCATTGGCATCTTTGAGCTTGCCAGTGGTGTGAACCTCCGCAAAGCGATCGCTGCTGCGGCAAAGCCGGAGGAGATTCGCAAGGCTGCCATCGCCGATGGCATGCGTCAGCTCAAGGATGCCGCGGTTGATGTTGTGGTATCGGGTTTGACGTCTCTTGATGAGGTGCAGCGGGCACTCTCGGCCAAGTCGGCGACTCCGACGGCTCCCCCTGCTGCAACGCCCAAGAAGCCCAGTGCCTCACGCAAGGCACCCCCGCCCACAGCGCCGCCGAAGGGCCCGCCAAAAGGCCCACCTCCCACGCAGAGAAAGTCGCCATGATTTCCTTCATTCTGCTCGGCGTGTTTATCGCGGTAGCTTTTGCCATCTGGCGGGAGGGGCCCTGGAGTGGGCTCATCATGCTCCTCAATATCCTCCTCGCCGCGACCCTGGCAACGGCCTGGTACGGCCCGCTTGTGCAATGGGTCGAGCCGAAGTTCAAGAGCTACACCTTCATGCTCGACTTCATAGCCATTCAGGGTTTGTTCTGCTTGATCCTCCTCGTGCTTCGTGAAACCACGGACAGACTCTCGCGAAACCGGGTCCGGTTCCGAAAACCAGTTGAGCTCGTTGCCGGCCCGATGATCGCGGCCATCGCGGCCTGGATCATGACCTGCTTCACGGCGGCGACCCTTCACACCGCCTTTGTGCCTCGCAACTTTGTCCAGCCAACCCCTGAGACGCGACTCTTCTTTGGCCTCGCGCCCGACCGATGGTGGCTCTCATGGATGCGGGGCGCCTCGACCTACGGGCCATTTGGCAGTGAGAAGCATGCCTTTGACCCCAACGAGGACTTCATCGAGCGATACGCCACCCGTCGGAAGCTCCTGGAGGAGCAGAAGTCGCTCCTGGTCAACGAGTTTTGACCCATTTTTCTTCGGAACGTCTCGGATCGGCATCAACAATGGCCGCAGCACCAGGATGTGATGCTCCCCAGGACTACCGCCCGGTGAGCCGGATGGCCGTTGTTGCCCTGGCAGCCGGCTGTGTTTCCTCGCTCGTGCTCATCACGCCGTTTGCGGCCATGCTCCCGATGCTGGCGATCACGCTGGCCGTTGCGGCGCTCGCCGACATCAGGAGGAGCGAAGGCCGCACGGTGGGCCGCTGGCCCGCGCTCGCGGGGTTGGCGCTGGC
>JBGTGN010000133.1:0-5422 GCA_041746715.1 Pirellulales bacterium | reverse complement strand
CTCGTGCGGGCTGCCGCGCCGCTGCCGCTGGCCGAGACCGGTGGCGACTCGGGCAACACGATGACCGATACGGTGCCCCGGTGGCTCGCTGTGGCCGACGCATGGCAACGTCCGCTCGCTGCCGACCAATGGCATGACGATCCCCATGGCACAGTGACCGACTATTGGATCGATGCGATACCGGTCGCTGCCTCGGCCTGTCTTTCAAATCACCAGTGGCCACGCTTCCAGAATGCGTTTGAGCCGATTGCCAGTGCGGCCGTGGCGCCGCATGTCGCCATCCTCCTCAAGGTTGGCAAGGATGAGCTTCGGGAGCGCCTCGCGTTTCGCAGCCGACATGCGGGCCGGCATAGCGACGTATTCGCTGATCTTCCCACCGCAACAGCCGTGATGGGCGCAGATATCGATAGTCAGGCCGACGCGCTTCTCGAACTTCAGGAGCGGCTCGAGCGAAGGCTTCGCTGCCCTTCCGACCGCTGCCCACGGGCGCCGAAGGCAGTGATCGCGATCGAGGCCGACGACCTGGCTGCCGCGACGGCCGACGCCACGGCCGCCGTCGAGGCGATGCTTTGATGGCGGCTTCGGGGCATGCCTCGGCGCCGGTGGCAGAGCTTGTCGCTGATCCCGTCGCGATGCGCGACGTCGTGCGAGCCGCCCGTACTGCGGCCCGCCGCATTGGATTCGTGCCCACGATGGGGGCGCTCCACGCAGGCCACCTTGCGCTCGTCGAGCGGGCTGCCGCAGAGTGTGACGACGTGGTTGTGTCGATCTTCGTGAATCCGACGCAGTTTGGGCCGGGCGAGGATTTTGAGCGGTATCCCCGGCGGCTCGAGGCTGATCTCGCGGCACTGCGTGACCACGGCGTCCGCTGGGTCTTCACGCCAAGCGTGGAGGCGATGTATCCAATCGGCGCTGCCACGCGGATCGTTGTCAATGGGCCGGGATGTGGCTACGAGGGTGATATTCGCCCGGGGCATTTTTCGGGCGTGGCCACAATCGTCTGCCGGCTGTTTCTCGCGGTGCCCGCTGACCGGGCCTACTTCGGCGCCAAGGACTGGCAGCAGACGCTCGTGGTCAAGCGCATGGTCCGCGATCTTGGCACGCCGATCGATGTCGTCGTCTGCCCGACGGTCCGCGAGCCCGACGGCCTCGCCATGAGCTCCCGCAACGCCTATCTCACGTCCGACGAGCGGCTCCGCGCCGTCGCGCTCTCGCAGAGTCTCGCGAAGGCCGCGGAATTGTGGAGCGAGGGGGCCACCGTGGCATCCATCGAAGCGGCGATGCGGGAGTGGCTCGAGCGGCACAGCATCGCGATCGACTACGCGGTGATCGCGGATGCGGAATCCCTGTGGCCTGTCATTGCGGAGCAGCCCGCGGTAGCCCTCGTCGCCGGCCGACTGGGAAGCACGCGGCTCATCGACAACCGGCTGCTACCATCCCGGGAAGAAAAGTCGAAAGCGGAAAGCCGAAAGCCGAAGGGTTGAGACGTATGCGTTCGATCCTTTTTCATGTGCCGACGTCGGTGCCCCTGGGCGACGGAAGCCTTTCGCTGTTTGGGCCGCTTGGCCTGCTTACCCTCGCGTGGCTTGTCATCGGCCTTGGCTGGTTTGCGTTCGTGGGCATGCGTCAGGGGATGCAGACCGCAGTGCTGCAGCTTGGGATGCCGGTGGTCGCATTGCTTGTGATCTTCGGCGTCGTGCTGCCCATGATCGCGACGGAAGCCGGCATCCCTATTCGCGGCTACGGCGTCATGCTCTTGGCGGCCGCCGTCTCGGGCACATGGCTTTCGATCGTGCGGGGCCGGCGTGTCGGCATCGCGGCCGACACGATTCTCTCACTCGCCACGCAGGTTTTTATCTGGGGGATCGTTGGGGCAAGGCTCTTCTATGTGATCCAGTATCACGACCGGTTTTTCGTTGCGGGAAAACCGCTTGCCCAATCCCTCATGGATGTCGTGAACATCGCGGGCGGTGGGCTCGTGGTGTTTGGGTCGCTCCCCACCGCGGCCATCGCCGCGTGGCGATTTGCACGCCGTCGCGGGCTCGACATCCTCACGCTCGCCGACGTCATCGCCCCGGGGATGCTCGTGGGCCTGGCCATCGGCCGCGTCGGCTGTTTCCTGAATGGATGCTGCTACGGTGGACCGTGTGATCTGCCGTGGGCCGTGTCGTTCCCGGCCGATACCGAAGTGGCGATCAAGTTTCCCGCGGCGGTCGGGGCCCCAGGAGTTGGGATACACCCGGGGGTGGGTCTCCCCAGCGTGCCGGTCCATCCGGCCCAGCTCTACGCTGCGATCGACGCCGCCCTCCTCGCGCTGCTCGCCGTCGTATGGACCCCGCTTGCCCGCCGCCCAGGCGAGGTGTTTGCCCTCGTGCTCACGCTCCACCCGATTTCGCGAATGCTCCTCGAAGCAATCCGCGTCGACGAGCCCCCGGCGCTCGGTACGCCATTTTCCATCTCGCAGCTCGTGTCACTGGTGCTCCTCGCCCTGGCCGCCGCCCTCTGGTGGTGGATCGGTCGCCAGGCCCCGGCTCAAATGGCACGGCTTTGACCACACGCGGCCGCCGGGCGACATTGGCCGCTCGGTGCCGAGCGGGAACTTTGTAAACGCCCTCGGCATCCAAGGCCTGTCAAGGAAACGGCTCGTGGCCGTGCAGACGACTCAACCTGATAACGCGTTGACCGACGAAGGGGCGATCGTAGTCCGCGCTGCGGCTGGCGACGCCGACGCCTTTCGTGTGCTCATCGAGCGATATCAAGGGCGGGTGGTCGCATTCCTTCGGCAGCTCTGCGGCTGCCCGGAGCAGGCGCTCGACCTCGCGCAGGAGACGTTTCTCTCGGCCTACCGTCACCTCGGATCGTTTCGGCACGAATGCCGATTCTCGACATGGCTCCACACAATAGCGCTCAATCATGCGAGGTCGGCAGGCCGTCGTCGTCGGCCTGTGCGGTCGCTCGACGCCGTCGCTGCCGATGGCTCGCGACTCATGGCCGAACCGGCCGCCAGGATGCCATCGGTATCGGCCGGCCTCGAGCACGCCGATCTCGCGAGACGGCTCACGACGGCGCTCGATCAGCTCGACGACCGCTATCGCGAGGTGATCGTGCTCGCCGACATGAACGATGCCAGTTACGAGGAGATTGCAGCGGCGCTCGACATACCGATCGGCACGGTCCGGAGCCGACTCCACCGTGGTCGCCTTGAGCTCCGATCACTCCTTACCGAAACCTGACGACTTCAACGCATTCGCTCCCATGACCGACCCGCATACCCCGAGCCATCCGCCGCTTGCCGCCGACGATCCTCGCATCAGCGAGTGGCTCGACGGGAGGCTTGCGCCGGCAGACGCGGCCGGCGTTGAGAAGGCCGTGCAGAGATCGCCCGAGCTTGTCGCGCTGGTCGCCGATTTGCGAATGATCCGCGGGGCGCTTCGGGAAATGCCTACCGACAGCGTGCCGGTGGGCCTGAGCGATTCCATCATGGCGGCGATCGCGTCAGCGCGACCCACGAGCTCGTTGCCTCTCCCAGAGGGAGAGGGGATGAGGGCGGTCGCTCTGGCAGGCGAAACCTCCGGCAGCACCGCACATCAGCGCCGCATGCCGTGGATGGCGATGGTCGGGGCCCTTGCTGCTGGCATCCTTGCGACGGTGGTGATCAACTTGCCTCGCGAGGACGGCCGGGAAGTTGCCATCGCGCCGGCGCCGCGAATGGAAGCCGATACGAAGAAGGGCAGGGAGGGCGAAACGACGTTCTCTTCCAGAGGCGAGAATCGGGGCCTCGCCGCGGCAAAGGGGAAAGCCGGCGAGGAACTGGCGGCTCTCAAAGACGAGTCTTCCATCGACACCGCTCTCGGGGTTGAGCGGGAACCTGGGGCAGGTCAGTTCGCAGACGCACGTCGCGGCGGGGGCGGATTCGATGCCGAACGAGACGCTGACGAATTGAAGACACTCGACGCCCCGGCAGAATCGCTTGCGAAGTCTTACGATATGGCCAAGCCTGGCGATGAATCGATTGGGCGCGGCCGGCAGTACCGGATGAAGGAATCCGAGGGCATCCCGCCGCAGGCAGCAGGAGCCCCGCCATCACCGGCCGCACCGCTTCTCGCCGACATCGAGGAGCCGCGGTTTGTCGCGCCAGCTCCTGCGGAGCCTTCTTTCGTACCGCCGGTCCCGGCGACCGAGGCCCCAGCGAGGGACCTAGCCGGAGCCTCCGTCGGGAAGCGCAGTCGCGCTGGTGTGGATGCCCTTCGGCAGGAGAACGGGCTTGCGGAGCGGGCGGAACAGCCATCCCTTCGGCGTGCTGCTGCGTTGCCGGCTGGCGTTGTTGTGATCACGGTTGGCCGGCCATCGGAACGGCGAGCCCTCGACCATCTTGTAGCTGCGAGCGGCCTCGAGGTCACACGGGAGCCCGATCGCCTTGAGCTCATTGGGGACCAGCTAGCGATCGATGCGTTTCTCATCACACTTGAAGAGGCAGGCCTCGTGCCCCGCGGCGCTGCGCCCCGCAAGAAGAAGGCCGACAAGCAGGGTGGCCGCGAACTCCGAAGCCTCGCGCTTCGCATCGTGGATCGAAATGCCAAGCAGGGTGCCGCAGCGGAGAGCGAGCGGAAGCCGTGAGCGATCAGGCCGCAAACTCGTCGGATTCTGGCGAACGAGCCGGGGCATCCCGCTGGGCGATTCCAGGCGTCGTCACGATCCGCTGTCGTGAGAATGGCCCGCTTGTCATCGAACTCCACGAGGGCGAGGGAGCGCCCGTTGTGCGGGTGATCGATCAGGAAGGGAACGAATTCGCCCCCCCTGGAGGCAAGCGGCCGGTGGCCCTGTGCCGGTGCGGCGCGTCGGCAACAAAACCGTTTTGTGACGGCAGCCACCGCGCAGCAGGGTTTCGGGCGAACGAACTTTCTGGAACGTAAGCACGAATGGGTGCTTCTGGCCGGCAGGGCGGGCTGGGGGACTGGAGGAAAAACTGCCGCCAAGGCCGATTCCTCCCTGCAAAAGGGCTACGGTAGGCCGATGAAACGTAAGTTTCACCGCGGAGGGCTGGACCGATATGGACCGCCCTCCGGGAAGGCTGTACGGTTTTCTTGTATTTCCGGCGTTTCCGCCGGGCTCGTCCACGGACGCTCGCGATGTCCAACAAGCCTTCCAACTTCTTTCAGCGGTTCAGCGTCCCGATTCTGGCGGTGCTGCTTTTCCTTCTGCCCCTCGTGGTCGTTGGGGCCATCAAGGCCAAGGGCAACAACCGCAACGACGTGAAGGGCTGGCTCCCGCCTGAGTATCCCGAGACCCAGACGTACAAGTTCTTCCGGCAGAACTTCCAGGGCGAGGAGTTCATCCTTGTCTCCTGGGACGGCTGCACGATGGCCGATCCTCGGCTCGAGCTCTTGGCAACGAAGCTCCTGCCGCCGCCCGAAGAGGCGGC
>JBGTGN010000132.1:0-3369 GCA_041746715.1 Pirellulales bacterium | reverse complement strand
CGTGCCGCTGGCCATGCCTGCGATCAAGCCGGCGAGTGTGTCGATACCGATGGTCTCTGGCACCACGACCAGACCGGCGGCGGTGCGGGCTGCCGCCGCGAGGATCGATTCTGCCGTCGCGGCAACGGTGTCGGTGACAAGCTCGGCGTTCAAGCGGCGGGCGGCACCAGCCGCGAAGTCGAGGGGCGTGCTGCCGGCGGCGGTGGCCACGAGCACCGTGCGCACGACCAGTCGCTCCACATCAAAATGATGCACGTGGGTCGCGGCTTCAAAGAGGCCGAGATCCTCTTCCATGTTCTCGGCAAGCTCAAACGGCTCGTAGGAGCGATGCGAGCCACGCGTCATGGTGTTCCTCCCGCGGTCGTTGTTGCTCCGGGAAAGAGATCGAGCGTGGCGAAAATCCAGAGATACACGAGCACCACGATCGACTGGAGAAACGTCACGCCGCCACCCACTTTAAAAAACTCTCCCCACCCCACCTTCACCCCACGCTCTTTTTCCAGGCCGTTGAGCGCGATCACGGAGCTCACGCTCCCGATCGGTGTCGAGTTGCCCCCAAGGTTGGCGGCGATCACGAGTGTCCACCAGAGCGGCACCGGATCGAGCCCTTGGGCCTCGAGCGATCGCACGAGCGGGATCAGCGTGGCTGCCACCGGAATATTGTCGAGCACGCCGGAGAGCGCGAGCACGAACGCTGCAATGAGCAGCATCGTCTTGATCGGGTCACCTCCCGCAAGCTCGAGCATTTGCCTCGCTGCGAGATCGAGAAGGCCGGTCTCCTGCACCGCGCCGATGATGACAAAGAGCCCTACGAAAAAGAGGATGAGCGACCAGTTGACCTTCTTAATCGCTTCGTCGGGGTGAATGCCCGAGAAGAGGAGCGCCGCGGTCCCTCCGCAAAACGCGACGAAATCGGTGCCGATCCCGAGCCGCTGGGCGGATGCAAAGCCCAGAATCGTGCCACCGAGAATGACGGCACTGCGATAGAAGAGTCGCCGGTCCTTGACGAGCGCCCATTCGTCGAACGCGTTTACCTGAGCAACCCGATCTGACTCACTCGCCGCGTTGACGAGCACGCTCCGGTAGCACCACCAAATCCAGCCCACGGCGATGACGGCCGAGATGAAGGCCATCGGCGTGGAGACGAAGAAGAAATGGGAATACGGCAGATTCCCTGCCGTCGCCAGCATGATCGTGCAGATGCCGGAGGCAAACGTCATGAGTGCCGCGGAGTTGGCACAGAGACCCACGGCCATCATGTAGGGCCGCGCGTCGAGCTTGAGCTCGTGTGTCACGACGAGCGCGAGGGACGCCACGATCATGCTCCCCGGCGCGATACTGAGAAACGTCACGAAGAGCATCGTGGCCCCGGCGATCGCCACAAGGAGCCTGACAGCATCGCCTTTGGTCGCCTTCACGATCTTGACGGCCAGAAAATGAAAAAGCCCCGACCGGCCGGCCACTTCCACGAGAACGGACGTGCCGACAATGACACCGATCACGCCGATGTCGTGGCCGATGATGTCATGAACCGCCCGGTCGTAGGCTGAATGTCCCGCCTCGTTCTTGAACACGCCGAGCACGAGCGCCGCCGCAACGGCCGTAATCGCCCCGACCATCGCCGCCAGGCTTTTGTGGAGCCAATCAAAGGCGATGGCGACGTACGTGAGCACCATAATCCCACCCAGCACCAGCATGGGCAGCATCGGCTTTTCCACTACGACAGCCGTCGCCACTTCGGCAGCGGCAAACAGCGGTGGCACGAGCGTCATCATGGGCGGCATTGTGGAACGGCGTCATGCACTCGGGCAAGCATCCCGCATGCACATTCCTTCAAAACGGGTTCCGGCTCGGGGTTGCCCGTGCCACGCGAGAGCGTGGCTTACACCGCGGCGGCGAGTCGAACGTCGATCGCGGCGAGAAACTCCTGCGTCGTGAGCCACGGCTGCTCCGGCCCAATGAGCATCGCGAGGTCTTTCGTCATCTGGCCTGCCTCGACCGATTCGATGCAGACCTGTTCCAGCGAGTCCGCGAACCGGGTCACGTCAGGCGTGCTGTCGAGCCGGCCCCGGTGGGCCAGGCCACGGGTCCAGGCGAAGATCGAGGCGATCGGGTTGGTCGATGTGGGCTTCCCCTGCTGGTGCTGGCGGTAGTGCCGCGTGACCGTGCCATGGGCCGCTTCGGCTTCCACGGTCTTGCCATCGGGCGTCATGAGAACGCTCGTCATGAGGCCCAGTGAACCAAAGCCTTGGGCGACGATGTCGCTTTGCACATCGCCGTCGTAGTTTTTACAGGCCCAGACATAGCCCCCCTCCCACTTCAGGGCGCTGGCCACCATGTCGTCGATAAGACGGTGCTCGTAGGTCAGTCCCTTCGCGGCGAAGTCGGCCTTGAACTCGGCATCAAAGACCTCTTGGAAGAGATCCTTGAACCGTCCGTCGTAGACCTTCAGGATCGTGTTCTTCGTCGAGAGGTAGACGGGATAGTTGCGGGCGAGGCCATAGCGAAAACTCGCGCGGGCAAAATCGCGAATCGAGTCGTCGAGGTTGTACATGGCCATCGCCACGCCAGGCGACGGGAAGTCGTAGACCTCGAGCTCCATCGGCGCCGAGCCATCAACGGGCGTGAAGCTGAGCATGAGTTTTCCCTTGCCCGGAATGAGGACATCCGTGGCGCGGTACTGGTCACCGAAGGCATGACGACCCACGACGATCGGCTTCGTCCAACCCGTCACGAGCCTGGGGATATTCGAGATGATGATCGGTTCGCGGAAGATCACGCCGCCCAAGATGTTGCGAATCGTGCCGTTGGGGCTCTTCCACATCTTCGCGAGGTTGAACTCCTTGACGCGGGCCTCGTCGGGCGTGATCGTGGCACACTTCACGCCGACGCCGCATTCCTTGATCGCGTTGGCCGCGTCGATCGTCACCTGGTCGCCGGTGGCGTCGCGGTTCTCCATCGAGAGATCGAACTCGCGGAGATCGATGTCGAGGTAGGGCAGGATGAGACGGTCCTTGATGAACCGCCAAATGATCCGTGTCATTTCGTCGCCATCGAGATCGACCACGGGGCCCTTTACCTTGATCTTGCCTGCCATCGCGTGGGTCATCTCCTGGGGTACTGTCGTCGTGGGGTTCCGTGTTCAAACGCCAAGTTGTACCAGCGTCGGTGAGACCGTCACACCGGCCCGCCGGTCACGATGTCGGTGAGGATGTCGGCGGCGGCACCGAGCTGCCCGAGGTCAATCCACTCGTCAGCCGTGTGGGCCTGGGCGATCGAGCCTGGGCCAAAGACGATGCTTGCCACGCCGGCAGCCGCGTAGACTCCGGCGTTCGTGCCGTAGCGAGCGGCGGTCCG
This sequence comes from Pirellulales bacterium, assembly GCA_041746715.1. Taxonomy (GTDB): domain Bacteria; phylum Planctomycetota; class Planctomycetia; order Pirellulales; family UBA1268; genus QWPN01. Next base: position 12 of record JBGTGN010000132.1, on the reverse strand, counting down.
TCGCCCGGCGCC
>JBGTGN010000131.1:0-8961 GCA_041746715.1 Pirellulales bacterium | reverse complement strand
CGGGAGCCGGTGCCGCCGGCAAGCATCACGTCGGCCCAGCCGCGACCGATCACGCTTGCCGCTTCGGCGACGGCGAGCAGCCCCGACACGTCGCCGAGGACGATCGAGTTGTTGGGCCCGCGTGCGTCGTGGGCAATCGCGACATGCGACGCCGTCATGTTGGGCAGGTGCTTGAGGAGCCAGAGCGGGTGAAGTTCCTCGTGGATCGCCTCCGACCAGAGGTGGAAGTCGAACTCCCCGTTGGCGATCGAGCGACGGTAGGCCTGCTCGAGATCCTCGAGATCGGCGTAGATCATGTCGTTTCCGAAGACGACACCGAAGCGATCGGGTTCGACGCTTCCGGCAACGATCGATGCGTTGGTGAGGGCGAGATCAGCGGCGGCGAAGCCGGTCTGAATCTCCCGGCTCATGACTTTCAGGCTTTTTCGCGGTCGTACGTACTGCTTCGGGTCAAAGTTTGGGATCTGCCCACCGAACCGCACACGGAGTGAACTCGCGTCGAAAAGATCGACCGGACGAATGCCGCTTTCCCCGGCGGCAAGCGCCTGCCAGAAGGCGTCACTGCCGATCCCAATTGGGCTGACGACGCCGACACCGGTAATCACGATCTCCCGCGGATGGCTCATACACCCCAGACACTAATCGACGGGGCCCGGCTGCCGGAAGTGGAGACACGGAGTATCCGTGGAAAAGCCCTGCCTGGGACTGTCGGCGGGGGATCCTCGGCCTCGACCATCAGCCGATGTCGTCGTCGCTGGCAGCGGCCTGGGCGTCGGCAAAAGGATCGGTGACACAGACCATCTCGTCGCAGAATCCGGGTTCCTCCTCGTCAGCCCGAACGAGTGACAGGAGGGCATTCTTCTCACTTTCGGAGATCTCCGCTTGACGGAAGCTACGGAGGATCTCGGGAGCCGGGTCGTCGGCAGGATCGATGAACTCCACGCTGAGTCGCCCCGTGAGAACATGGCGGCGGCTAGCGAAACGGTCGCAGAGCGACAAGAGCTCGTCACGGTTCATGCTCATCGCAAAATCCTCTCTGGCCACAAAGTGGGAGCCGAAGCGTTCGGGTTCACGTTCGCACCGAATCCTACGGCCGCGGTCCAGCCCGGACCTGTGAGAATCTTGTACGGATCGGATGAAGAAATGGTTTGCGAACCCGTGGGGCCAACGCGGGCTAGCCACCGAGGAAGCGGCTCACCGCCTCGACGAAGGCCTCCGCAGCGTCGGCGTGGACCCAATGCCCAGCCCCCTCGATGGCCTCGATGACGGCGTTGGGAAAGAGCTGTTTGATCTCCGCATGGTGGTGCGGCTGCACGTAGGGCGATCGGCTGCCCACCAGAAAAAGCGTCGGCTTCGTGAATCGTGATTCGAGAGGGACATCTGGGAAGCTGAGGATTGTGTCGAAATGGTCTTCGATCGCGGCGAGGTTGACGGTCCACGTCAGGCCCGTGGGACTGGGAACGAGGTTGAGCGCGAGGAATCCTCGGACAGTTGGGTCGGGTATGGCATCGGCCAGCGCGTCTTTGACGTCAAGGCGGTTCGTGAAGTCCTTGAGCCGAACGGCTCGCATGGCCCGCACAAACTCGATCGGCGTGGCCGTCGATCGACAAGGCGCGATATCGACCACGATGAGTCGCTCGACGAGATATGGGTGTTCGAGCGCGAGCACCATCGCCACCTTGCCGCCCATGCTGTGGCCGAGGACGGCCGCGGGGCCGCCGACCGTTTTCTCGATCACGCGGGCGACATCGGCAGCCATCAAGGGATAGTCGTGGGCATCATCCCACGGGCTTTCGCCGTGATTGCGGAGATCGACCGTGATCACCCGACGGCCGACGGCGAGTCGATGGGCCACCGTGGCCCAATTCCGCTTCGATCCAAAGAGGCCGTGAAGAATGACAAGCGGCGGACCCTCACCGATCTCACTGACGGCAAGCTCGACAGGCATGGAGTCGTCGTGCCTCACAGGTCAATATCGAGGCCTTGAAAACCTTGGATTGGCGCAGCCTCGGGCTTGTGAACCTTCACAAGGGCCTGGCCAGCTCGAGCCTGAAGGGCCTTCGCCACGGGATACTCTCGAAAGTCCTTGCCCTCCGGGCCACCGCGGAGGACGGTCACCTCGAGATACTCCATCACGTCGCGAAGTGCCTGGGCCACGATCGCAGCATCGGTCGGCGCAAGATTCTTCATCGCCTCCGCATTCGCGACGACGCTCTCAGCGGCGGGCTTGAACCCCTTGCGAAGTTCGTTCACCAAAAGCGGCATCGCGCGGGGCGATCCCATGCGGCCCAAGAACGTCACGAGGCGGGTGTCGGCGGCGAGCTGGAGGATTCCGCCCGCGAACGCGATTCGCTGATCGTCCGTACGATCACCAAAACCCTTCGGCCCGAGCACCATCCGCCGAGACGACTGGGCGGCCACAACCGCCGCCTTCGCCTTGTCGGCTTTTGCCAGCCGGAGCAGCACGGCGTCGGCCTCGATCGCGGGAGAGTACGAAAGGGCGTTCACGACCAACCGGAAATCAGCCGCGACCTTGGTCTGCCCAGCCTGTTCCAGGGCAGCCAGACTCGGAGCGTCCCCGATTTGGCCGAGCAGCCAGAGGATCGACTCCTTGCGGTTGCCCTCGGCCGTCGGCATCTCGCCGATGAGCGTGTCGCGAATCCGCGGCGTGAGCGACGGGAACACTCGCAGGGCGAGCAGTGCTTTCTCGCAGCCTCGAAGTTCGTCCGGTGCGGATGCCGACTTGAAATGGACGAGGACCGGATCGAGTGCCTGCTCACCGCCAATGGCCACGGATGCCTCCGCCGCGGCTCCTCGAACGGCCGCACTGGCATGATCGAGCGCCGAGGTCACGACGGCCAGGCCAGCTTTGCTGTTGCTTGCACCAAGGGCACTCAAGATTCCTATCTTGATGGCTTCGTCTTGTGCCATGGCGAACCGCGACGCGAGGGTCTTGCCGCCATCGATCCGAGCAAGCTCGGTCGCCTTTGCGATGGCATGGTCTCGTACCCGCCAGTCGTCCCGGTTGAAAAGTGGCAGGAGCTCATCGAGTGCCTTGGCACCGAGGGTGGCCACGAGAAAATCGATCGCGACCAGACTGTCGAACGTCGTGCGGTGGGCGGTGTCGCTGAGCGTTTTGCGGCACAGGGCGATCTTGTCGTCCGTGCTGCCGGCAGCCTCGAGCTTCGCCATGAACACCCTACGAACGTCATCTCCGATACTCGGCCTTGGCGATGACGAAGGAGCCGCTTCAATGAGCGATACGAGTGTCGTCAAGGGCACTTCGATCTTGGTCCTGCCCTGAGCCTCACCGACGGACGCGACCGGATTGTCGATGATGGCGGAGTGGAACGCTGGAAGGAAATCCCGGAAGGCGCCCGGCTGCTGCTTGACCATCGACGAATCGACGACCGGATACTTGGGGTGGAGCATCGTCACATAAGGCCGCACATGGCGTGGAAGGGCGGCCTGGCGTTCGAGCAAATACAGCACGCTTTCATAGCCCTCGAGAAACCCGTGCCGCTGAAGGATCGCGCGGGCGGGCTGCGCACGATTACAGAACATCTTGTCGTTGACCTGCTCCTCCTCCGCGATGAACACGAGTGGGTTGGCCAGTCGCACGACCGTGTCCTTGTCCCAGATGGTGAGGCGCGACGCCAGAAATCCTCGGCCTCCGACCGGATCGAGCGTGAGGAGGCCTTCGAGAGCGTCGCGCACGAGCTGCTCGTCAAAGCCGGCATTGAATGGTGACTTGGCCAGTGGGGTGGTACCCGCGAAGAGCGGCACCTGGATGGCGTTGCGGACACTGTTCGGGGCGACGGCCTTCGGAACCGCGGCCGCAGCCGTTAGGAGGGCCTCTTGGGTCTCGGTCTTCGTCGCCGCGATCTCGACGACGCCGACCGCTGTCTTGCGAACGAAGTCGTGCGAGTCTGCGAGCCGCTTCGAGATCGTCGAGAGGTTGGCGAGGACGGTGTCGGGACCGCAGAAATGCAGTCCCCGCAGGCCACCGTCCCGCATCCGCGGATTGTCACTGTCGAGCAGCGCGATAAACCGGGGCGCAATTTCTTTCTCGCCCGCCTTGAACCGCTTGCCAAGCTCCTCCGCCACCTGGCGTCGGGCCTTCGGCTTGAAGATGTCGAGCAGTTCGAACAGTTCGTCGGTCGATCTCTGCCGCCACGGGGTGCCAACCTTCGCGTCGAGCCACGGATCATTAAATTGAGCTTGGGCACTCGCCGTTAGCTGTTTGAATTCACGGTCATTGAGCCAGAGGCTCTTGTCGGGGTCCTTGCCGGTGATGAGCGTCTGCCGCAGAGCCACCGCCTGATGGAGAACCTCCGTCGCGGTCGGGTCACGGAGCGTTCCGTACTTCGGGCCGGTCGGCGAGTGGTAGACGAAACTGCCGTCGTGCATGCGGCAAAGTGTTCGCCGCCACCGCATGTTCCGCTCGGCGAGTGTCCGCACTTCGGGCCCGACGAGGCTCGCTGCCCAGCTTGACCAGTTGGTATGCCAGTCGTGGCCGTGGCCGCCGCGGGCGGTGAACGATGCATGGGCCGACATGGAGGCAAAGTACTTGGCGGCGTAGGTGTCGCCGAGGAGCTTCATGGCAAAGGCCGTGCCGGCGTTCTTGCCGTTGCTGTCGTCGGTGTCGGCGGCTCCGTGGTCCCCGTAGGGAATGGCTCCCTGGTCCACGAACGAGCCGAAGAACCGGCGCGAGCGATCGAGGGCGGCGTCGAGTTCCGGGTGCTCGACGCCATGTTTCTTGGCCAGCGCCATGAGAAAGAAACAATGAACGCCGGCGCAGTTGAGGGCGCCGTAACCTGGGTTCGACCGGTGGAGTTCACCTCCATTGAACGTGGGCCAGGCAAACGTGTGGCCCCAGGTGCCGCCGGCACTCTGGCCCATCGCCGTTTTGACGGCCCATTCCTTCAGGGCCGGGAGCACGTACTCGTCGCCCGTGGTGTCGTAGTAGATCGCGCAGGGCAGCCCGACGAAGCCGACATGCCAGCTGAACATTCCCCGCGGCTTCATCATGTCGATCGAGCCGGCAAACTCCGGCTGCCACTGCTTGCAGTGGGGACTCCGAACCCAGTCATAAAGCAGCTTGCGGTGTTCGGGTTTGCCTGACGCCAAAAGGGCGAGCGCCTCGGTCGTCCCGCCACGACCCGACCGCGGTTCCTTCGGGTCTTTGATGAACTTCTTCTCGAGCACCTTCCAGGCATCTTCGAGAATCGCCATCGTCTTCGGGCAGTCGAAGGGCGCCGTATCGGCGTACGCCGGAAACGTTCGCAGCTTCAGTTCCACGTCGAGCGTGAATCCGTCGATCGGAAACTCGTCGAATTTCTGCCGGGCCGTGTCGACCTTCTTCTCCTCCGCGGCCTTCCAGTCATAGAGCGCGTCGCTGTCTTCGGCCGCCTTGAAGACCTCTTCGAGATTCACGCGATCGGTATCGAGCGTCGCATTCCGCTTGGCGTAGTTCCGATCCCGCCAGACAGCAAACACGAGCTTGCCTCCGTTCTCCTCCTTCTCCGCTTCGATGATCGCGTTGCCAACGAGCACGCCAAGGTGGCCACCCGGCTTGAACGGGGTACCGCTGACCCCGAGGAGTACGTCACCCGGCACCAGCTTGCCTTGGGCCGGTGAGCCTGGGAGTGTCTTCTGCACGAGGAACTGATCACCCCCGAAGCCGCCTCCCCAGACCCCGGCGATCCCTGTAGGACCGAGGATCCAGACTTGTGTCCCAGCCGCGACGGGCGACCCCTTAGTGAAGTCGGGAAGCGTCGCGGGTCGCGTGGGCTTCTCCGTCTCGTCGATGGCTCCAGACACCGCGGCCTGCTGCTCTTCGGTGACTTCCCGCTCGTCGGCCACCGAGAAGCCACAGGCCAGGATTGTTGTCGCGATGGACGCTGTCACCCATGCCGAATGCCGAAGGAATCGAGCCATCATGCTGCGTTCTCCACGTTGGTTTTTTTCCCAGAAGGCTCGGTCTGCCGGCAGAGAAACACCGAAAATCCTGCGAGCCGTCCCCGCCATACAAGAGCTTGAATCAATTTCTTCCATGCCTCGATGTACGCCGGCGCCTTGTCGGGCGGCACGGCACCGGCGAGATCCCAGACGACATGCACCGTCTGACGTGCCCGGGCTCGCGTCCCTCGCCGTTCTTCAAGAAGGATACAAAATTCCTTCACGAGTCGCTCGGCGCGGGCAGGGTCGTCAATGAGGAACGAGCACCGGCCGAACCAAACCGCCTCGAAGATGAAGCGATTGCTGCACTGCTCACCCCCTATGCCAACCCGCAGCACCTGAACCGGATGCCTCCGCTGCTCGAACGTCGCCAGGGCGGCCGCAGCGCGGTCGCCGGCCGCTGGCGTACTCGCGAGGTACACAAAGGCATCGCCGCGCTGGAGAAGCCATGCAAGCTCCTCCGGCATCGATCGCCGTGGCGGCTGCGGTCGCACGAAGAGTGAGGGCAAGGGCCGCATCGCGTCGACCACCGCGCTCGACACGGGCAGTGGCCAATAGGCCCGCGCGTAATCATTGGCCGCCCGGAGCCAGTCGTATCCCAGGACGGCAATCGCGGCAACCAGCAAGAACCGCGACCACCAGAGGTTCCATCGGTCCACACGATGGGCGGTCGCATAGGCGGCGTCCGAAACCACGATGGGTTTCCGCGTCGATTCTGCCTCCGCTTTCGCCTGGCTCACGCCACCAGGCGCGCCGTCGCCGCCGAGTTGGGATTCGAGGCTATCGTCGGCCGGGGTCCCTTCGCCGCGGGTCTTCTTTTCCTTCTTCCATTCGGGCGTCGTCGTCGCTGCGTCGCTCTCGAGTTGCTCGAGGTATTTGAGATCGCCATCGTCGAGCCCGGCCTTGTCGATGGCGTCGTCCTTCGCATCCTCGGCAAAGCGGATGTCGGCCGCGGCCTGTTCGCGGGTGGCATCGATCGCCGCCAGCTTCCGTTGCCGCAGTTCCTCCTCGGCAGCCTTGGCCGCGGCCTCGACGGCCGAGCGGTCGGGCTCGATTCGGTTCACATGAAATGTCGAGTTGACCTGGGCGCAGACCAAAGCGAAGGCCGCGATCCCCACGGCTGCCAGCAAGAGCCGGGGGTTTCCCTTGCGGATGCGGCCGAGGACCCAGAGCACAGGCACGACGAGCGACACCACGACCCCGAGGTATCCCAGCACGCCGAAGGCATTCCAGTCCCAGGTCATGGTCACTTTCCCGCCTTTGCCACGGCGTCGTTCCAGCGGTCGAAGGCATACCGCACGAGGTTGATCCCCAGATGCATGGCGCTGGCCCGCATCTCAGGCGACACGTCCGTGTAGCCCGGTGACTTCCAGGCGTCGTTCATGTCGCCGGGGTGATAGAAGACGACCCACTGGCCCTCGTGCTTGATGCCGAGGGCGCGCCTGCCGCCATGGTGCCAGAACGCTGGGGCACCGTCGGGAAACGTGAAGGGCAGCCGGTAGATCTCGTCGTCGTCGGCGATATCGACGAGCGGCTTGTCCGGAAACACCTTATGGATGAAGTGCCGAAACGATTGGTCGAAGGCGAGGCTGCCGGCATCGGCGATGAGAAGACCGCCGCCAAGGCAATACTCACGCAGGATCTTGTCGTCAGACGGCGTCGTGCGGCCCATCCCTCCGTTGCCGGTGAGGTACACGAACGGCGGGAATCCGTCGCGGGGGTATTTTCGCAAGAGCGCGATCGAGTGGCTTTCGCCGCTGCGGGCGATCTTGCGGAACCCTGTGGTCTGGGCGAACTCCCGTAGAAAATTGATGTCGGCCCCCGTCTCGTCCATGCCGTCATCCCACCCAGCCCCGCCGTGGTCGAGGCGGATGAACCGGATCTTGTAGTCCTCCATGCCCTCGGGCCATCCACCCTGGGTGCCACCTCCTTTGCCGAGGTTGCCGGTCGCGCCCGTGGTGGCCGCTACTTCGTACTTGTGTTCGGTCATCTCCTTCATCTGTTCGTCGGCCTCGGTGTGGTCGAGGTCTGGCTTATCGAAGACGATGGCCGAGTTTGGATTGACTGTGATCGCCTTTTTTTTCTTCTTGGGCTTGGGTTTGACCATCTTCACGATCGCGACCACCGGATTGCCACTTCCCTTCGGCACCCGGTACGGCTCGATACACCCGTCCATCTGCATGAGCCAGGGGATCACGACGATCACGAGCAGGTGTGTGAGGCCGCTGGCGTAAAGACTCTTGCGGTGCCGCGGATCGCGGCCACCCGTGCGAAGGTCCTCGAGGGCCTCGTCACCACGGAGCGGCTCGCCATCTTGACCGGTGAAGGCCCCATAGACCGAACGACTGCGGAGCATCGTCTGCATCCAGGCCGCGGCCGCCATCATGGCCAGCGCCGGCCAGGCGAGTTGCCACCAGAGGAGGGTCGTCGTGACCTTATCTTGATCGGCGTTGTCGATCTGAAGCCCGGCCGCGAGGATCGTTGACGTGGCATACCAGGCCGTGCCCACGAACGCCGCCCCGACGACATGCACGGTGCCAAGGGACAGAAACAGAATCCACCACGTGGCCCGTGAGCGCACGAGGGCCAGGAGGCCCGCCGCGACACACGTCGCTCCCGCAGCCGCAGCCGCGAGAAAGCATCCGTTGGCGAGCACCGCGACGAAGTTCCGGCTGAAGAGTCCGCCGATCGAAGGGTTAGCAGTGAGCACCTGGTCGAGCGCCGCCGGCAAAAACCACCACGCCGCGAGCCCGATCAGGCCAGCCAGCGCGCCGCCGACCGCCACGACCGTCGCCTTGGCAACGGACGGCGCGGTTGGAATCGCGTCGAGAGACCCAGATTCGAAGTCCGGGCTGGCGGTGGTCATGGCAGAAAACTCGGGCTGACGGTTGCTGGCTACTTGAAGAGGTCGACGTTGTCATCCACGGCAGGCAGCGACGGGCCAGGTGGTACGGATGGAGCAGGGGAAGGCGGGGCGCCCGCCGGCGGCGTCTGGCCGGC
>JBGTGN010000130.1:0-3080 GCA_041746715.1 Pirellulales bacterium | reverse complement strand
GATGACCTCGGCGGCGGCGGTGCCAGAATCCTGAGTGGGCGGCTGCGTTGGCCAAAAGGCATCGGGCTCGAAGGTCGCGGTGATACTCGCTCCGGCGGAGCGTTCCACGAGCGTACTGGGCGTGACAAACCCGCCGAGCAGGGTGGAGTGGCTCGCGATGCGACGCAGGAGCGTGTGCCACCGCGACGCCGTTCCGGCATACGAGGCAAACGCGATCACGGCGGTGTGGTCGTGGTCAAAAGCGTCGCCGAGCGTTTCGGCGAGGCCAAGCACGGTAGCGGCCTTGCTCGAATCGAGTGGTGACCGTGCCATGGCCTCGATTCCGCGCCCCCCTGACTCCTGGCGGATACGGCTGCCCCCTGGATCGGGCAGCGGCGTACCGTCAAAGAGACTCCAGATCGAGGAGGTGTAGCCCAGGCCCGCGAGGAGCTGCGGCATGATCGCAGACGCACCGCCGCTGATGGCGGCGTAGCAAGTGGGCAACGTGCCGAGATGGTCGTGCCATGCGGCGCGACCTCTTGCAAACGAGGCCGCGATCTCTTCTGGTGCGCAGGCATCCAGCGGCCGCTCGTCGTCACGACCGCCACAGGCCTCGACGCGGCCTGATTGAATCGCATCGCGGACAGCAGCCGCCGCATCGGGACCGTGTTCGGCAAGCCGCCGAATCGTGGCTCCGGTTGCCACGAGCCCAGCAGGCACCGGGCTTGTGAGGGCATTCACGAGGTTCGGCCCCGATGTCGATGCCGCGGCAAGCACCAGGTCGATCACCCACGATTCGACCGGATAGTAGCGAGCCCGGGTTGCCTCCAGGCATGAATAGGCTTCGGCGAGGCTTCGCTGCACGCCCTCGTCATCGCCTGCGACGGCCGCCTGAGCTGCCGCCACCACCGCTTCGTCAAAACCGGTTTCAGCAAAGTCGGGCTCCGACCGCATCCGCCGGGCGAGCAGATCGGCAAGAAGTGTCGCGAGGCCGAGAGCATAAAAATCCTCTGCGGAGGCACTGCCTGGGAGCACCCCGGTGGCGTCTGCGGCCACGCCCAGCCCCCGAGCGAGCGCATCGGCACTCGCCTCGAGGCCCTCGGTCCCACGCACCCAGCCTCGGGCATCGGCGGCGTCTCCCTGCACAGCAAACCGCTCGTCACAAAACGGCGGCACGATCCCAATAACGGCATCGGCGGGCTGGGGAAGATCGACGCTGGTGTGGCTTGGGCGGCATTCCGCGGCGGCGATCACCGCTGGATGCCAGGCGGCTGTCCAGGCAGCGAGGAGCGCTTCCGCCTCGGCCTCATCGAGCCAGGTCGGGAAGTCGTCGAGCGTGTGGCAGGGCAGAAAGACCGAGACGGGTCGGGGCGGCATAATGAGGAGTGTAACGATTGGAAGGCGCGGCACGCGGGCCAATCCCCCTCGCCCGGCCGATGGGCGTTTGACACCCTGTCATAGGCGTTTCTACGATTGGTTCAATGGGAAAAAGCCCTTACGTCTGGGGAATCGATATCGGCAAGTGCAGCCTCAAGGCGCTGCGCTGCCGATTGGCACCGGGCGATCCTCGCAAGTTGATCGCTGAGGCCTACGACTGCATCGAGTATCCCATGATGCTCTCGCAGCCAGACGCCGACCCCCAGGAGCTCGTGCGGGCCGCGCTCGCGGAGTTCATGTCGCGGAACCAAGTGGCCGGTGATCGCGTGGCGGTGTCGGCTCCGGGCCAGGCGGGCTTGGCGAAGTTCATCAAGCTGCCGCCGCTCGAAGCCAAGAAGATTCCCGACATCGTCAAATATGAGGCCAACCAGCAGATCCCGTTCCCGCTCGATCAGGTTGTCTGGGACTGGCAGCGGCTTGGTACGGGAATGGAGGAAGGCGGCTTCGTCATGGACGCCGAGGTGGCGCTCTTCGCGATGAAGCGGGAGCAGGTCGCCAAGGCGCTCGCGCCCTTCGAGGAGGCCGGCATCGATGTCGAGACACTCCAGCTCACACCGATCGCGCTTGCCAATATGGTGATCTTCGATCAGTTGCCAGACATCTCGACGATTAACCCCGACGAACCACCCCCCTCGATCGTGCTCGTGTCGATGGGTGTCGATTCGACTGACCTCGTCGTCACCAATGGCATTCGCGTGTGGCAGCGAAGCATGCCGATCGGTGGTGGCAGTTTCACGAAGGCCATTCTTCAGGATCTTCAATACACATTCGCCAAGGCGGAGAAGGAGAAACGCAACGCCATCCGTGCGAGCGATCCCAAGGCTGTGTTTAAGGCGATGCGGCCGGTGTTCAACCAGTTTGCTGCCGAGCTTCAGCGGTCGCTGAATTATTTCACCGGCTCGGATCGCGCGGCCAAGATCGGCAAGGTCTATCTCATCGGCAACGCGGCCAAGCTCCGCGGCCTTTCCGACTTCGTCGCCAAGCAGCTCCAACTCGAGGTTCACAGGCTCGAGAAGTTTGGCTCGCTCGACGGGCCGGTGCTCGCAGCCTCCGCGTTCCGCGAGAATCGAATGGGCTTTGGAACCTGCTACGGCCTCGCCCTCCAGGCCGCCGGTGCCGCAGCGATTCGCACGAACCTTTTGCCCCGCGAAATCGCCCTCGAACGCCTCGTGGCGGCCAAGAAGCCGTGGATGGTGGCGGCGCTCGTGTCGCTCCTCGTGGCCGGCTTGCTCAATTTCTCGGGCTGGTTTGTGGCGGCGGCCAGCTATCGGCCCGATTCCTATCAATCGGCATTCGCAGCGTCGGATCAAACCAAGCAGAGCTCTGCGGCAGCCAAGGCCGCGTTTGAGGAAGCCGCGGAGCGTCTCCGTACAACGGCCGCATGGGAACGCTTCCTCATCGACGTTCACGAGCGGAGGTTCCAGTCGCTCGACCTCATGCGGGCCGTCGCGGAGCTCTTGCCGCGAGACCTCGAGGGGAAAGTTCCCGAGAATCCGGCCGACCGCAATGAGATTCATGTCGATTCCATCGACATGGAGTTCGTGCCAAACCTCGCGATTTGGTTCAAGAGCGTCGAACGCGACTGGAAGAAGACGCTCGCCGCCGCTGGGAGGAAGCCCGCACCGCCGCCAGTCGCCGTAGACCCCGCGGCCGGTGGCGATGGC
>JBGTGN010000129.1:0-37503 GCA_041746715.1 Pirellulales bacterium | reverse complement strand
ACGGTGGCGGTCGTGGCCGCCTCAGCCACCGCCGGTCTCGCCGTGCGGATGGTATGCGACGGGCTCTCGTTTCAGCCAAGCCGCGCAGCGGTCGATCCGCAGCGGATCAATCCGATCGCAGGACTGCGACGGATCATTTCGGGCGACACGCTCCTGGGCATGCTGGGCCATGGGGCGGCACTCATGGCCCTCATTGGTGTGGCGCTGCTGGCATCGCGGCCACTTGCCGCCATGCTCTTGGCTCCAACGCGGAGCGGTGAGGTCGGGCTCGCTGTATGGCATGCCGTGATGTGGATTGCCGTGGCGGCAGCCGTGATCACGATCGGCCAATGGCTCCTCGCCCGCCGGCGGTTTGAACGGCGGATCAGGATGACGCCGCAGGAGTATGCCGAGGAGGCCAAGGACCTTCAGGCCGATCCGCGCATTCGACTTCTCCAGCAGGGCCGAAGAAAGACTCAGCCTTCAAACCCTTCGGGCGGCCGATAGCCGTAGCGATCGACAAAGGGCCTCCAGCGTCGGCCAATCTCTGCTACGACCCGGGGGTCGTGCCGGTAGGTGTTGGTGCGATACTTCGTCATCTGCCGCGAGCGAGCATGATCCTCGAGCGCGGGTCGCACGGAGGCGAAGTCGCCAAGGCCAAGCGCCTCGTACGCATCGGCCAATTGGCCGACGGGGTCGGCTACGATGTCTTCATATCGCACCTCGTGGAGTTGTCCAGGAGCCAGGAGCGACCGGTCTCGCTCGAAGGCCGTGTACATCTCCTCGAAGCAGGTGAAGACGTACTCTTCGAGCCGCTCGCCACGATCCACTTGCAGCCCTTGGACCTCGTCGAGTGACCGCCACAGCCGAACGGTCGATGGAAAGACCACAAACGGGTCGCGGACAACGTGGAGGAACCGAGCCCCGGGAAACATCTCGGCGAGGACGCCGATTCGCGCCGTATGCGGTGGGCTCTTGAGAATCGGACGCCGCGCATCCTTCACGGCGAGACGAACAAGAAACCGACGCATCGCAGCCTTCCAGCGGGCCAGGTCGGCCGCCGACAGCTTCGTAAGGTCGAGGGCAAACGGTTCGGGGCTGCTCGTGGCCGGGAATGCGATTCGTCGATACGGTGAAGGGGCCCCCATGTTTGCCAGGGCGAACTCGTCTTCCTGCGGCCGGGACCAGCCGGTAGCCACGTTATCCATGGGCCGCTTGGCGGGCATGACCCATGAGAGCGCCTGTGTGAGGAGCGTCTCGGTCAAGAGGAAGTGGCCCGGCGCAAAGCACTGGTAAGTGGAAGGGCAGCAAAACCGCTCGTCCAGCATCATGAGCTCGTGGAGGAGCGTGGTGCCGCTTCTCCAATGCCCAACGATGAAAACCGGAGGCGTGATCGGAGGAGGCTGGCGAAGTTGACGACGATACCTCGCCTCACTGAGGGGCTCCGCGAGCGAATTAAAGCTGGCCGCGGCGGAGATCGTGGCCGCGAGCCCGAGCTTCGTCAGACCAAATTTTCCGCGGTGTTCGGCGACCAGATTCCACCACACGCCCATCGGCATGCCGTGCCAGAACCGCGGGCTCCACCACGGGTAGGTGTGGGGCGCGTCTTGACCGGGAGGGGGCGAAGCGGACGAGGCCATGGTTCTGAATATCCTAGCCCATCGCCGCGACTATCGGCTCGGCGGTGCCGGTTGGCCCGCGATCCGCCGGGGCGAATCCTCGAGAGCCGATTCGAGGGCAACGGCTAGGCCTGAGCGGGCATCCGCGCCGGTCGCCCGAAACGTTTCCCGCCGCTCGCGGTCGAGAATGATCGCTGTCGGGAATGCGTGGACACCGAACGAGCGACACGTGACTGGATCTCGGTCTGCATCCACGGCAACGCAGACGAATCGTCCGGCGAGCCCGGTCAGCCTTGGCTCACCAACGGCGTCGGCCACAAAGGCATCGCTCCAGCGACACCAAGACGCCCGAAAGACAAGGAGCATTGGCAGGCCACCATCGGTGGCGTCACGCGAGCCGGCTGCGTAGCCATCAATGAACTCGATCGATCGGCCCGACGTCGTGGTCTCGACGGATCGCTGGCTTGGGGCTGCCAGCCGGTCGACAACGTGTGGGAGCCACGGGGATTGCGGGCCGCGCCGAGCCTCCTCGTCCCGCACATCGCATCCGGCAGTGAAGAGCGGCGCCATAAGCACGGCTCCGAAGAGCAGGGCGGCGAGGAATCGACGGCAGAGGGTGTGGAACGTCACAGCAGAATATCGGAAAGATCGCGAGTGAAGGAAACGGCTTGTAGGGGGTGACTACCAAGAGAAACAAGCCCGTGATTACCTCTGTGAAATCCCGTGGAAAACGCTCCTTGCCCAGCTTGCCTCACTCCCGGGAAACGGACTTTTTTCGTTTGGACAGGCTGGCTACTCTCAGCCCCCCGCGGAGCCGCGTGACCGCGATGCCCGTCCTGAATCCCACCTCACCGCTCGTTCTTGTCGTCGCGATTGTCATCGCGTCGTGCGGCTCAGCGTGTAGCCTCGTGCCGCGTCGTGGACCGGTAACACCCGAGCTCGCCGCGGCTCGAAGGCTTTCGAACGAAGCGCTTGCGGCGGCCGATCGTAGCGACCTCATCAAAGCGGAAGGGCTCCTCGAGCAAGCCGTGAAGAGCTGCCCGCAGGATGTCGATGCGCGTCGTCACTACGCAGACGTGCTCTGGCGGCGCGGCCAGAGGACTGAGGCGGTCACGCAGATGGACAAGGCCCTGGCGATCGCGCCCGACGACGCGGCGCTTTGTGTCGAGGCCGGCGGGATGTACCTCGAGCTCGGTCTTCTGGGCGAGGCCGACCGCCTTGCGACCCATGCCGTTCGGTCTGACCCACGCTCGGCTCCGGCGTGGCACCTCCGAGGACGTGTGGCGCTTGCTCGTGGCCAGGCTGAGCCGGCGCTGGCCGACTTTCACAGGGCTCTGGCGATCGTGCCGGGGAGCCGGTCAGTGCTTCTCGATACCGCGGAGGCATACCGGCAGCTCAACAAACCCCAGCGAGCCCTGGCCACGCTTGCCGTCCTTGGCGAGACCTACGGCCCCGGCGACATGCCGGCGAGCGTGCTTGTGCTCGAGGGGCTTGCCCAGGAAGCACTCGGCCGTTCAGCCGATGCGGCCGAGAGCTATCGGAAGGCCTTGGCCATCGGTGACGCGCCCGCCGAGGCAGCCGCTCGCCTCGCGATCCTCGAAGAGCAAGACGCCCCGATCCTGCGGTAGGGGTGTCGCGTTATCGGGCAATGTGATGAGCGATTGTGCCACGCCGCTCAGTGGCCGCTTCGACCCGTGAGGAGATCGAAGGCGGCGATGGATGGTATGAGCAGTGCGAGCGTCGCGAATCCATACGCGGTGACCACGACGAGAAACACCTGGAGCGTGCTGCCCTGAAGAAACCCTGTGATGGCCACGAAGGTGAGCGTTGGCAGGAGCGCCGATGCCCAGGCTACGGCTGGTGAGGGATTGCGGGCCGACAGCGCGGCGTAGAGGCCGACGCCACCGCCGACGATCACGGCCAGGAACGGCGCGAGCTGCAGCTCGAAGCTTCCGCCGAAGGCCACCATGATCCTCATCGCGGTGGCCACGCCGAGCGAGAGAAACGTCACAATGCCGAGCGTCACACCAATGGCCTGTCGCGACAGCGGATGCGAGAGGCCCGCGTAGACGCCAAGCACCGCCACGAAGAATGTGAGCAAGGCCAACCCGACCACGAGATAGAACACCTCCTCGGTGGTTGCGAGCCCCAGGGGTACGAGCGCCACGCACACGGCCAGCGGCAGGATCACGAGCTCTCGGGCCGCAGCGATCACACCAAGGAGCTTGCCCCAGACAAATTCCCGCGGTTCGAGATCGCTCACGAGCAGGAGGTCGAGCGTGCCACGGTCGCGCTCGCTGGTCACGGCGGTGACCGCGAGTGCGGCCACGGCCAAGAGGCTGGCCAGGACCATCGGGATGATCGATGCGGCCACGGCAAGTCGATCGGGCACGATCGCGCCCGCCTCGGCGGCGAGCCCCGCGACGGCCACCGCGAAGAGGGTAATCCACGCGAGCCGCACCACGATCATCGCCCGTCCATGCGCCCGGGTGCAGACCTCCCGCCAGAGTACCGGATTGGCCCACACCTCGCGGCGGCGCGCGATGATGCGGGCGGAGGTCGGCCGTCGCATGTCGGGAGCGGTGTTCCAGCGACGAACGCATGTTACGGCCAGCCCGCTCGAGAGCATCACGAGCCCACCGCAGATGATGAGGAAACTGCCAAGGCCACGGCCGCCATCAGGGGTGAGCGCGTCGAATGCGGCGCGGGCCGGCGAGACGATTCCACTGGTCCCGGGGCCACCGACCGCTACCACTGCCTCGCCTGCGGCAACCCACGCGACGAGCGACGCACCCGTGATCGCCACGGCCTGGAAGGTCGTGTCGCGCCAAAACGCTGCGGCCGTCGCGATGCTTGCCGAGGTGACGGCTGCGGCTGCCGTCACGAGGAAGAGCCGCGCCAATTGACCACCTGTGACGCCACCGAAGAGTGAGGCAAGGACAAACAGGGGGGCGGCTGCGACAAGGAGAAGCCCCACTCGCAGAAGACTCCCGCCAAGCTTCCCGAGTACGAGCTGTGCATCGCCGAGGCGGCTCACGAGAAGGAGCTCGAGCGTGCGGCGATCCTTCTCCATGCCAACCGCCAGCACGGCAACGAGCGTGGCCGCAAGCATGGCGAGCGCGAGCTGGAGTGGCGCCAAGAGTCGCATGAGTGCCGCCCCGAAGCGGGCCGCATCCCCGACGGTCGCAACCGTCTGGGACCCCGTCAGAACGAGCCATGATGTGGCGATGAGTGCGAGGAGGGTGGCCGCTGCCAACCCGCGGGCTACATACAGTCCCCGCGTGCGAGGAACGACCAGAATCTCCCGCTCGAGAACCGCTCCAAGGATCATCTCTCGGCACTCCGATTCCCGGCGGTGGCAGTCGCCTTCACGTGGCGGTAGAGTAACAACCAGCGTTTTTTCGCGTTCGCGACCCGTCGTCAGGGAGAAGTATCTGTCATGCCCATGCGTTCCACCAGCCGCGATTTTCGGTGTGTGCTCTTTCTCATCGTGGCTGCTCTCGCGTTCGTGCAGGCCCGTTCCGCGACGGCCCAGGTGACGGCCAAAGACCTCATCGGCAAGGCGGTGTCGGACGACAGTCAATACCAAGAGATCGATGGCGCCATCGAGCGATTTCGCACGGGTGATATCGATGGCTGCCGCGCGATTCTCGAGCGGGCGCGGAACAATAACGCCAAACTCCCCCCTCCGGGCGTGATGATGACGATGCTCTGGATGCGGGCCAACCAATTCCCGCAGGCGCGAGCGGAGCTCGAGGAAACGGCCGTCAAGTTCCCCGGCGATCCTGAGCCGTATCTCTTGCTCGGCGACCTGGCCTACCAGGAGCGGCGGATTACCGACGCGGCGGTGCTCTTCGATCGGGCCACCCAGCTCACGGCGGCCTTCAATGAGAATCCAAAGCGGAAACGAGACTTCGAGATTCGCTGCCACGCAGGCACCGCGGCCGTCGCGGAGGCCCGGCGGCAGTGGGAGATGGCACAGAAGCATCTCGTGGCATGGCTCGCCCTTGCGCCCGACAACGCCCTGGCACACTTCCGGCTCGGGAGTGTGCTTTTCCATCTCGGCAAGGAGAGTGAGGCGCTCGCGGAGTTTAAGGAAGCTCGCAAGCTCGATGCCAAGGCGATTCAGCCTGAGCTTGCGCTCGCGCGACTCTACGACGGGGATCGCAAGCGAGACGTCGCCAAAAAGTGGATCGAGTCAGCACTTCAGGCAGCCCCCAATGATCCCGATGTGCTGCTCGGGGCATCCCAGTGGTATTTCAGTCAAAACGACCTGAAGACGGCCCAGAAGATCGCCGACCGGGTTCTCGAAGTGGACCCCAAGAGCCTCCAGGGCAGGGTTGTGCGAGGCATCATCGCTCGCGTGGCTCGCGACTACCCCACGGCTGAGAAGTATTTCAATGAGGCTCATGTTCAGTCTCCTGGCAACTTCGACGCCAGCAATTCGTTGGCGCTCGTGCTCATTGAATCCCCCGAGAAAGATGTCCAGCAGCGGGCGCTCGAGATGGCCGAGGCCAACTCGGCGCTCTACCGCGAAAACTCCCCGCAGAAGGTCAGCGCCCTGACGACGCTGGCGTGGGTCTATTACAAGCTCGGTCGCCGCGACGACGCCGGAAAAATCCTCGAGCAGATTGTTCGGAACAACGCCCTGACGCCTGATGGGGCCTACTATGTCTCGCGTCTCCTCGTCGACCGTGGTGAGAAGGAGCAAGCTCGCAAGATTCTCGAGGACGTTCTCACGAACGAAGCGGTGTTTGCCACACGCCCCGACGCCGTCGATCTCTTGGCGGAACTCGAGGCAAAGAAGTGATGGCTGGCGCCGTTAGGGCGAGGGTGGCATCGGCATGTCGATCGGTTCGGGCGGCATCGGCGGTTTGTCCGCAATGTCGGCGGGCACCCGCGGTGTCTTGCCGTATGGCGAGGTGCTCGTGGACTCTATCCCCGGGGCTTCGATGACCGGTGCGTTCGGCATGACGGGCGGTGGCATGGTGCGGATCGTGATCGCTCGCGAAGGGCCAGCCGGCGTAGTCGTGGTCGGCGGCACTCGCATCGATCGTCGGCGTCCCCGCATCCGGTCGCGGCGCAAAGGGATACCGGGATATGCCTCAATCGGCACTTCGAGGCTCGGCAGCCCGACCCGGCTTCCATCTCCAAAGAACGTGAACATTTCGATGGCATGCGACTCGGCGCCGATGAGAGCAGTCAGGGCGATGAGGACGATTTTCGTCCCAACACGAGCAGGCGCAGAGGAGAGCATGGGCGAGGTCCGGGAGGGAGCAGGCAGGGGCACCACCAACCGTTTCTCTTCGGCGACGGATCGGCTACGCCGTCAGCCAGTCTGCCCGATCCTGCCCAGGCCGCGTAACCCGCAGGGTCAGCGGGTGTGATCCACGAAGGCTGAGTCTCGGTTGCCATCATGAATCCTGCCTGGCTTACCTGTGGGGCTGCGGCTGTCACCGCGGCAGCGGCGGCGGTCGGCGGCTATTGTGTTCGAGGGTCTACGGCCGTGCCGGCGGCGGGGTGGGCGGTGTTCGCCGCGAGTTCGCTTGCGGGCGAGGCGGCTGCCGTGGCCATGGGATGGCTGACCGGGCCAGCGGAGCGGTCTGCCGTGCGGGTGGTCGTGGTGGCTCTTGGGGTCTGCCCCGCGATGTCGCTCTTGGGTGCCAAACGGCCCCAGCATGGGGTGTGGCAGTTCATTGTGGCGGCGCTCGCGTGCGTGCTGTCGATGCCGGCCGTAACCGCGGTGCTTGTTCGGCCCGGAAGCATGCCCGACCTCCATCTGCTCGAGCGATGTTTTCTGCCCCTGTTGGTCGTGGTCGGGTGGCTCAACTTTGTCGCAACCCAGCGGTCCCTGGCAGCGTTCCTCGTGGCCGTGGGGCAGGGCGCGCTCCTCTGGGCTTTTCTGCCAATCGTTGGCGTCGGGGAACCCTTGCCGGCGAAGGTGGAGGCGGCGTTTGTGTGTGTGCTCGCGGCGGGGGCGGTCGTTGCTGCGGTTCAGGCAGTTTGGTGGCCAGCGGCCAGACAAGGGGCCTTTGGCTCCGCGCCTTTGATCGATTCACCGATCCTGGCACTTCGGGAGACGCTCGGCGCCGCCTGGACGCTTCGGGTAATCGAGCGGTTCAACGCCGTGGCAGTGAAACGAGGCTGGCCGTGTCGGCTGCGTTTCAGGGGGCTTTCCGTCGATTCCTCCGCCCCACGTGGTCCATGGAAGACTGAAGCGGTGCGGTGTGTTCGGTCGCTGCTCCGGCGATTTGCGTCAACGGCTTGGATCGAGCGGCATGGTGGCTTGTGACCCATCCGTAGTCGTCGTGACGGCAAGCCGGTAGACTACGAGCCTCACCAACGGATTTGTTGTTTGATAACCGCGGACGTTTCCCTCCTTTCCACGCCTTCCCTTTCCCGGAGATTTTTATGGCCGACGAGCAGACGCCCCGCCCCGAGCCCGTTCAGGTTCCCGTCGATGAATCACATATCGCCGCCACGTATGCCAACTTCTGCAGGGTTACGGGCACGCCCGAGGAGCTCATTGTCGATTTTGGCCTCAATAAGCAGGTCGGCGGAACGACGCCCGAAACAATCCAGCTCACCCAGCGAATCATCGTCAACTTCTACACAGCAAAGCGTCTGGCGTATGCACTTGGCCATGCGGTGGCACGCCACGAGCAGGCGTTCGGACCGCTCGAGATTGATGTGCAGAAGCGTGCCGCCCAGTCGCAGTCCACGCGAGGATGATCGCGGCATGACACCGTGGCCTCGCTCCACACGGGAGGGCGAGGAGATCAGCCGGGGTCGTGAATGGCCGCCATGAGCATCGACGAATCGCAAGAAATCTATCGGGCGCAGGCGCACATCTACGCAATTGTCGATGAGCTCGCGGGGCTTGCCCGCGGCGACATGGACGAGGCGGCGTTTGCCAAGACTATGCTCGAGCGGATTCTCCGCGCGATGGAAGCCGTGGCTGGTGTTGTCTGGCTCATCGACGAGAGGGGCAATGCCGAGGCGGCGAGCCATATCGCTCTCGAGGCGGTCGGGGTAAGTGGGGCGGCCGAGGGGCAGGGAAGCCATCTCGAGATCGTTCGAACCCTTCTCGGAAGCCCCACCGGCCTCGTCGTGCCTGGGGGCGCTTCGATCTCAGGCCCCGATGGAAGGCCGCTTGCCACCAATGAGAGCCCCTACACCGTCGTTGCCGTGCCCATCGATCGCGGAGGCTCGCGAGCGGGGTTAATTGAGGTCTTCCAGCACCCGCAAGACGCGCAAACCGAACAGGGGTACCTCGCGTTCATGGCTCGCATGGCGATGATCGCCGGCGACTATCTCCAGCGGCGTCAGTTGGCCGTGGTGGACGTCCAGCAGGCAGCGCTCGCGCAGGCGGAGCGTTTTAGCCGAGCGGTTCACGAATCGCTCGATCCAATCGCCACGGCCTTCACGCTGGCCAATGAAGCGCGGCGAATCATCGGCTGCGATCGCGTCGGCGTGCTCGTGAAGCGACGGCGGACGCTCCGTCTTGAGGCGGTGAGTGGACAGGAAACGGTCGAGCGCCGCGCCAACGAGGTGCGAGCGATCGAGGCGCTTGCCCGTGTCGTTGCCCGTGCGGGAGAGCCCCTGTGGCACCCCGACCCTGGGCACGAGTTGCCGCCGCAGATCGAAGAGGAGCTCGAGAACTACATCGATCAGTCTCATACGACGGCGCTCGCGATCATTCCTCTCGAGCGGCCGCGGCCCACGCCGGTGGTCAAGCCCGGGGGAGTCGATGCCGTCGCGGTGGCGAAGGCTGAGGCGGCGCCGGCGGCGGTGCCGCAGCCGATTGCCGTTCTCGTTGCCGAATGGTTCAAAGCGTCCTCTGTGGAGCCGGCACAGAAGGCACGGGTCGAGTTGGTCGCCGCGCACGGCAAGGTCGCTATCGCCAACGCGCTCGTACACACGAGTCTCCCGCTCTACCCGCTGATCAATCTCGTCGGGAAGTCACGGGTGCTTATGGGCGGCCGGAACCTGCCGCGAACGGTGCTCGTCGTGCTCGCGCTCGTGGCAGCCGCGCTCGCGCACGTGTTCGTTCCGGCCGAGCTTCGGCTCGAGGGGAAGGGAACACTTGAGCCGGTTCATCGTCGCGACGTGTTTGCCGGCATCGACGGCGTGGTCGAGGCGATCGACCCCAGCGTTGAGCACGGAGCGATCGTGAAGACAGGGCAGCCCCTGGCGAGGCTCCGCAACACGGAAGTGGATGTGGCGATTACCGATGTCCTTGGCCGAAAGGCTGCCAGCGAGGAGCAGTTGCGATCCACGCGTCAGTCGTTGCTCGAGGACCAGAAGATTTCGGCCGACGAGCGGGTGCGGCTCGAAGGGCGGGCGAGGCAGTTCGAGCGTGAGATCGAGAGCCTCGAGCAACAGCGGCAGTTGTGGGAGGCCAGGCGGACCGACCTCACCGTGACGAGTCCGATTGACGGTGTCATCGTCACCTGGCAGGTTCGCGATCGGCTCATGCTTCGACCTGTTGAAAAGGGGCAGGTGCTCATGAGCGTGGCCGACAAAACAGGCCCGTGGGAGCTTGAGATTCACATGCCAGACGATCGGCTGGGGCATGTGAACCGTGCCTACGCCGAGGCCCGGGCTGCCGGTCGGGAGCTCGACGTTGACTACATTCTCGCCACCGACCCGGGCACGCGGCACCGCGGCACCGTTCGCGAAATTCACGAGCAGGCCGAGGTGCGTGGGGATCATGGCAATACCGTCCTCGTGCGAGTGACCATTGATCCAGACCGGCACGAGAAGGAGGCGCTTGGCGCCGGGGCGAGCGTCACGGCTCGCATTGCCTGCGGCCAGCGATCGTTGGGGTACGTATGGTTTCATGACGTGCTTGCGTTTATCCGAACGCAGGTGCTTTTCAGGCTCTGGTAGGGAGGCCACTCGATGATGGGTATGAACCTGGTGGGCCGTGTTGTTGTGACGCTTCTCGTTTCGCTCGTCATGGCGTTCACGGCAACGGTCACGGCAGCCGAGCCGGTGCTCGACGGCTGCCTCGTGTCGCTCATTGACGAGGTGAAAATCCCGGCCCGGGAGGCCGGCGTGATCGTGCGGCTTGCCATTCGTCAGGGTGACGTCGTCAAGAAGGGCGACATCCTCGCCTCCATCGACGATGACCAGCCGCAGATGGAGAAGCGCCGAGCCGACGCGGAACACAAGCAGGCGGTCGCCAAGGCCTCGAGCGACGTCGATGTTCGCTATTCCGAAAAAGCGTATGACGTGGCCAAGGCAACCCACTTAAAGGCGGAGCAGTCGCACGATCGAGTCAAAGACTCCGTGGGGGAGGTGGAGCGGCAGCGGCTCAAGCTCGAGTGGGAGAAGGCCGAGCTTCAGATCGAACAGGCCAAGCTCGAGCGGCATCTGGCAGCACTTGCGGCAACGAGCAAAGAGGTCGAGCTCATGGCTGCCGAGAACGCGATTGAACGACGGATCATTCGCTCACCGCTTGACGGGGAAGTCGAAGAGGTCTTTCCCCACGAGGGGGAGTGGCTTCAGCCAGGCGAGCCGCTCGCCCGCATCATCACGATCGACCGGCTCTACGTGGAGGGTTTCGTCGATGCCTCACGGTTTGGTCCGGCGGCGCTTCGGGCACGCCCCGTGACCGTCCAGGCCACGCTCGACAACGGTCGGGTGGAGCAATTTCAGGGTCAGATTTTCAAGATCAAGCATCGGGTCGAAGGAGGGAGCTACCGCGTTGTCGCCGAGGTGAAGAATCGGCAAGATGGCGGCGAATGGCTCCTGAGGCCCGGGCAGATCGTGCGGATGACCGTTCACTCTGCTTTGCCTCAAGCCCCGTCTGCCGCGCTCCAGTAGCCCTTCTGGGATTTTCGGCATGGCGACCGCCGACGCCTTTCGGGCCAGCACGACGCGGGCGGTTGGCCTGCGGAAACGGGGCGACCTCCTCGTCACCCGGCAGCGGTATCAGGGGCAGGCCTGGTTTGTCGTCAAGGATCCGATCTCGATGCACTACTTCCGGTTTCGGCCGGAGGAATACGCGCTGCTTGATAGGCTCGATGGGCGAGTGAGCCTCGATGGTCTCAAGGACTGGTTTGAGGAAGAATTCTCGCCCCGGCGGATCACCCTCGACGAGCTCGCCAGGTTTGTCGCGACGCTCCACCGTTCGGGGCTGGTGATTGGCGACCGGCCGGGGCAGGGGCCTCAGCTCTTCGAGCGGCGGCGGCAGCGAAAGTGGAAAGAATGGGTGGCCTGGATGTCAAACATCATGGCCCTCCGCTTCCGCGGTATCGACCCCGACTGGATGCTCGAGCGGCTCCGTCCGTGGTGTGGATGGATCTTCTCGCCGCCCGCCATCGTCGCCGCGGTTGCCTTCGCCCTTTCGGCGCTCCTCCTCGTGCTGGTGAACTTCGGTGAGTTTCGCTCGAAGCTCCCGGAGTTCAACCAGTTCTTCGCGGCTGGCAACTGGCTCTACCTGGGCATCGCGCTGGCGATCACCAAGGTGATTCACGAGTTTGGCCACGGGCTCTCATGCAAGCACTACGGGGGTGAGTGCCACGAGATGGGGGTGATGCTCCTCGTCTTCACGCCTTGCCTCTACTGCGACGTCTCGGACAGTTGGATGCTGCCCAACAAATGGAAGCGGGCGGCGATCGGGGCGGCGGGCATGTATGTGGAGGTGGTGCTGGCGTCGCTGGCGACCTACCTTTGGTGGAATTCCCATCCAGGCATCTTCAACCAGCTCTGCCTCGATGTGATGTTCGTGTCGAGTGTCTCGACGATCTTATTCAACGCCAACCCTCTGCTTCGATACGACGGATACTACATCCTGTCGGACGTGCTCGAGATCCCGAACCTCCGCCAAAAGGCGACCACCATCCTCAGCCGGCTCGCGTCGCGGTGGTGCCTCGGGATCAAACAGCCCGACGACCCATTTCTCCCGCAGCGGCGGCTCGGATGGTTCGCGCTCTATGCCGTCGCGTCGAGCCTCTATATGTGGTTCGTAACGGCCTCGATCTTTCTGTTCGTGTGGAATGTCTTCAAGCCCTATCGGCTCGAGGTGCTCGGGCGGATATTGGCGGCCGGGGCGATCTGGGGGCTGGTGATCCGCCCTCTCCATGGGATGATCAAGTTTTTGCGGGTGCCTGGGAGGCAAGACGAAGTGAAGGCGGTGAATGTGCTCATGACGAGCGTCGTGGCGGGCTCGCTGGTGGCCGCGGTGGCCCTCATCCCGCTGCCCCAACGCGTGTGGTGTCCGGCGGAGCTTCGGCCACGCGGCGCGGAGACGGTGTATGTCTCGTTTCCGGGGCGGCTCGAGCGGCTACTCGTGAAACCGGGAGACGTTGTTCGCGAGGGCCAGGAGCTGGCGGTCCTCACGAGCCCCGAGCTCGACCTCGAGATCGCCGAGCTCGAGGGACGGCAGTCGCAGGCCGTGGCGAGGCTCGAGAATCTTCGGCGGGAACGATTTTCAGATCCGTCTGCGGGCCTCGAGATTCGCACGGTAGAGGAAACGCTCAAGAGCGTCGATGAACAGCTCGAGCGGCGGCGGCAAGACCGTGATGAGCTCGTGCTTCATGCACCGCGAGAAGGTGTGGTGCTTCCCGCCCCTAGCGTGCCATCCCGGGAAGATCCATCTGGCCGGCTTCCGGGATGGTCCGGGAATGCACTCGATGAACGTAATCTGGGAGCGACCTTCGCGGCCGGTACGGTCGTGTCCCTCGTGGGGGATGCCGACCGTTTCGAGGTCGTGATGGTGGTGGATCAGACGGAGCTCGAGTTTGTCAAGGCGGGCCAACGGGTGTATCTCCAACTCGATTCGTTCGCCGAGCGGACGTTTTCCGGCGAGGTGGCGGAATTGGCTGAGAGCAGTATCGAGACAGGCTCTGAGCGGCTCAGCGGCAAGGCCGGTGGTGGTGTCCCCACGAAGACTGACGAGGCGGGCCGTGAACGGCCTATCTCGACAAGCTACGAGGCGCTCATGCCGCTCGATGATCCCGACGGCGTTTTTACGCCGGGCATGCGAGGCACCGCGCGTATCGAGGTAGGGAGCCGAACAGTCGGCCAGTGGCTCCTTCGGCTCCTCTGGCAGACGTTCAACTTCAGAATGTAGGTGCGCCGCACGATGGCCGTCCTCGAGCGGATCACGGTATACCCGATCAAGAGCCTCGACGGCGTGGTCGTTGATGCGTGCTGCGTGCTCCAGTCAGCCGGCCTCGAGCATGATCGCCGATGGCAGCTTGTGGACATGGAAGGCCGCGTGGTGAACGCCAAGCGAACGGCCTTGCTCCATGCGATCCGAACGGAATACGACATCGCGGGGCTCCAGGCGACGGGGAACGCCGATCGGCCTCACGCAACAAACACCGTGAGCCTCGCGATCGACCTCAATGCAGTGGCAGCCGGTGCGATCAGAGGAATCGAGCGAATGGCTCACCTGTCGCCTGAGACATTTCCGCTTGTACCAGGTGGGGATGGACCATGCGGGTGGCTTTCGGAGGCGCTCGGCTTTGGCGTGCTCTTGCTGGAGCGGCAGGAAGGGGGCTTCCCAGATGACCGCGAAGCATCCGGTCCGACGCTGATCGCCACGGCCACGCTTGTCGAGGTGGCGAGATGGTTCGGGCTTGACCTCGATGAATGCCGTCGGCGTTTTCGCGTGAATTTGGAGATTGAGGGCTGTGATGCCTTCTGGGAAGACACGCTCGCGAGTCCGATTCGGCAGGAGCTTCTCCCGCAGGTCACGGAGGATACGAGCAATCTTCCGGCCGATCCCTATGCCGACCTGCCACCACCCGAGCCGCGAACGGTTGCCATCGGGCCGATACGGCTCCAGGCGACGAACGTCTGTCGGCGGTGCGTCGTGCCGAGCCGCGACAGTCGCACCGGCAGCGTCACAGAACAGTTTCGCGATGCGTTTGAAGCCCGTCGGCAGCGATCACTCAGGGCCGATGTGGATGCCGCGGCATGGAGCCACTGGTACCGCCTCGCCGTCAACACGGTGGTCGTCCAGGATGGCCCCGTCGCGAGTGGTGATCCGGTGAGGGCCTGACCCCCTCCTTGGGCTTCCGGCTCCAGGCCCCTTGGGCTCAGGGGGAGGGGCTCAGGAGGGCACGGCGTCAGGGTGCGGGAACGGTCACGATCACGGGGCCGGTGGTCGTGTTGGTTACGTCATCCACGACCGTGCCGGGAACGGTTGCCGGCGGTGGGGCAGGATTGGCAACGAGGAAGCTTTCGGAGATCGTGAGAAAGCCAGTGGCCGTGCCCTGCAGCACGATGGCATTGTTGGTTCCGGAGTCGACCGCCGACTCAAGGGAGACGAGCTGGATATTGAGGATGGCGTCGTCATCCGCTTCAAACGCAGGCAGGATAGTCGATGCCGAGGTGAGTTCACTTGCTCCGTTGATCGTCACGACGGAGGCGGGATCATTCGCCTGCGTGAAGAACGCCTGATTCGTCGCATTCTCGACAATCAGGTTCGTGAATGTGATCTCACTTCCGACGTTGCCGGTCACGAGTGCCCCGACGTCGGATGGGCTGACGATCCTCGCCTGGCCGATATTCACGAACGTATCAGTCGTGAAACCAACGGCGACCGGTGCGTTGAACTGCGAATTCACGTCGATGATTCCAAACGATACGAAGAACCGATCGTCGCGGGCCACGGCCGTTTGGAGGACATCCGTCGTCCGGTTGACGTTGATCGTGCCGCCGAGCGTATCCAGGATCAGCACGCTGGCAGTCGCCGAATCGGTGTTCAGGATGAGTCCTTGAAAGTCGATGTCTGCGGCACCAGCATTGACGAACAGGCCGAGATCCATGCGGTCCATTGTCATGTTGTAGAAATTGACCTCGGCACCAGCCTGCACTCCGGTCAGGATGATCCCGGCATCACCCGTCGCACCGGTACCGGACAACTGCACGTCGTTCACATTGGCCGTTTCGGTCAGGCTGGCGTCGGCGGCGAGGGCGACGGGGGTATTTTCGATGCGGAAATGATCCACAACGGCACCGTTTCGAAGCTCGATCGCCGTCGAATCGGAGGTGAGCACAGGCCTCACGCTTGTGCCGGCGCCCATGAAGTACGTTTGGTAGCCGGCGTTGAGCGTATTGAGCTCGAGTGACGAGCCCTCGCCAATGAGGAGTTGATTGTCGGCCTGGAACTGCCATGTAGAGTCGTACGGGTTGGTGCCGCTGTTGCCCTCGCGAACGAAGACAATGTCATAGGGGTTGCCGGCCAGGCCCTGGGCGAGGGCCAGCGAGGTTACGGGGGCCTCGGCCGTGCCAGTGCCGCCGACCGAGGCTGTGTTGTCCACGTGAATGACATGCCATGGATCACCCGTGATCGGATTGATGGCGACCACTGGGGTCTGGTGGGCACGGACGATGTGCTCGTTCCGCATCATGGGCTGCTCGACCTGGTCGGGCACGTTCCGCCGACGGCTGCCACCCATGCGGTACGTGAGCCGCGCGAATCCGGTCCAATCAAAGTAGCTGTCGTTGTTTGCTTGGAGGGAAAAATCCCAGTTTTGGGCAAACGTCATATCGAGCCGCGTATACACACCGCCAAACCAAGGAACAACATCTTCCCCGGCCTCCGAGCCCTCGGACCAGGTATACCCGGAGTTGCCGAGTGCATAGCCACCCACGCTGATCATGCCGGCCCAATCCGTGAGGCCCGGGATATAGGCACCGACTTCGAGGTCGGCGCCACCAAGTGCCGCGTCCAATCCATTCTGCACCATGATGAAATTGCCGGTGAACGGATCGCCGGGGGAGCCGATGGTGTACGCCGTCGATCCGACGGGGATGTAGCCGTTGCTCCGGATGTTGCCGAAGTCCGTCAGCCATTCGCCCGAGATGCCGACCTGGTTGTACGTATGTCCGAACTGGCCGAACTCGTCCGTGCCCGGCACGCCGGCCGTCGGATACTGGTTCATGTCACCGTCGTAGTCCCAGTAGACGCCCACGCCGAGGAGTGTGCCACCGATGAACTGCTTGCGGATGGCACCGACGTTCGAGAAGAAGCCGCCATATTCAGAGAGGTGGCCTCGTACATCCGCTGCCCAAAGGCCGCCCAGGTCGTCTTCGGCGTACGGGATGAAGCCGCCCAGCGTCATGTACGAACCGTTGTAGCCCAGGCCCCTGTCGGCTGGATTGACTCCGTAGTAGAACCAGCCCGGACCATTGCCCTGAAACACACCGAGCGGCGTGGCTGCCTGGTTGATCAGGCCACCCGCGGGCGGCCCAACCTGTGCCTCGGCGACGTTTGTGGCACTGGCAGCCATCATGGCCACCAGCGTCAGCATCACGGTTCGCATTGTCGCTCGCATGGATCAGTCGCCTCGATACTCGGTCGCGTGTGGGATCGTTCTTGCCCCGCGTTTCAAGCCAGGCCGTCGCCCGCATGGTCTCGCGGGAGAGTTGTGGTTCGGAAGGTTCTCACGGGATCGGTGGAATCGGCGGTGGTGGTGGTGGCAGCGGCACGATTGTGCCAGCCGCAAAGTTCACGCTCTCGGGTTCCTGCAGGATATCGACAACCGCATTGAAGTTGAGGTTCTCGAGGGTGACCTCGTTCGCAGCGGCGACCGTGATCGGCCGGTTGAGTGCTGGGGTGAACGGAGGGAGCGGAGCTGGCCACAGTGTCGTGTCGCCACCTGTCGCGAGCAGAATGTCGGTATCGAGGCCCCCTTGCACCTGGTTGCCCTCGATCAACGCGTTGACGCGAGACAACGGTCGGCCGGGGAAACCGAGCGATTGGTCGAAGACCGCGTTCACACTGATACCGGGGCCGTCGGTCGCGGTGATGGTGTTGTTGAGCGCCGTGAAGTTGATGGTCGGCGCGGGGCCTGCCGGCCCGTTCGGAGGCGGAAACAGGGGGTCCGGTGATGCCTCGATCGAGATGCCGAGCGAGACAGCGCCAATGGTCGTGTCCGACACCAGAACCTGATAATTGTTCGGAGGTCCGATGCTGTCGGCCGTTGCTTGAATGCCGAAGAGGCCGGTGTTGCTGATGTTCGTGGTTCGACTCAAGGGGTTGTTGACGTCGAGCCTTTCGACACGAAGGTTGCTGTTCAAGGTCACGATGCCACCGTCGCGGGTGTTGGAGATCGTCGAGCCTTTGACGGCGACGACACTGTCCGGTGATGCGGAGACACCATTGGCCCGAATGCCGGCGCCCACGGCGTTGAGAATGGAAGACTCTTGGACCAAGATCGAGCCGCCATTGGAAAAAATGCCGTCGGCCCCAGTGTCGCGAATGGTTGACAGACTCAAGACGAAGAGCTCGGCATCGGCATCAAGCACGTCGATGCCGTTGAGCGTGGTATCGGAGAGCGTCGAGCCATTGATCATCTGGACCACGGCATCCGGGGCGTTGATCACGATGCCTGTGCCAGCGACATCGGTGATGTCGGTGTCGTCCAGAATGACCGTCGCGCCGGTGCCTTCGACCAACACCGCTGGATTGCCAGTTCCGGTGATCGTGGACGCGGTCGCGGTCACGACCGAGTCCGTTCCGGATGCAACGATGCCCTGGCCGGTCATCGTGGTGATGGTCGTACTGGTGATATCCACGCGAGCGCGGTCGCCCGATGCCACGATGGCATCGCCGTCGGTGCCGCGTGTGTCGGTAATGGTGTTGGCACTGACGGTGATCACGGAGTCATCGCCGGAAGCTTCAATAGCCGTGCCGTCAATTCGAGTGAAGGTCGTCGAGGCGACCGAAACCCTCGCGGCATCGCCCGACGCTCGGATGCCGGTGCCCTCGACATCGGTGAGCGACGAATTTGTGATGACCACGTCACCGCCGGCTGCGGAAACCACGAAGCCGTCGTTTCCAAGATCCGAAAGCCGCACGTTGTCGAACCGGAATTGACCGTCTGAATTGGCGATCTCGACACCCCGTTCAAACGGACCGTTCGTGCCGCGGATGATCACGTCGGTAATGATCGCGACGCCCGGCGACGAGAAACCGACACCGTCCGAGATGCCGACATTCGAGTTGGCAATGTCGAGGTGGTCGACCCTGGTTCCAGGCTGATCGACGTTGATCGCGGCCCCGACAGGATTGGTGATGACTGGGTAGAGGCTCGGATTGTTCGAGGCGTTGAGCGAGAGATCCCCGCAGTCGACCGTCGGGATGGTGATGCTCGTGCCCTCGCCCAGGAGAAACTGGTTCTCGGCAGCGAAGGAATATCCAGTGATCGGCGTGGCGTAGGGCGTGGTCAGGCTGTCGCCCACGTAGACGTAGACGATGTCAAACGGAGAGACGGCCGCGGTTTCCGCGTCGGCAAGCGTCTGAAACGGTGCGTTGGCCGTGCCGTTGCCGCCCGCAGCCGCCGAGTTGTCGACATGGAACATCTGCCAGGGCAGCGCGTTCCCAGCCGGGTCGAGATTGTTTGGATTCAGGGCCACGACCGGTGCCTGATGAGCACGGACGATGTGCTCGTTCCGCATCATCGGCTGCTCGACCTGGTCCGGCACGTTTCGCCGCCGGCTTCCGCCCATGCGGTAGGTAAGACGCGCAAACCCGGTCCAGTCAAAGTAGCTGTCGTTATTGGCCTGGAGCGAGAAATCCCAGTTCTCGACGAAGGTCATGTCGAGCCGGGTGTAGACACCGCCGAACCATGGAACTGCTGCCCGCGGTCCGCCGCCGTGGCCACCACCGGGGAACTCGTACCGGGTGTTTCCGTACGCATACCCACCGACATTGATCATGCCGGCCCAGTCGGCAAGCCCAGGAATATAGGCGCCGACCTCGAGGTCCGCTCCGCCGAGCGCGGCGTTCACGCCGTTGACACACAGGATGGAGTTGCCGAGGAACGGGCCGACAATGTCACCGGTTGACCCGACGGGGATATAGCCGTTGCTCTTCAGGTTTCCGAAGTCCGTGAGCCACTCACCCGAGATACCAACTTGGTTGTAGGCCTGGCCGCCGGAGAACACATACGAACCAGACGCATCGGTGATGGTCGTGTCTTCGTACTGGTTCATGTCGCCGTCGTAGTCCCAATAGACGCCAACACCGAGCAGCGTGCCGCCGATGAACTGCTTCCGCACGGCACCGAAGTTTGAGAAGAACCCGCCATATTCGGAAAGATGGCTGCGGATATCAGCCGACCAGTAGCCGCCGAGATCGTCTTCCGCCATCGGAATGAACCCGCCGAGGGTCATGTAGCTCCCACGGTAGCCGAGGCCCCGGTCGGCTGCGTTTGCCCCGTAATACAAGACGCCCGGCCCGTTGTCGTTGAGGCCGCGAAAGCCTTGGACCGCGCGGCCGAGAATGCCCCCGGTCGGGGCCATGGCGGTTTGCCCTGTCTGGCCGTAGCTGATGGTGCTCGGCGAAATTGCCAGGGCAGCGACGGCGAGGCCGAGTGTCACTGCGCGTCGTGCTCGCCGCCGAAGGGCCGCGAGCCGACGGCAGATCGACTGCAGCCGCACGGCAGCTTGCCTCGCTCGGTAGTGTTTGGCTCTCGTGCTCATGGATTCCTGACCACGTCCTGCGGAAGCCGGCGGCGGCGGGGTCACCCGCTCTGGAACCGGTATGATCGTCAGGAGTGATCGACTCGTCGCGAGCGTCACGATGAGGATTTTCGGTATGGATTCCGAAATCAGCAGTGTCACGTGAGGCTGCCTGATTTACCTGGCTGCCCCTGAGTGCGCCGATGTCACCTCAGAAGAGCGATTGGATCGAACCAGGCACCATGCACCTTGGCCCGGATGGCCGCGATGGCGTACAACCCCTGGCCTACCCCACCCTCCCACGTCCTTCGCAAGCCATGTGGAACCTCCAGGAATACGACGCGATCCTGTTTGATTGCGACGGAACGCTCGCCGACACGATGCCCGCCCACTACCGGGCATGGCTCGCCGTCACGGAGCCTCACGGCATCCCATTTGATGAGGACCGGTTCTATGCCCTCGGTGGCCGGCCAACCCGCGACATCCTCGCCACGCTCTCCAGCGAAGCAGGCGTGGCCCTCGACCTGGACGCCGCGGCCGTCCTCAAGGAAGAGGCCTTTCTTGACCAGCTTGACGGCATTCTTGCGATTCGTCCCGTCGTGGAGATCGTATGCCGCTGCCGGGGGATCATCCCGTTGGCCGTGGTGACGGGCGGCTATCAGGATGTTTGCCGACAGATTCTAGGTCGCCTCGGACTCACTGACGCGTTTGCCACGATCGTGGCCAGCGAAGATACGGCCAAACACAAACCAGACCCCGAGCCGTTTCTGGAAGCGGCCCGTCGGCTTCGGGCCCGTCCCGAGCGATGTATCGTGTGGGAGGATAGCAGCCTGGGGATCGACGCAGCCCGCCGGGCAGGCATGCACTGGGTCGATGTTCGCTCGTTTCACGCGCCCGCGAGGCTTCGCACAGCATGCCACCATCCGTGACCCTCGCTGACGTCCGTGCTGCTCGTGCGAGAATTGCGTCGGGTATCCTGCACACCCCTTGCCCAGCGAGTGTTCCGCTTTCGGAGCTCACCGGCTTGCCCATCTGGTGCAAGCTCGATCTGCTCCAGCGAACGGGAAGTTTCAAGGAGCGCGGTGCCCGCAACGCGATGCTGCTCCTTGACGAGGCGCAACGAAAGCGGGGTGTGATCGCGGCATCGGCCGGTAATCACGCGCTCGGCCTGTGCTACCACGGCGGGATGCTTGGGATTCCAGTGACGGTGGTCATGCCGCGGTTTGCGCCACTCGTCAAGGTTGCCACCTGCCGACGACTCGGTGGTAAGGTCATCCTCGAAGGCGAATCATTTGCCGATGCCCGCGACGCAGCCATCGCGATGGCTGCCCAGAATGACCTCCGGCTCATCCACGGCTTCGACGACCCCGAGGTGATCGCTGGCCAGGGCACGATGGCCCTCGAGATCCTCGAGGACGTGCCCGAGGCTGGTGTGCTTGTCGTACCGACGGGAGGCGCCGGCCTCCTCGCGGGTGTCGGGATCGTGGCGAAGGCTCTCCGGCCAGACATCACCATCGTGGCGGTCGAGCCCGCGGCCGCCCCTGCTTTTTCAGCGGCTGTGGCCGCCGGCGAGCCTGTCACCGTGCCGATCAAGCCGACCCTTGCCGATGGCCTTGCCGTCGGTCGTGTGGGCGCGAACTCGTTCCGACTCGCGGCCCCGCTGGTCGACACGATCGTCACGGTGGACGAGGAGGCGATTTCACTGGCCGTTGTTCGGCTTCTCGAGCTCGAGAAGCTCGTCGTCGAAGGTTCGGCGGCAGCCGCCCTCGCGGCCGTGATGGTGACCCCATCGCTGGTGCATACCACGCGGCCTGTCGTGCTCTTGCTCTGTGGCGGGAACATCGACCTTACCATGCTCGACCGAGTGATCGACCACGGCCTGGCGGCCGACGGGCGGCGATGGCGGTTTGTCACCCGCATCAGTGACCGCCCGGGTGGCGTAGCCCGGCTTGCAGCGGCGATTGCGGCGACCGGCGCGAGCATCCGTGAGATCGTCCACGATCGTCAGTTCGCCGGTGCCGATGCCTCGTCAACCGGCGTCGAAGTCACGGTCGAGACGGCTGATCGGGCCCATGGAAACGCCCTCGTCGAGCGACTCCGATCCGAGGGCTTTGTCGTGTCCTCAGCGCTCCCGCCAGCCCGGGATGCCGACTGACCGGTAACACGCCGTGGCGAAAAATGCGCCCTGTTCTTCAAAAGTGAGCCCTTTGGCAAACCTTGCGGCTTAGGCAGCGGGTGTGGGCCGATGGGAAGTTTTTGCTGCCTGACGGTGGCTTTCTCCGATCTCTCATGATTGTGGCGGCTTCGGGCCGGGAGCCGCTCGACGACAGGAGCGTCGCCCATGAGTACCCACGCCCACGGCCTGCTCGCCTCACCGCCGCGAGCCGTCCCTTCGCCCTCTCTCAAGTCCCTTCGGGAACGCCAGCAGCTCCGTCGTGAGCTCCTGCGCCGGATTATGGATCGAGAATCCAAGAGGCAGTCTGCCCGAGGCCTGTTCCGTTGATCGCCTCTCGGACCAGTGAAGGAACGGCGTTATGTCAAACACGCGATGGGGCCGTCTTGCGGGCGGCACAAGAATCGGACGAGCTGCGATCCAGAATCGTACGTGGCTCGCACTACACGGAGCCGTCGCGCTGGCGATCGCCATCGCGCTGCCGACATCGGTGGCCCATGCCCAGGCTGCTCGGTGGGGATGGGATCCGGCCAGCCAGGCCGCGGCTGTCTGGACTCCCCAGAATCTCGCCGACTATTTGCTGACCGGCCAAACGCCCCATCCGGCCGTCGCCCGCATCATCGCACCGGAGCAGTCAAGCACATCGCTCGGTTCGGGCGTGCTCGTTGACATCAATCGCAATCAAGGTCTCGTGCTGACCAACTGGCATGTGGTTCGGGAGAGTCGCTCGGCAGTGCTTGTTCAGTTTCCGGATGGGTTTCAGTCGGCAGGCACGGTCGTTCGTTGGGATGAGGCCTGGGACTTGGCGGCACTTGTCATCTGGAAGCCAACAGCCACGCCCGTTCCGATCGCCGGGGCTCCGCCGGCAGTCGGTGAGCCGCTCACCATTGCCGGTTTTGGCCGCGGTCCCTATCGCGAAGAGACGGGGCCATGCACCGAATATCTTTCCCCTGGCACGGGCTATCCCCAGGAACTGGTCGAGCTTCGCGCGCGGGCGAGGCAAGGAGACTCGGGCGGACCGATTTTCAATGCTCGCGGGGAACTTGCTGGGGTTCTCTTTGGCGAGAGTGACGGACGCACGATCGGAAGCTGCTCAACCCGTGTTCGCGCCTTCCTCGAAACGGTCGGGTCGCGGGGATTCGTGCCAACGCCCATCGCCGAGTTCTCCGATGCTCGGGCGATCGATCGCGGACTTGGCCGCGTGGCTCAGCCACAGGTCCTGGCCGATGGGGGCGACCTTCCGGTGCGGCGTTCGACTCAGGTCGACTCGGCACCTTCGCTGCCACCCGTTGGGCCGCACGCGGTGCACTCGGCCATGCCGTCACACGATGCTGCCCTCGCCTCGACACCCGAAGTCACCGCCGGGAGTTCTGCCCTATCCCCTGTTGTGGCGCCAACTCCGCCGGGCTTGCTCGATCAGTTTTTTGGGACGCCGCGACGCCCTGATTTTCTGGCAGCTGCCGGTGGTCTCGCTCTCGTCGTGCTCGGCCTGCGGGTGCTCATGGGGAACCGCCGTCGTCCCGACGCCACGCCGTGAGCGCGGCAGCCGCGGATCATGCCTCTCATGAACTCTTCGGCGATCGCGTGACGGTCACCTTCTCGATCACGACAGGGTTCACGGGCCGGTCCTGATGACCGGTTCGGGTTTCACCGATCTTTTTGACGATGGCCAGACTGTCCGCGTCGGCCGTGCGTCCGAAGGCCGTGTACTGCCGGTCGAGATGGGGGGCACGTTCGAGGCAGAGGAAGAACTGACTCCCGGCGGAATCTGGATCGCTCGTGCGGGCCATCGAGAGCACACCCGGTTCGTGAGACGTGGCATTGAACTCCGCTGGAATGGTGTAGCCAGGGCCGCCGGTGCCGGTACCTTGCGGGCAGCCGCCTTGGATCATGAACCCCTTGATGATTCGGTGGAAGCAACCGCCGTCATAGAAGCCGCTCTCCGCGAGGGCCACCATGTTCCGGACATGGCCAGGGGCCGACACCGGGTCGAGGGCCAGCCTGATGTCGCCGTGATTGGTGGCCAGCGTTACCTCGTAGTCGAAGCCGTCAAGATCGACTTCTTTGGCAGCGTTCTGGAGGGCGGCGGACGACGGCTTTGGCATCGGAAATTCCTGAGGGGAGCGGGCAGATGAGACTGGATTTGCTGCGTTGGCACGGTCGGCCGATACTCGGAGGGCTATGAACGCGAATCCCGTGGGACAACCCGCAGTCGATGATCTCTCCGGCCGAAGGCTTGGAGGTTACCGGCTCGTCCGCCGGCTGGGAAGTGGCGGCATGGCTGACGTCTATCTCGCGGAACAGACCTCCCTCGGCCGGCACGTTGCGGTCAAGGTCTTGCGGCCGGAGACGCTTCGTCACCAAGGGGCCGTCGAGCGATTCGAGCAGGAAGCCCGCGCGGCCGCGGCGCTCGTCCATGGCCATATCGTGCAGGTGCACGAGGTGGCATGTATCGAGGGGCTCCATTTTCTGGTGGCCGAGTATGTCGCCGGGCCCTCGCTGGGTGACTGGCTCGACCGCCGTGGTCCCCTCGATCCAGCGCAGGCGCTCACGGTTCTCGCGCAGGTGGGGTCGGCGCTTGTTCGCGCGGCCCAGCAGGGAATCGTCCATCGTGACATCAAGCCAGAGAACCTTCTCGTCACATCGGGAGGTGACGTGAAGGTGGCCGACTTTGGGCTCGCGCGGGTGGCCTCCGAGGATCTCGCGCTCACCCGCGACGGGATGACGCTCGGCACGCCGCTCTATATCAGCCCGGAGCAAGGCGAAGGGCGACCGGTGGACGCTCGGAGTGATCTCTACTCCCTTGGTGCCACCCTCTATCACCTCGTTGCCGGTCGGCCTCCTTTCACCGCGACCTCGCCGATAGCGGTCGTCATGGCGCACATCAAGGAGCCACTACGACCGCTGGGAACCCTGCGGCCTGGTATGCCTGTCGGGCTCTGCAGCATCGTGGAACGGCTTCTCGCGAAGGATCCGGTGGAGCGGTTTGCATCGCCGAACGAACTCCTCCAGGCCGTTGGTGACGTCGAACATGAGCTCGGATTGTCGCATCGGCGAGGCGAATCGCCCTTGGCATGGAGTGATGCTGACCCAGCGTTTGGTTCATTCGGTGCCATGGTCGCGGGTGGGCGAGGAGGCGTGGGCGCGGCAACGATTCCCTCGCGTGCCCACGGGGTCACAGGCCGGCTCCATGAGGCCACGCTTCAGCTCGAGGCTGTCCAGCAACGGGTAGTGACCAGGCGTGTGGAGCGTCGGCGGCTCTGGGTGCTCGTGGCGGCCGCCGCGTCGGCGGCTGTCGTCGCTGGATTCGCGATCGGAAGGTCGAAGCCCCGGCAATCGACACTCTTTCGACCTCGCCGTGGCCGGTGAGTGTTCACTGGCACGGGGGCGTCATGGTGATTCGCCTGCGTCGCCGACGTGTCCGAATAATCGTGTCAATCCGCAGGACTGGGAGGGGGGCGAGTTGGCTTGACTCGCGTGCCGACACTGCTAGAAACAGGCAGTAACCAAAACATTCACGCCCCCATCGTCTAGTGGCCCAGGACGTCGGGTTCTCAGTCCGAAAACCGGGGTTCGACTCCCCGTGGGGGTACATAAACGGCTGTACACTTCGCAAACGCGGGGTTTACAGCCGTTTCTTTTGGCCGCGTTAGGTCTTCCCTCGCCCCATGCCGCACGACACGTATCATGTTTTAGGCGCCGGTGGGATTGGGGTGGCGTTGGGATGGTGCCTACAGCGAGCGGGGGCGGATGTCATTGTCGTTGATGCGCACCCCGGAAAGGTCGAGGCCGGCAGTGCGAATGGGATGACCGTAGTCGGCCATGGCACAGAACATCCCGCGTTTGTCGCCTACGACGAGTGGCGGCCGCCCGCCGATGCCTGCATCCTCTTGTGTACCAAAACCTATGACAACCCGGCGGTCATGAGCCGGCTTCCAGATAGGTCGTTCCTGGTCCCTGTGCAAAACGGATTCGATCCAGCGCTCGAACGACGGAATCATCCGGGCGAAGGCATCGCGTCGTTTGTCTCCGAGTGCCTACGGGACCGGCCCGAGACCCGCATCACACGACCGGGCAACCTCCATCTCGGCCCTCGGAGGGATGCGACAGAAGCGGAGCGGCAGAGAATCGCAGCGCTCGGGGTGGCGCTGGGGGCGGCCAGGTTGTTCTCGATCGAGCTCGTCGATGATGTGCGGCCGTATAAGGCGACAAAGCTCATGTACAACGCGGCGATCTCGCCGCTCGCCGCACTGGCTGGCATCGACAATGCTGAGTTGTTGACTGACAGACTGGCCAGGTCGTTGTTCTTCGCCCTGTTGCAGGAGAACTACGCCATTCTCCGTCACGCCAAGGTGCCGCTCGCCCGCATCGGGCCGTTCCATCCCAAAACGGTGTCTCGAATACTTCGTACACCCGGGCTGGCTTCCCTCATGGCCGTGTTCTTCCGTCCTTCCCTGCGTGGAACCTATTGCTCTATGGCACCGGATATCGCGACGAGCCGCACGGAGATCGACGCCTACAACGGTCACCTGATCCGCCTGGCGGGCGAGTTTCCATGCCCGATCAACCGAGCCGCCCATGCCCTGGTCCACAGGGTGGTGAGCGAGCGGCTTGTCCCCAGTCGTGCGCACCTGCGACGCCTGGCCGATGGGCTGCCTGGAGGAACCCTCTCATGAATTTGGTGACCGGCGGCGCTGGCTTTCTCGGCTCGCACCTCGTGGCTGAGCTTGTGGCCGCTGGCGAGCCGGTGCGTGTTTTGGAGCGGGAGGGGGCGGTCGTTGAGCACCTGCCGCTGGATCGCATCGAGCTGGTGCGGGCAGATATCCGCGACGGGCAGGCCATGAAGCAGCACACCAGGGGGTGTGACCGGGTCTATCACCTGGCCGCCGATGCCAACCTCTGGCGACGGGACCCTAGGGAGTTTGACGCGGTGAACCACATCGGCACGCTCAATGTCATGCGGGCCGCCTTGCAACAGGGTGCAAAAAAGATTCTCTACACGAGCACCGAGAGCATCCTAACCTCGCCGGATTCCAGCGGTGGTGCGGTGGAGCAGGCTCGGTTTCAGGAACGTGACATGATCGGGCCCTATTGCCGCAGCAAGTTTCGTGCAGAGAAGGCCGTGTTTGCGATGGTCGATGACGGTGCGCCCATCGTCGTGGTCAGCCCGACGCTGCCGGTCGGCCCCGGTGATCGCCACAAGACTCCGCCAACCCGCATGACCCTGGCCTTTTGCCGGGGCGAGCTGCCGGGCTATGTCGAATGCCGGTTCAATCTCATCGACGCCAGGGATGTGGCTCGAGGGATGAGCCTGGCCATGGACCGCGGCCGATCCGGCATCCGATACCTCCTGGGCCACCAGAACTGTCGCATGTCGGACTGGCTTGAGGTGCTCAGCAAGGAAACCGGCCGGCCTGTCCCGCGATGGAAGGTGCCCTATCACGTGGCGCTCGGCGTGGCATGGTGCAGCGAGGTGTGGTCTGACCTCGTGAGCCACGCCGTCCCCTTGGCGTCAGTCACCGGCGTGCGCCTGACTCGTAGAACGATGTTTTTCGATCCGGCCGCGAGCCTCGAAGAGCTCGGGCTCACTCCTCGCCCGCTCGAAGAATCGGCCCATGATGCGGTGGCGTGGTACCGTGAACAGGGATGGCTTTCGCGGGCGTGACGCTCGCGGGGGACTCTGCCCGGTGGGACTGTGCCGGTTTTTGTGGCGGCCTCGGTCGGCATACACGTTATCTGGGCCTTGCGTCGATGACGATTCAGGAGCTTTCGATATGCGTAGTGCGATACTTTTTGTCGCCGTGGCAGCTTTCCCTGGGCTCGCGCTGGCGGTTGACCGTCCACCCATTCAGGCGTCTGAGGCGACGGCAGGCGTGGATGCAGGCCGGGACCGCGAAACGGCATACCGCTACGATCTGGCCACAGAGACGCTCGAGGCCATACCACCTGCCTCGCTTCGGCCGGGTCATATCTACAGCCGCTTTGACCCCGAGAGTGGCCGATGGGTGTGGAGCAAAGCCGATCGTCGCGGCGGCTTTTCCTACGCCATGGGCGAAGGCTCCATCCAGCCAGCCAGGATGTTTGACCTTCGTGGCACCGATGCCGAGAGGATGCGAATCCTCGAGCAGCGAGCACCGGAGCTTGCCAGGCTCATGACGATCCAAGGGGCGCGGCCCATGATGAAACTCGCTGCCGATGGTCGCTGGGGGCTCGGTCCCACGCCGAGCGTGTCGAGTGTCTATGACATCACCACCCGCGAGCGGTGGGAGTGGCATGGGGACGCACCGTCGCGAGTGATCCACACCGGCGGCCACCGATGGGATATCCAAGGTGGTCGGTACGTGCCGGGCTATGAATAGCCTGAGTCGCGGCCCGGCGGCTGCTAGGCCGAGTAGAACGATCGGCTCGGGTCGGGCTTCGCCCCTTCGGGTGTTTCGTCGCTCGCGATGTCGAACCACTCTTTCTTGAACTCGATCCGCGACTGGGTCGTCGGATTGGCCAGCGCGATGTTGCTCACCAGCGCGATCACCGCGTCGGCCAGCGCCACGTCGGGCTTGCAGCGAGGCTGGTTCTCGGGCGAGGGATTGCGGATGCACCAGGCCCAATGCTCCATCTCTTCGGTGTAGCCACGGGAAGGAGGCCCATCGCCACCACCGGCAGCGGCCGCCAGGGCGGGGCCCGCGCCGCTTTCGGTTGTGTCGAGCACGCTCGCGTCCTTCTCGCCTTTCTTGACAGTGACTCGCGTGTCCTTCTCGGCGTCCTTATAGAGCATGACGTCTTGCTCTTGCTCGAGCAGGAGCGTGCCCGCCGTGCCCATCACGACCTCACCGTAGCCCCCAAAGCCGTTGCCGTTGATCGAGGAATAGGTGACGACAATCTTCTTGTTGGGATCTGCCACCTTGCCTGCGTCGTCAAAGTAGCCCGGAGCAGGGTACTCATACATGCAGTAGACGTGGTCGTCGATCTCACGGTCGGCCGGGAAAATGCTCCGGTTGCCGACCGCCATGACCGTCAGCGGCTTGATCTTCTTCCCCTTGCCATGCGTGGCCGACACGAAAATCCCCGCGGCGTCGAGTTGATGGCTGCCGAGCTCGGCCATGAGGCCACCGCCCGTCCGCTGCCAGAGCCGCCAGCGGATGAGCTCCTCGAGCGGTGTGCGGGTGGAGCCGTCGGGCATCGTCATCGAGGTATAGCCAAACTTGGCGGCATCGACGCTTGCGTCGAGAAGCTGGTTCTCAGCCTGGGCGACCCGCTTGCGAAGCGAGTCGATGTCTTCTGGCTTGGCTTTATCGAGCGCCTTTTTTAGCTTTGCGAGTTGCTCAACGAGCTCTTCAGCTCCTGGCATCGGCGGCTTCCAGGAGTCCTTGCCGGGAGGAGGGAGGTTGCCACGATGCCATTGAGCACGGATCGAGTGGACGTCACCGATCAGGCCAGCCGTTCCAATCGTGTGAACCGCGTTGTCGTACAGAATGCTGTAGTGTCGCTGATGGCCCGTTGCGAGGATCTTCCCAGTCTCGCGAGCAACGCGGCCCATCTCCTTGCACTCGCGGATGCTGTGCCCCATGAGTTTCTCGGTGAGCACATGCTTGCCCGCCCGCATGGCCTTCACCGCTGCCACAGAATGGAGATGGAGTGGCAACGCGATGATCACGGCCTCGATATCAGGATCTGCAAGGAGATCCTCGTAGGCCTCGTAGACCTTCACGTTGCGGCGAGCCGTGTCTTCGCTGGCCCAGCCATACTTCGCCAGAAGGCCTGGCCGAACCCTCGCCGCATTCGGGCTCGATGCATCGCCGTGGAACGCCCGAAATCGGTTGTAGGGTCGGATGTCGGCCACGCCGACCACACTGATGTACTCGGGGTTGATCGCGCCGATGAGCACGCTTCCCTCGTCGCCCGTGCCGAGCACGCCAACCCTGAGCGGGTCGCCAACGCTTTTGCCGTAGCCGAAGTAGAGCGAGCCGAGGCCGGCGCCAGCGGCGGCCCCGGCGGTCACCGTGGCGAGGAAGTCGCGGCGGGTGATCCCAACGGCTTCGGCAAAGTTTTCCTTGCCGATCTTTTTCTGCTGTTCGGTCAGGTTCATCGGATCACCTTCGGGTCAAAAACACTGAGTGAAAACGGACGTGTCAGACGGTGCGGCTTGCCGGCTTTCCGGCAGAGCAGCGGGTGAGCGGGTAGCAACACGCGAGCCACGGCTGGAGGAAGTAATCGAGGCCGCTCCAGCCTCCCGTGGGCAGGGCCGCAATCGCGAGGAGCGCCGCGAGCTCAACCCACTGGGCATAGGTGGCCTGGGCCCCGGGCACCCAAAACGGCTGAGCCGCTACGACGGTCACAAGAAAACAGGCAGCGCCCATCGCGTTGAATTTGGTGAAGAATCCGAGCACGAGGCAGGCTCCGATCGTGGTGAGCGCCCAGCTTACGAACCGATCCGCCTTCCAGAGCGGGCTCGGCGGGGTTGCCGCCGCGATCCGGCTATGGGCTGCCGGGTCGAGCTCAGCGTTTAATTCGGCGTTCCAGGTCGCCGCGAGACGCCGCCCAAAAGCGTCGGCATCGGCCATCCAGCCCGACGCCTTGCCTGCGAGTTCCCTCTGCTTCTTTGCCACCCGCTCCCGCTCGAAGGGAACCTCGCGGGACGCCGCCCGGCGTTCTGTTTCGGCAAGGCGTTGCACTTCGAGTCGATAGGCCACGAGGTCGGGACGAATGCTTGCCAGCCACGCGGTAAGGTCTTTGCGAGCCGCTTCCAGGGATGCTCGAGCAGACGCGACCGCTTCACCAGAGAGAGGTGCTACCCGCAGCCGCTCGTCGAGCCGCTGCTGCCATCCGGCCACAACGCTCGATTCCCAGGCGGCCACCGCCTCATCGACCGGCCTGAAGTCAGGGGCCCCGAGGGTGCCAGCCCAATCGCCGGTTTGGGGAAGCAGGCTTTGATATTGATCCGCAAACGGTCCAATGGCCGCCTTGCGGAAGCCAACACTTGACCAGTTTGGATCTCGGAGATGGCTTACGCCTTCGAGGAAGAAGTGGAGCCCAACCACAATCCGCAGAAACGCGAGCGCGGCGAGGGCGAGGATGGTGGAACGCATGGGCCAGTCGTATCGGGAAACCGAGCAGAATCAAACTCTCTTTGTAGTTGACCCTCGAATGAGGGCGGCGGCAAGCCCTTGGCCTCACTGATTCCGCCGTGGGGAGGAAAGCGTATTTTGCCCGAATGCCGTTCGGTCTCGGCCAGGCTGACTTGCCAAAAATCCCGCGCGGCTGCGAAAACCTTCTTCCCCATGCGGATCGTTCTCTGCTATCCCGTCGAGCCTCACCACGTCGCGGAGATTGCGCGGGTTGCGCCAGCCGCTGACGTCGTCGATGCGGGCCAAGAACGCATTGGAGAGGAGATACGATCGGCCGATATCTTCTGCGGCCATGCCAAAGTGCCGATTCCGTGGGGCGACGTCGTTGCCGCGGGTCGTCTGCAATGGATTCAGTCGTCGGCCGCTGGGCTTGATCACTGCCTCGTGCCCGAGGTTGTCGAATCGGGCATCGTGGTCTCGAGCGCCTCAGGTGTGCTCGCCGATCAGGTGTCTGAGCACGCCCTTGGGCTCGCCATTGCCTGCACCCGCCGCCTTCCACTCTTCCTGAACCAGCAGGCCCGCCGTGAGTTTGTCCGTCGACCCACGCGTGATCTCACCGGAGCGACTGTGGGAATTGTTGGGCTCGGCGGCGTGGGCCGCCGGCTTGCCGAGGTGCTCACGCCCTTTCGCGTTCGCATCCTCGCGACTGACTGGTATCCCGTGCGACGTCCGCCGGAGGTCGACTTTCTCGGGGATCCCTCATCGCTTCCCGATGTCCTTGCGGCGGTCGATATTCTCTTCCTCTGCGCCCCGCTTACGGAGCACACCCGCGGCATGATCGATGCGGCGGCGCTTGCCCGCATGAAGCCAGGGTCTATTCTTATTAATGTCGCGCGGGGGCGGCTTGTAGACGAGGCGGCGCTCGCCGCCGTTCTCGAAAGTGGCCACCTTGACTCCGCTGCCCTCGACGTCACCCCCGAAGAGCCGCCCGCAGCTTCGAGCCCCCTCTGGACGGCACCCCGCCTGATCATCACGCCCCACGTCGCTGGGCAGAGCGGCCGCCGAATCGATGCCATGACCGATTTTTTCTGCGACAATCTCCGAAGGTACATTCGAGGGGAACGACTCCGGAACCTTGTTGACAAGCGACTTGGATTTCCCGAGCCGCCCACAGCGTGTGACCACCCAACAGGGCATGGCGTTTCCATGCCTGATGTCGCGGTCAAGGACAGTCCACGATGATGAGCACGACGATCCTCCGCGAAGAACGCCCCACGATCCCCGCTGCCGGTGACGTGGGCACGCCATGCCCGGAGGATCTTCTCGCGCGGTACACGGAGATCGTCGGGTCTGGACGACTCAATTGGACCGAGTACCACACGCTCTCGCGACGTCTCGGTGCCGGAGGGCAGGGCGTTGTGTATCTCACCACGCGGCGAGGTGCCGGCAATTTCACGCTTCCCGTGGCCCTCAAGATTTTCTCGCCCGAGCGATACGAGACCGAAGGGCATTACATGGAGGCGATGGATCGGATTGCCTCCG
Organism: Pirellulales bacterium; assembly: GCA_041746715.1. GTDB lineage: Bacteria > Planctomycetota > Planctomycetia > Pirellulales > UBA1268 > QWPN01. Next base: position 4,699 of record JBGTGN010000129.1, on the reverse strand, counting down.
TCGCAGCCCGTGTGGCCCAAATCCAGCAGGACAATCTCCTCGATGTGCAAAACTTCGTGGAGCAGCGACGCATCCGGATCATGGAGATGGAGTGGATCGACGGCTACGACCTCTCCCACCTCTTGGCTCCTGAGCTTCTCGAACAGACGCGGGCGACGGTCACGGATGAACGCTGGACGTATCTCAACAATGTTTGCGTGACGGCCGGGCCGCGTCAGTCACGGCTCAAGCCCGGTGTCGCCATCGCGATCATGCGGGAGTGCCTCGCGGCGCTGGCCGCGCTCCATCGAGAAGGCATCGTGCATGGCGACGTCAAGACCTCCAACATCATGGTCAAGCGGACCGGGAACGCGAAGATCATCGACATCGGCTCGGCGCACGCTGTAGACGACCTGCCGCCCACCCGCACGTGCACGCCTGCCTATGCTGCCCCGGAGGTGCTCGAGGGACGCGACAACACACCTCGAAGCGATCTCGCGAGCCTTGGCTATGTGCTCATCGAAATGCTGTCGGGTCAGCCAGCCTTCGCCGGCCTCAAATCATTCCGTGATCTCCTCGAGGCGAAGCGGTCGCTGGTCCATCGGTTGCCCCAAATGCTCCCGACGGAGGTGACCTGCAACGAGCTTCTCATGGATTTCTGCCGTGGCATGATCGCCCCCGACCCGGCCCGTCGGTTTCCGACAGCCGAAGACGCCGATCACATGAAGGGGGGAGCCGCAAGCTTCCACCGCCAACTCATCGTGGGCGGCCTCGCGAGTGAATACGAAAACGAACTCCGCGCCTGGCTCGATGGGCTCGAGTGAACGAGGGCCATGCCCTCCACTCGCTTGCAGCCGTTCACCTCAGTCGGCGATACACGCGGTGGATGAGCGCCGTCGTGGCCCGCGGTGCAAGCCGCTTGAGCCGCCAGAGCCAGCGGGCCCGTGTGCCCACGACGACATACCGTCTGTCGCGATGAATCGCCGATACGACCCGCTGGGCCACGCGGTCGCTTGTCCAGCGTGTGGCTGCCATGCGACGCTCGGCCTCACGGCGTTCGAGCGCACTCATGAAATGCCAGGAACCGAGGAGGCCAGACTGGAAGAAACCGGGGCAGACGATGGTCACCCCAGGCCGACCACGATCACATTCCGCGGCGATCGCCTCCGAGAGCGCCACTACGCCCGCCTTGCTTGCCGCGTAGGCTGCCATCGACGGCGGCGCGAGAATCGCTGCAATCGACGCGACGTTCACCACATGCGATCGTTGTGCCGCGCGAAGCCATGGCAGAAACGTCTCGCACCCGATCGCGGTGCCCAACAAATTCGTGTCGAGCACCCGCCGCCACTGCTCGCTCGGCAATGTGCCCACCTCACCGGTGGCGCCCACGCCAGCGGCGTTCACAAGGAGGCCGAGCGACGGCCACTCGCCGTGGAGCCGGTCGTGGAGTTGCCGCCAGACGTCGGCCTCGCGGACATCACCGGCAATGGCTTGAACGGACGAAGGGAGCGGCTGGCGGGCCTGGGCAGCCTCGAGCGCGGCGGCAACATCAACCGCGGCAATCTGCCATCCGTCGGCCGCAAGCCGCTCGGTGATGGCGCGACCCAGGCCACTCGCTGCCCCGGTCACGACAGCCGTTGCGGGCAGGTTCACGGGCAACAAAGCGATCCGGGATTTCCGGAATGTCCGGGGAGTGGAAAGCGAGGGTGACGGGACTCGAACCCGCGGCCTCCAACGTGACAGGCTGGCGCTCTAACCAACTGAGCTACACCCCCGTACGCCGGCCAGAGCCAGCCTCGGGTCTTCCACCAAAGGTCGCCCGGAGTATACCGCCGCCGCCGCCAACGCAAAGCCATCCTCAGAAGATGCCGCGGGCCGGATCAAAACCTTTTCTCTGGGCGATGGCAAGGTCCTGCTCCGCCTGTCCTTCCAGGCCGAGGGCACGGCATGCCAGGCCACGGTGCTGATGCATCACCGCGAGGGCGTGGTCCAAAGCTCGCAGGCGGATCGCGAATTCGTCGGGATTGATGTGGCCCGCCAGCATGAGGAGTTGGCGGCGGTCGTCCTGCGTTGAAGCGATTGCCGTGGTGAGGTCATCAAGGCCTTCTTGGTGACGCCCGAGGAGGTGGAGGATGTAGCCGCGGGTGTCGAGGAGATCCGCGCTTGCTCCACCAGAGCCGTCGAGAGCGCGGTCGATGTCGGTGAGGGCTGCCTCGAGGTCGAGGCCGGCCAGTGCTCGAAAGTACGCCCGGTGATTGAGCGCTTCGGGGTCGTTTTCACCAGCGAGCTCGACGACAGTCTCTGCGGTGGCGAGCGCAGCGTCGGGCTGTTCGAGGACGAGCAGGGCGAGGGTCCGCACCCGCATGGGCCTCGCGTCTGTCGGTGAGGCAGCGGCGGCCGTGTCTGCATCTTCAAGGCCTCCTGCCGCATCGAGGTTCTCGATCCGGAGCATCGCCCGCCAGCACAGAAGCCGGCTCTTCGCGACAAACTCGCTGTCCGCTCCATCGGTCCATTGGATCGCACGGCTCACCTCGGTGATCGCATCGTCAAGCGAGCCGCGACCCTCCGCCGCGATTGCCCGCATGAGCGACCATTGCACGACGGCGCTTCGGACCGTTGGGAACACCGCCGGCCCCAACACCGCAGCTCCGGCCACGCACAGAAACACAATCACCACAAAGGTCCGCTTCACCGGGCTGGCTGTCTGCTGTCGATCCGGCCGGCGGCGGGGCGAACTGCCCCCCTCGGCGTTTGGGAGGTCAAAGTCGGCTGGAATCGGAAAACCGAGGCTGTCGTATCGCATAATGGAATTGTATCGAGAGCCTGCCTGGGCCGCCGCTCGAAGTGTACGCTCCGATCCAAGGAGGGCCAGAACCGTGCGTCCTCGAGACCGGCATGCCCTCAACCGGCAGTTTGACGCCGCAGGCCTTTGTCCCGTAGCCTTCGGACATTCCTTCGAGGAGGTGCCGCGATGCCACTGTTCGAGATCGAGACGAGTGCCCACATCATTATTTCGTGGGCCCCCGACGAGGCCGCCGCTGCCGCCGTCGTGCAGGATGCCTACCCCGGCGAGGAGATCGTGCGACTGACCCGTCGCCCGCGGGATACCTGGGTGATCTCCAAGTCGGCCCTTGGCCTCACCGATTCACGTATCGACCCGTGCCACACGGCCCGTGACTGCCTGTCAAAGGCGGCTGGTGACAAGATCCATGCGATCCGGCTCTACATGCACGAGACTGGCGATGACCTCGACCGGGCTCGGAAAGTCATCGAGTCGAACATGGTGATGGGCTGGTAAGCCTGAACACGAGGAGCATCGTGCCCGCGAGCGTAGCGACTACGCCGAGCCACGACGCGTCAAAGGCGTTGGCCCCTTCGTGCATGACAAGTGTCACGAGCTGATTGGGGGTGCCAAGCCCACCGTTGTCGGCCACGCCCACGAGCAGCCGGCCACCGCCTTTGACACGGGGCCCGAGGCAGAGGCCTTCGAGATTGCACCCGAGCGAATCTCGCCAAAGCGGTGACTTGGCGACATGGAGATCAGCTCGATCGGCGAGCTTTCCGTCGACGGCTGACACGGCATGGGCTTTGGCGACATCGACGAAGTGAATTCGACTCTCAAACGGGGGCAGCCCTGGGCCCCCCGAACGCTCGAAGACAAGCAGGCGGTCATGGCCCAGAGCCACGATCGCGACGACCCCAGAGAGCGGACCGCCAGCAGCGATGCGGACAAAGCGATGAGGTGGATCGACGGCGTACGCATAGTGGACCGCGGGCGGCTCTGGGGCATCGATCGCCTCGGGAATCGCGATCCGTGCGAGCCGCACGAAGGTGCCATCGGTCTCGGTCGGTGGTGGCCCGTCGGCCGGAAGCGCCTCCTCATTCGCGGTCCAGACATGCACCCCGTCAGGATCGACTGCCAAGGCCTCGAGCCCGCGATTCGGTCGTCGCGTTTTGAAGATGGCTGGGACGGGCACGACTCCGAGCAAGGCCCCTGAGTCGAGGTCAATGGCACGGATGGCAGGTGTCGACTCTTCACAAACGAGAACACAGCGACGGGGAACGTCCTTGCCACGATCCTGCTGTCGACGGGCAATGATCGCGGTGAGTCGATCAGGGCAGGGGGCGATATCCTCGTAGTCGAGCACACGGCCGAGCGTCACGATCGCGAGATCATCAACTGCTCGCGGGCTGCCGTCGGCTTCGCACGCGAGGCGAAACACGAGGAGGCGGTTGCTGTTGTCCATGATGGCCGCGTAGCGGTCTTCACCGAGCCAGGTTATTCCGCTCAGGCCCGTGACTGGTAGAAGATCTCCCCCCGGGCCAGGCGCGGTCTCGGGCAGGATGAGCGTGCCGAGGAGCGAGACCTGTGGCAGGGGCTCATCATGGGCCACATTGGCAGCGGCAAGGAATTCCCATGACACGACGGTGAAGAGCACCGCCCGGAGCGCCATCTGAAGTCGTTGTGTCATCACCGGAATTTATCACGGCGACGAAGCTTGGTTCTCGACGCGGAGAGTCAAGTGACCACGATGCCCGCAGGCGACACGTATGTCAGGAAACGAGAATCTATTGCGGCGGTGCGTCGAACGACACCGGCCGCACGGGATTCATCTCGTCATCACCCGCCAGAAGCGACCGCGTGGGTCGATAGCTCGATGTGCCGCCTGGACGATAGCCGGGATCGGGCCGTCGGGTGGGTGGAGGAACCGCCCCGGGG
>JBGTGN010000128.1:0-17096 GCA_041746715.1 Pirellulales bacterium | reverse complement strand
GTGGGCACTCTCAATCTCACGCAGCTCACGCAAGGCGTCATGCCCGCGGGCATCAAGCTGATCTCGGGCTACGGCTCGACGACACTCGCCCAAGGACAGACCACCACGTTCACCGTAGCCCTCGCAGCGACAGCGCTCGGCTCCGCAGGCGGCACGTTGTCGATCCTCAACAATGACCCGAACGAAGCCTCGTTCGATATCTCGCTTACTGGCGTTGTGAACGCCGTGACGATCAAGGACGATGGGGATTCTGGTTACTCGATCGTGAGTGGCACGTGGCAAGGCCCGAGCAACTCGGGCTACAACAACGACCACTATTTCTCGTGGTTCAATAACGGTGCCGTTGAGTGGCAGTTCACCAACTTGATTCCGGGCGAGTATCGAGTCTCGGCCACATGGACGAACGCCGCGAACCGCGCCGCGTCTGCCCCATACCTCATCACCGGTGGCGATATCGGCCCGGTGACGGCGCTTGTCAATCAGAAAAATGCGCCTACAGCAGACGCGACCGAAGGTGGCCGCAACTTCCAATACCTCGGCAAAGTCCATGTCGTCAATGGCCAGCTCGTGGTTCGACTCACGAACACGAGTGCCACGTCGATGTCTGCCGACGCGATTCGCCTTGAATACCTTCCACCCGCCGAGATCCGCGTGTTTGATGGTGCGTCGGAGCTCACCGACGGAGTCTCGACCGTCAACTTTGGGTCGGTGTTCTACGGCACCCCCAAAACCCTTACCGTGCAGAATGATGGTCCGGGCACGCTCAATCTCACACAGCTCACGCAAGGCGTCATGCCGGCGGGTTTTCAGTTGGTGTCGGGCTTGGCCTCGACGACCTTGGCCCCGGGCCAGTCCACCACGTTTACCGTGGCAGTCGCGTCGGCGACTCCTGGCACCGTATCGGGCACGCTGTCGATTCAGAGCAACGACCTCGATGAGCGGTCGTTCGACATCGCCCTCACCGGCGTGGTCAGCACCGTCGCGTTCCGAGACGACGGCGATTCGGGGTATTCAGTGGTCAGTGGTACCTGGAGCAACGGCAACGGCGGCTACAGCGGGGATCACAAGTTTTCATGGTTCAACAATGGCGCGGTGGAATGGCGTTTTGGCAGTCTCCTGCCCGCCACGTATCGCATCTCGGCAACCTGGACAAATTCGGCGAGCAACTCTGCTACTGCCCCGTACAACGTCATCGACGGCACGGATAGCCTGGCCAATGTCTTGGTCAACCAGAAGAACGCCCCCGCGGCCGACCTGACCGCAGGTGGTCGCAATTTTCAAGATCTCGGCACTTTTGAGATCGTCAATGGCGAGTTGGTCGTGCGGCTCACCAACACGAGCGCCTCCGCAGCTTCAGCCGACGCAATTCGGTTGGAATACGTTGGCCCCGCGACTGGCGTGTCGGAGATTCGAGTCTACGACGGCTCGGCTGAAATCTACGATGCAGCTTCAACGATCAATCTCGGGTCAACCTTTATCGGCACGGAAGTCTCCAAGACGTTGACCGTCAAGAACGTCGGCGTGGGCACACTCAACCTCACGCAGCTCACCCAAGACGTCATGCCAGCAGGCTATCGCCTTGTTTCTGGGTATGGCTCGACAACCCTCGCCCAAGGTCAGACGACCACGTTTACGGTAGCGATTGCGGCCACGAGCGTTGGCACCGCAGCAGGCACGCTCTCGATCGTCAACAACGATCCGAATGAAGCGTCCTTCGACATCTCGCTCACCGGTGTCGTTAACGCCGTGGCGATCAAGGACGATGGGGACTCGGGTTTCTCGGTTGTGAGTGGCACATGGCAAGGCCCAAGCAACTCTGGCTACAACAACGACCACTATTTCTCGTACTTCACTAACGGTGTCGTCGAGTGGCGGTTTGCCAATGTGGTGCCAGGTACCTATCGAGTCTCGGCCACGTGGACGAATGCTTCGAATCGTTCGGCCGCCGCGCCCTACGAAGTTCTGGATGGCACAAACAGCCTTGCAGAAGTTCCCGTCAACCAGAAGAACGCACCCGCTGCGAACGTTACGGCAGGCGGCCGTAACTTCCAGCACCTCGGCCAGTTTGACGTGGTGAATGGTGAGCTTGTCGTCCGGCTCTCGAACACGAGTGCCACATCGGCATCAGCCGACGCCATCCGCCTGGAATACCTCGGCCCTGCCCAGAACGCCTCGGAGATTCGTGTCTCCAACGGTTCAACCGAGCTTGCTGACGGCGTGTCGATCGTTGATTTTGGAGCCACGTTCAATGGCACGCTGCGAACCCTCACCGTCAAGAACGTCGGCGTTGGCACACTCAATCTTACGCAACTCACGCCCGCGGCCATGCCCGCAGGGTTTGCGCTGGTCTCGGGGTTTGGGACGACGACACTGGCCCAAGGGCAGACAACCACCTTCACGATCGCGCTTGCAGCGCCGACCCTTGGTGCGGTGTCGGGCACGTTGTCGATTGCCACCAACGACCCCGACGAAGGGTCGTTCGACATTGCGCTCACTGGCATCGCCCAGAACACACGAGTCATCGACGACGAGGATGTCGGGTTCTCGGTCGTTTCGGGTACGTGGGGCGAGACCACGGGTGGGTACAACAACGACCAGTACGTGATCACCACGGGCGACACGGGTGTCGTCGAGTGGCGGCATGAGAATCTGACGCCTGGTCAGTACAGGGTCTCGGCAGCGTGGACCACAGGTGCAAGTCGAAGCTCCGTTGCGGCCTACACGGTTCTCGACGGCAGCACGACGCTTGCCACCCGTGAGATCAACCAGAAGTTTGCGGCTACGGCCGATGCGACGATTGGCGGTCGGCCTTTCCAGAGCCTCGGCGTGTTCAGCGTCACGAATGGCACACTGGCTGTTCGGTTGGCCGATGCCAGCATCTTGAGCGTGTCGGCTGATGCGGTATACCTCGAATACGTCGGTGCTCTGCCTGAGGTGCAGCTTGACGGAACGGGCGGGAGCCTCGTCATTGATGGAGCCCCGGCCACGATTCTGGACTTTGGGGATTCGGAGCGAACGAACAAAGCAACCAGAGCCGTGGCTGTGACAAACGCGACAGGAGCACCAATAACCCTGACGCAGCTCACGCAAGGGGCGATGCCGGCGGGGTATGCCCTAGTCGACGGCCTTGGAACGCTTTCGCTTGCTGCCGGTGCGACAACGTACTTCCGCGTGCGACTCGATGCGATCACGCCAGGCACGTATGCCGGCACAATCGCGATCGACTCAAGTGCCGCCGCGTTCAATCTGGACATCACGGGCGAGGTCATCTCGACTGCCGTCATCGTCGATAACGGCCATGCCGAGTTCCAGACGACCGAGACTGGCTGGGTGGCTACGTCTGACGGTTCTGGGTTCAGGGACGGCCTCCTGAAGACCTCCGGCGTCGAGGTGAATAAGACGGCGAGTTGGACGGTTGAGGGGTTGATTCCTGGTGGCGCCTACCTGGTCTATGCCACATTCGCCCCATCGGCATCCAACACTGCTGCGGCTCCATACAAGCTTTACGATGGCGCCGCTTTTGAACGACAGTTCATCGTGAGTCAGCGACGCAACTTCAGCAGCGTCAATGCGTCAGCAGCAGACTTTGGGTATATCGGTCAGATCACGGTCAATAGCGGCACACTGACGGTCGAACTCGATGCCTCGAACGTCACGGATGGCGACGTGGTCGCGGATGCGGTCTACGTTGTGCCTGTCACCCCTGGCGGCTTCCAAAGCTTCTCGGCACCGACTGAGATGGTGACCGGGAGCAACGAATACATCAACGCTGTGTTTGCGGATCCGGATGGTCAGTTTGCGGACTCGATCAACGTCTATCGCGACACTAACAACAACGGCGTTCTAGATCTCGGGCTCGATTACATTTTGGACATAGACACGACTCTCGGCGATGGCCTCAGCTTTGACATGAGCACGCTCGCGAGTGGCTTCCATAAGATCTTTGTTGCCGCAATGAAAAACGGCGTCGTGGTCGACAGCCGTGCATGCACCTGCACTACATCGACTTGGTGGACTGTCTCTATTGACGGCGAGCTCGAAGGGGAAGCGAGGTTCGATCACTCCGGAAGCCTAACCGTCACAATGCCGCGAGTGAAGTTGCTGCCGACGGATGTCGCAGGGATACCGTCGGGCAGTCACTGGACAATCGCTGTCAAGAAAGCAGTCTCCGGCACGATAACGTCGACAGATCCGGACAACAACGATGAGGTTGTCACCGTAAGCTCGTTCCCGAGTGGTTTTGCCGTTGCTACTCAAGGCGCACTATACGCCTACCCAGGCCACACACCTTTCACGGACAACGACGATCAGCGATTGATCGCCCTCGAAGATTGGACCGACAACGACTTCGACGACCTGGGCTGGCGTGTCAGCGCGACTCCGGATTCCGTGGAAGAACCCACGGAAGGCGACGACGACCCGAATCCCTGTTCCTGCGATTGCTCGTGCAGCGAGGTGAGCACCACGGCCGCCGGCGATGGGAAGTCGGGACACTCGATTGGCGGTGGAGTCGAGTTGGTTGTCAACACGGGAACCATGGCAAACCCGATCATCCGCACGAAGACCAACCTGCCAGTCCTGATGTCGTCACCCCCAGACTCTGTCGAAGTCACGCTCACGTTCAACGGCATCGATCAGGGCACCGTGTACTACACCGGTGCTGGCTACTCGCCCGGTGACGAAGTCGTGTTTGCCAGACAGCCTGACGCGACCGGCATGGCGACGGGGCGCTATGACTGGGAAATGACGGTTCTCTACAAGTACGGTACTCAGGTCGTGCCGGCCGTCTTCGTTGGCACCCAAGATGTGGTTTCGCGAGACGACAGTGAGTTCGGCCGAGGTTTTTCAGTTCCCGAGATCGAACGCCTCGACATCCAGTCCACGGGCGTCAACCTTGTCACCGGCGACAACCACGCAATCTGGTACGCCAAGACCGGCAGCAACACATTCCTCGGCGAAGCTGGCGATCTCACGTACTCAACGCTCGTCAAGAATGGTGACGGAACGCACACTCTCACTTCGTCCAGTGGGTCAATAAGTCGCTTCAGCGCAACTGGTCTGTTGACCTCCCGTGAAGACACAAGCGGCAACACGCGCACCTACGCTTACACCGTTGACGACACGATCTCAACGATCACGGATGATGTCGGCCGCGTCCTGACGTTCAATTACTCGGGCGAACGCGTCTCTTCCGTCGTTGATTTTGACGGATCAACAACCGCACTTGCATATGACGTTGACGGCAACCTGACTTCAATTACCGAGCCCGACCCTGACGGTGCAGGGCCGCAAGCCTCGCCCGTGACGACCTACGACTATCACGCCGAAACCGGTCTCCTCACCACCATCGTCGATCCTCGTGGTGAAGTCACCGCGATGGAATTCGACCACGCCGGCAAGCTCTCCAAGGTCGTGCAACCTTGTGGTGGGACGAGCACCTACTCAATGTTCCGCTCGCTGGGCGTCGCGAACCTTGCTGTCAGTGGATCGTCGGCGTCGAATCCGGCGTCACTCGTATCAGCCGATACGCCCGAAGTCCAGCGCGATGAGCATGGCCGCGAGACGCACGTTCGCCGCGATCGTTTTGGGAACGTCGTCTGGCAGGAAGATGACATGGGCAACGTGACGACGTTCGAGAGGAACGCCGACGGTCTCGCGACGAAGGTAACCCAGCCGGATCCTGACGGCGCCGGGCCACTCCCGGCCCTCGTCACCGAGATGGAGTATGACGCTCGCGGCAATCTCACCCGCCTGATCCATCCAGACCTCACCGAAGAGACGTGGACATACGACGCCACGTTCAGCCGGCCGACAAGTCACACCGACCAGCTTGGCCGGAAGACGCTTTGGAGTATCGCCCCATCGACCGGCCTGGTTCTTTCCACGACTCGTGTTGTCGGTGCGATTGACTCCGTCTTGAATGGTGAGACGGACGATGTCACGACCTCACAGACCTACACGACGGGTCTTGGCGGCGTTCCCGCAGGGCTCGTGCAGACGATGACCGACGCCTTGGGTCGCGTCACCAGCTACGCGTACACCGCGGCCGGCCTTCTCCAGACGCTCGTCCAAGCGGTGGGCACGCCCGACGAGGCGACGACGAGTTTTGAGTATGACGCGAGCGACAATCTGACTGCTATGGTCGATGCGATCGGCCGTCGCACGGAGTATGCCTACGACAACCTGGATCGCATGACCTCGATGACGCAGGCAGTGACCGGGCCCGGCCCCCACCAGCATTTTTGGCAGTTTGCGTACGACGCTGGCGGCAACCGCACCCACATGACCGACCCACTCGGGAACGTCACCGAGTACGTCTACGACGAACGGGGACGGCTCGTAGAGATCATCCAGCCCGATCCCGATGGAGGAGGTCCGGAGACCTCGCCCACGACAACCTACGACTTCAACTGTGTCAACAACCTCGTGGGCATTGCCGACGCCCTCGGCCGCGAGACGACGTACGAATACGACAATCTCAACCGGCTCGTGCGCACGATCCTGCCTGATCCTGATGGCGCAGGGCCGTTGGTAGCCCCCGTGCTCGACCAGTCCTACAACTCTGTCGGCTGGGTTACGAGCACGACCGACGCGCTCGGCAACGCCACGAGTTTTGAGTATGACGCGATTGGCCGCGTCGTCTCGATGACAGAGGCCGATCCCGATGGCGCCGGGCCACTCTCCGCGCCCGTCACGAGCTACACGTACGATGCAGCCGGCCAGCGGCTCACATCCACCGATGCCCTCGGTCGCGTCACGACGTTTGCGTACGACGATCTCGGCCGCCAAACGAAGGTCACTCGCCCCGATCCTGACGGCGCCGGTCCGGGCCTCGCTTCGTGGACGATCTTTGCGTACGACAAGGCCGGCAACCTGCTCTCGACGACTGATCGACTCGGCAACGGGACCAGTTACGCCTACGACAACCTGGACCGGCTGGTGGCGATCACCGAGGCGGATCCGGATGGTGTTGGGCCACTTACGTCCCCGGTGACGACGTACACCTTCGATGCCGCTGGCCAGCGGCTCACGTCCACCGATCCGCTCGGTCGCGTCACGACGTTTGAGTACGACGACCTTGGGCGGCTCACGAAGACCACCGAACCCGATCCCGACGGTGCTGGTCTTGGCCTCGCCGCGTGGACGGTGTTTGCGTACGACGCTGTGGGCAACATGCTTTCTCAGTCGGATCGTCTCGGCAACACGACGTCGTACACGTACGACAATCTCTACCGGCTCACGAAGACGACCGACGCGAATCTCAAAGACACGCTCTATGCGTACGACTCCGTCGGCAACCGGCTGTCGCTCACCGACCCGTCGGGCAACACGACAAGCTGGACGTATGACGACCTCAACCGCGTCACCCAAGAAGAGAACGAGCTTGGAGCGTCGCGATACTTTGCGTACGACGTGGCGAGCAACCTCATCCAGCGGACCGATCGAAATGGCCGGGTGACCCAGTTCACCTACGACAACCTCCAGCGGCGGACAGCCGAGACCTGGAAGGACGGCTCTACCGTCGTCAAGGAGTTTTCGTTCTCGTACGACGCGGTGAGCCAGCTTCTCGGTCTGGGCGATGGCACGGCCGACTATACGTACCAGTACGACGGCGCAGGCCGGATGACGCAGTCGCAGCTCGTTTTTGCGACACTGGCCCAGCCCGTGGTGCTTGGCCAGACTTTCGACAGTGCCAGTCGCCGGACTAGCCTCTTTGCAACGATCGGCGCCACGGCCGACTTCAAGAACGAGTTTGCGCACGACAACCTCGATCGACTCACCGTCCTCACGCAGCAAGGTCAAGCCGGTGGCAACGCAATCGCGGAGAAGCGGATCAGTTTTGAGTATCTGGCGGATGGGCGCACGAGCGAGATTTCGAGGTTCGCGAACGTTGCGGGCAGCCAATTCGTCGCTGACAGCGCATACGGATACGATGATGCAGGTCGACTCACAACCCTGACTCACACCAAGGGCACTACAGTCTTCGCAGGTTACGGCTGGGCGTATGACGCCGCCCACCGGATGACGGCGTTCACGAACTCCGCCTACCCGTCGGAAGACGCGAACTACACGAACGACGCCACTGGCCAGCTCACAGGAACCGACCGCACCGGCTCGACCGACGACGAGGCCTACGTCTACGATGACAACGGCAATCGCATCACGGCCAATGGCGAGAGCTACACCACCGGCCCCAACAACCGCGTGCTGAGCGACGGCACCTTCACGTACGATTACGACGCGGAAGGCAACATCACGCGGATCACGAACATCGCCACGGGCGACCAACGTGATCTCACGTGGGACTACCGCAACCGGCTCACAAAGGTGACGCAGTTCGACTCGGCGGATGTCGAGCAGTGGCGTGTCGAGTACGCCTACGATGCGATGAACCGGCTCGTGGGCCGTACGGAGTACGTTGGTGGTTCATCCACGCCGACAGCCGACGACATTTTCGCCTACGACGGCTACCAGATGATCCTGAGGCTTGACGCCTCAGGCAACGTCCAGGGCCGCACGCTCTGGGGTGATCGCGGCGATCAGATTCTGGCTACGGAAGATGCTGCGGGCAACGTGACTTGGCCGCTGACCGATCACTTGAACACGGTCCGCGACATCGTTTCGTACGACTCTGGGACCGACACGACGACGCTTGAAAACCACATCGCCTACGACAGCTTTGGCAACGTGACGTCAGAGTCCAACCCGAGCGTCGCGAGTGATTTCAACTTCACCGCACGGTACACCGACGCCACAACGGGCCTTCAGTGGAATCTCAATCGGTGGTACTCGCCGTCGATCGGACGTTGGATGAGTGAGGATCCGATTGGGTTTGCGGCAGGTGATCCGAATGTTGGGCGCTACGTCGGCAACGCCCCGACATCTCAAATTGACCCCTCAGGCTTGGATAAAGGTGGTAAACGAAATATTCGAGTTACCGGGGTTCCCAACGACATCTCGAAGGAGAAACTAAAGGAGCTGATTGAGGAAGCGCTCAAGAAGGGCCAGACGGAACACGCGAAGGCCCTTAAGGGGTTACTGAAGACGCGATTTCGAAACGGATGCGTTAATGCGCGCCTGGTCCTCACCCAGGCAGGTGTCATCCTCACGGTTGCGGAAGTCACATCCATTATAAACCATGGATATGATGAACTCGATCTGAGCCTGGTCTCCCAGGAGACCAGGCCCGACGGAACGGTCGTGGCCACTTACTTCGCTAAGAAATACGAGCGCAGTGGGCTCCTCGGCGGAGGACCGCTCGTGCAGACAGGCTCATTGCTTTATGTGTTGACTATTCCACCCGAGCAGATCGAAAAAGGCGGGCCACCAAAGGAGAACATGCGATTTACTTTCTATCTTCAGGATGCCTGGGCTGATATGCTAGCTGAGCTAGGCATCACCGAAGAGTGGATCGAACTGTCTAGCGACATCAAGTGTTTCGACGATCTACTGTCAGGAATTGATGATGACTCCGGGCCGCAACTTCCCGGTGGATGGGCGGGTCGACCCGTCGACCCCATTCCGCAGTTCTAACGATCCGTTGACCAAGAGCGAGAGGGCATGGCGAGCAACTATTCCGAAATGGGCCGTTCGCGGCCGAAACCAACGACGTCAGCGTCACCCTATCGACGATATTCTTGCGTATTGTTGTTTCGTTTTGAGGTGGGCCCCCAACTCAAGCGATATGGGCCGTTGATGCATGAATTCAGGATCTGCGTTTTTGAGGCAAAGGGGCGGGTCGAAGCGTGCCGGAAGGCGCGGGTATATAGCAAGACTCGCCAGACTTCATATGTCAACAGCGATGGAGAGCCCGTTCGATTTAGATTTGTACGAGTAGTTGAGTGTATAGAGATGTGTGACCTTCTCGACGGAGACGAAAGCGAAGTGTGGTATGACCACGTGGTAGCACGTCCCGGCGACCTAACACCACGAAGAGTCAGAAAGCTCCCACTGCGGCGTTTTTTAACAAAGCAATGAGCTCCGAAAGGTCTGCTGCGCGCGGTACAAGAACTCCGCCCGTTGAGAGTTCACGCCAATAAGAGGGTTCTTTGTGTAGGTGAGACGCGGTTGGTGACATCGTCTCGCCCTATCGTGCCCTGTGTTGTGGCTCAATACAGTGTTGAGCACGGCACGAGCGCAGCAGGGCTCGCGGTATAAGAACTTCGCGGGCTAGACATGTCTCTCAGGAAGGGGGTGGCGCTGCGGATCAGCGCAGGTTGATCGTTCTTCCGGAAGCCCCTGGCACCGCCAATTTCGACACCTCCTCGCCGTCAAACGCGAGGTATTCCGGGAAAATGGCAAGTGCAGCTCTGTCGAGAAAGCCACCGTTATCCATAGGGAAGGGGGAGTCGCCCCGACTCACCTTGGGTGATGATCCTGCCCTTCGTGATTGGTGAGAAGATTGAGGCGGCCCCCGACTGTCGGGGGCCCTGATAAGGCGGACTGTCCCTGCGGGACGCACGTTATCAGGCAAAGGAAGATGGCTATGACTTGCCGCGCTCGAGTGCATTGAGTCTTGCCCGAATGCTCGCCAATGCCGATTCCTTGGGATCAGGGGCACTGGCCGCGAAATAGTCGCTCGTGATGCCGAGCCGATCACGCTTGAGACGGGCGACCTCCGGCGGAGCGTCGAGAAACTGGTCTCCGTAGAGATAGTCCTCGTCCCATAGGATTCGGTCACTGCCGGCCTCCACAAGCCACTCCCACTCTTCCGTATCAACACAGTCGGGAAGCGGCAGATCTTCGCTGGAGGTCGTATCCATCCGCGTGGCATCGTCTGCGGCGGCATGGCTTTGCGTCGTTGTGAGCAGCAGCGTGCGATACCGAAACGGTTGGCCGTGGCTCCCGGCCTCGTCCTTCTGTTCATCCGTCTTAAGTGCGACTAGCTGCTTGACCGCATTGAAGATGGCTCCAACAGCGCTTTCGTTGATCGCCGTCAGCGATGGCCGCGGGGTTGTGGTAAGCAAAGCTTCGCCGACATCAGCCAAAAGACAGAGCCTTGAAAGAGGCTCGAGACGATCGAACATTGGAACCTAAAAACTCCACAATTCGTCACGATCTGCAAGCTCTTCCACAATCAGGTCGTGCATCCACCCAATGGCTGCACGCACCAATTCCGCTACCGGACCGACCAGGGGTCGTTTTCCAAGCGGTGTACGCCAGGTCATGTGCTCAGAGTCCTTAGCCATCCTTGCCAGGGCGGTGCGTCATCGACACGCTGGCCAGGACGCACGGTCCCAGGATGGAGCCGGCGTTGAGTGACGCGTAACCACTGCCGGTACCGCAAGCACATGATGCCACATGGGTGAGGGTCAGGCGGATCGAGGTATGTCGAGCCCCAGGGATACGACTGGCTCCCTTACTGGCAACTCCAAGAGGATTCGGGGTAGTGGTTCGCCATCTTAATTCTGGCACAAAACGCGGCATATTGAATGAGAGCGAATGAGCCATCGCGACTCGAATACTTTGTGCCGTGTTCTTACGCACCGAAGCCGTGTCATGACGCGGGCTTCTGGCTGCCGTGCGTGAGCTGAAGGCACTTGGGTACTCGTGGCACCGTGTTCGAGCGAGCGATGGGAGCCACGAGGACAACGGCTGCTCGGTGATGATTGAGCGGGTGGATGGCGGAGAGCGGGTGACGTAGTTAGGTCGTGACGTCGCCGAAGAGTCGGAGTCCAGCAGGGGTGTTGTTCCCTGGGCAAAGGAACTGCGGTCTGGACGACGAACGCATGGTCAAGTGAGGTGACTGGATGGTAGCCGGAAACTCCACATGAGGCCTCCCAACACTCGACGTGGCAGCAGCAGGGAGTTGCATGTGACACGACCCATTAAAACGACGGACCTACTCTGTATTGGTCAGTAGCTTGTTCAGGTGCCCCGGAGACTTTGTACTGATGAGCCCCAGATTGACGTTTCCCTGATCGTTGCGCTCAAGGTGCCAGCCGACATACTTCGGAACCCCTGGCGGCAACGGAGGAGGAGGCCCCCATGTCGCCTGGATGTAGGTGGTGCGCCCACTGGCAATTTGCACCAGGGCGATTCCGTTTTTTCGCAGCGTACTCAATGGCACCTGACTGGAATGCAGCCGTAGCAAACACAAAGCCTTTGTGGGCCCCGGTTGATCGCAAACGGTCGTTGAGAATCTGAACTACATCCCGCTTGATCGGGTGAGAGTGTCTCTTGCATTCTGCCAGCACGTGAAAACGCGCACCACCGAACACGGTGAAGCGAACCGAGACATCTATCTCAAAGTCTCCATCCACACCGGCAACATTTACCTTGTGTTGAGCCTCAAAGGACTCAAGGCTAGTAGCCTGCGATGCGGCTACCGAGCCGCATGGCAAGCTTGGGCCGTGTGATCGGCGCTGGAGGACAAACGGCACGGCTCAAAAACCTGTGCCGCCTTTTTTAGGTGTCAGAGAGCGAGGATGGACAGACGAGTCTCATTCGCGAGCCCACTCTGACGTGTTCCAGCATTCAGACGACAGTGACATGAGGTCGCCGTTGTCGCCATTGCTTTCGCGGCGTGTCGACCGGGCCGACGTGGCTCCGGGGCAGGCCGCCACATTTTCATCCCAAGAGATCTCACCAATGAATCCAGATTCGCATTCCAGTGACCACACCGCGTCCAGTCCCAAAAAAGTCATCGAACTTCAATCCGATGTAGGGGCAACGAACCCCCCCAAAGCCGAGGACGCAATTCATCGTTTCCGCACACTCCTCGCGGAATTAATCGCGCGGCAGCTCGTGGCTGAACGGCGGACCCTGCCTGACTCAAACGGTGTGGTACAGGGCTAAAACTCGCATCGGGCGACGATCCCGGCGTGGCGAACCCCACTATTTCCATCCCGAAAATCCGTTTTGTTTCACGAGGGCCAATTGAGAAAATGAACTTTTGTGCCATAGACCGACGGATCGACCCAGGTCTCAAAGGAGGAGACATGCTCACGCAAAACCCGACACCACTCACCAACACGCTGCTCGAATTCAAGGCTGCGATCGAGACCGACGCCAACGTCCAATTCAAGCGATTCGGCTTCGACGACAGGTTTGGACAAAAGCGGCTTACGGATCTGATCGACGAGTGCTACGTCCTCGAATTGATGACCATTGTTCAAATGGTTCGATGGTTCGAGATCGGCCTGGTCACCCCCCAGGAACTGGACGTCGTCCACCCGACAACGCTCATGATCGATCTGCGGCAGCGGATAGCCGCTTCTCCGCTGGAGCATGTTCGCTCGCCGGCGATGGACTGCACGCTCAGAAGAATGGTGACGTGGTGGCAGCAGCATACGATCACGTCGGCGTGGCGGCAGCTCAAGGCTCATGTTCGTGTGCCGCACACATCCCATGACCTAGCCGATGCAGTCGCTGACCTTATTTGGAACACTCGCCACATCCTTGTCCCGCAGTCCTCGGAGCCTCAGAAATGAAAAGCCGGCCTAAGAACAGAGGGGCTCTGTACATACGTCGCAGCGACGACGGCCAGGAAGCTTCTCTCGGTCAGCAGTTTGATTGGGCCAAGGCTAAGGCAGACAGCATGGGCGTTCTCCTCCGCGGTACGCACGAGGATATCGAGGAGATGCAGCGCAAGAAGCTGCATCATCAGCAGGACATCTACCTGGATGATGCGGTAAGCGGCGGCGATCTCACTCGCCCTGGGTTTCTCAAATTCCTCAAAGATGCGAAGGCTGATCCCACCGTTTCACACGTCTACACCTTCAAGCGAGACAGGCTCGCCCGGCCACAGTCCCTGATGACGATGATGGGCTATGAGGCAGATCTCATCGGGAGCGGCGTGACGCTTGTCACCCACGACCATATCTACACGCCTGAGGAACTCAAAGGCAACGAGATGATGTATCTCATCAGCGGCCTGATCGAGTATCAGGAGCACGGGAGGTTCTCGCCGCGACTCGGCGATCGAATCGTCTTCGTGCAGCAGAGCATGGCGGCCCGCGGCCTGAGCACCGGTGGACGTGCACCGTATGGCTTCAGCAGGGCGCTCGTCGGACCGAACGACGAGTTCGTGGGGTGGCTTGAGGACGGCGAGAACATTCGTCGCGCTGGCCATCACGTGCGATTCCTTCCCCGCGACGAAAAGAAGATCGGCATCTGGTGCAGGATGCTCGAGTGGCGGGCGGCAGGAGACAGTTGCAAACGTATCGCCGCCCGGCTCAACGACATGGGAATCCCTTCACCGGATAAGGGCCGCACCCGCCGAGATCACGGCTCCGAATATCACGTGCCCGGCAAGTGGCATCCGAACACGATCCGGGACCTCTGTTCAAACCCCATCATCGCGGGCATTAAGGAGTATGGCAGGCGGTCCGAGGGCCGTTATCGACGCGTCGGCGTTGACGGACCAAGGGAGCTTGAGGAGCACGACGTCCGGCCCGACGGTCAGCCAAAGCTGCTTGAGAACCCGGAAGAGGTGCGGGTGCGTGCCAGCAGCGGTGGCACAGCAGCCTTCGACATCGAACGCTGGAAGGCGATCCAGCCGAAGAAGGACCCGCTCAGCGAAGTTCGACGAAAGAGTGGCCGCAGGGCAACCAATCCCGATCGATACCCGCTCTCGACCAGGGTAATCGACCTAACCGACGGCTGCGGCAGCGTCATGCACGGTGTGCCGTACGGCAAGAAGCTGAAGTATGTCTGCGGACTCTATTCCAATAGCGGCTACACGGAATGCCACCACAACACCGTCGAGGCACCTGCGGTCACGGCCATGCTCGTCGATGCCCTCATCGAGCTCGTGGACAAGGCAGGTGGCCGCGAGGTGATCCGCGAGCGACTTCTGGCCAAGGCCCGCGCGGAAGCCGAGACCGATCCCGCCAGCCTGGAGCCTGCAATGCTGGCCGAGCTGCGAAAGCGGCTAGCCAACCTGAACGAAGACATCGAGACAGCCGAGCGGCGAATGACCGTCGAGAAAGACGACGTTCGCTACGCCGCCATTGCCAAGACGTTCGACACATTCGTCCGCGACCGTGCCGATCTTGAACGGCAGATTGCCGACCTCGCGGCGCCGCGGCAGCCGGAAGCCGCGGCGGCCTCAACCCCTGAGGAGCAGGTCGAGGCCCTCATGGCGGCACTCGACGACCTGGCATCATTGGCGACCGATGCGAAGGCAGGCCAGGCGATCCGGCAGCTCGTGCTGCGACTGGGAATTTTTGTTGGCCTCGAGTTCGAGGAACAAATGTGGGGCAAGCGGCCCATTCGCGCTCTTCGCCGAGGCGTTATTGCCTTCGGTGAAGACAACCTGCCGGTGCCAATCCATGGCCGGAACCGCACCGACTGTCCGGTCCCTCGCGTCGCAGGCACCAACAGCCCCGACAGCGTCGATATTCACAACCACACTCAATCTGCCCCGGCGTGTTGCCGGGGCCCGTCGGTCGATACCGGTTCTCGCCGAGGCGCGCGAAACCAGATACACCGAACGGATGAGTCCGACTCCGGGTTGGAGCAGACTCATCAAGGAACGAACGTCGGGGCGACAGGACTTGAACCTGCGACCTCTTGACCCCCAGCCGGTTTTTGGCGACCGGCCGAAAGTGTGATTTCCTGCGGATTTCCCGCACGATACAAGGTTTCAGCCGGCTATGCAACTTTCGCAGGCTTAGCCGTTAGCAACACTCGCGAGCACCAATAACGGCGATGGGCTTCTCTCGCTTCGTGGTCGCCACCGTATTCGCAAGGCTCCTCGCATGGCGTAGCGCTGGCCATGCACAAGGACCGGGGTAGTGACAGGGGTGTCACTAGTGGGCAGGGTGATTCAGGGCAGACGCGGCAGCGGCGAGAGCCTGCAAAGGGCGATCGAGTGAGCTGTGGCGTCTACTGGCAGAATGTCGATTTCTTCTTCGTTCGCGAGCCACCCGCGGAAACTGCGACGAGAGACCGCACCCTCGCTCTGAAGTACGTGGGGGCATGAATGATCTCGTCGATTAAGCGACACACCGGGCCCGCCGGCGGGTTGACTCCCTGCTCCCAATCCTGGATGGTCGATGGCGACATGCCCACGAACTTTGCAAACACGCCCTGGCTCATTCTGAGGATGTTCCTGGCTTTCTTCAGTTCGCCGGCACTGCTGCTCTTGGGCTCGATGTTCGCTCGAACCGCGCGGACCGTGAAAACATCCGACACACTCTCCGCCTTCTCGAGTTCCTCGCTGAATCGTTCGAGTCTCTGGACCAACTCTGCTCCACGGTTCTTTGTCTGCGACTTGCCTTTCACGACCTTCCTCACGCTTCTAGTGTTCATCTGCTCGGCTTCCTTGTCTTGAGTTGCTTGTCGATCCGTGCAACCAGAGCCTTAAATCGAATCTTCTCTTGGCTGGTCAGGTTTGCCTTTTCACCCTTGCCGTAGGCCATACAGAGCAAGACGATCCCACGAGTCTCAAAGAGGACATAGCAAACCCGAACCGCACCGCGCTTTCCTGTGTTCCACTTCCCTGGCGCGAAACGAATTTTCCGAAGGCTGCCGGTGCCTGAAATTACGGACGGCCGCGTCGGGGCGTCCATTATCTGATCCTGAAGTTCCCAAAGGTCGTTTTCGACGTCCAGATCAAGATCACTCCAATCATCCGTAAATCCAGGTTCCTCAACAAAGTAAAGCAACCTGGATTCCACCACAGGTTTCAGCTTCGCCGCCAGTCTTTCACGTTTCCGCCTTTTGGTCATCGTCACCTCCAACCCATCGACTGAAATATACCGGCGGGCGGTACACTTTGCAAGGCCAGGGAAGGTTTTTCGGAGTCCCGGGATTCTCGCACCACGCGCCAGGCCCTGGCCCGCACGGTCGGCTCATGGTTGAACTGCCGCAGCTCGTCGATGTCCCTCGCCACGATCGTCGCCCGGGCGTGCTCGAGCTCGTGGGCCAGGAGGTACACGAGCAGCTCGAGCTCGTCTGCTGCCTCCCATCCGGCCTCTCTCTCTGCCCGGCTGTGTGCGATCGACTGGGGCCAGGTCACCGCGCCCCGCGGGAGGGCCACCGTCACGGTGTGGATCTTGTGGCGGTAGCGGCCGGTCCATCGGCCACGGCCATGGTGGTCTCGGCAGTACCGGACTTCGACCGTGATCGTCCGCAGGGCCTGCGCCGGC
>JBGTGN010000127.1:0-14476 GCA_041746715.1 Pirellulales bacterium | reverse complement strand
CGACTTGCCGCCGCCCATCTCGCGACAGGCGACGCTGAAGCCGCTCGGCTGGTGGTGGAACCGGCCCTCAAGACGGCCACCGAAGCGCTCGGGCCAGGCGACGCGCGCTCGGCATTCCTCCGCGTGCTCCTCGCCGATGCCGTGCATACCGGCGACGCCACCGTCGCCCTCGCGGAGGCTACGCGTGCGATCGACTATGGCCTCCCCCGCCCCGACGACACGTGGGAGGAGCGAGTGTCGGCTATCTATGACAGGCTCGCGGCTGCGGATGGGAAAGACGACCTCCGCGAACAATACATCGCCGCGCGGGCGCGACAGTTTGGCGAACAGCATCGGCATGTGGCCTTTGCCTGGAGCAGCTTCGGCAACGCCCGACTGGCTGCGGGTGACTGGGCCGCCGCCGTGCGTTTTTACTCCCAGTCACTGGAACTCCAGCAAGCGATTCTCGGCACCGACCATCCGGACGTTGCCGCCACACGCTCGCTTCTCGCCCATGCCATGCGGCTGGATGGAAATGCTACCGAGGCTGCTGAGTCGGCTGCCCAATCTGTCTCAACATGGGAACGCATCGCAGGTGCAAATCATCCGGGAACGCTGGCTGCCCTCGACGTGCTTGCCACGACGCGGATTCAGGCTGGTATTCGGGAGGGTGTGGTCGATTCCCTCAAGCGCCTCTGTGCCGCCCCATCCATCACCGATCCTGTTCGCCGCTCTCGGTATCTCATCCAGCTCGCCGAAGTGACTGCCAAGAACGACCGAGCGACGGCGATCACATCGCTTCATACCGCCATGAAACTTCCGTGTTGGGCCGTGACCGCTCAGCACCCACCCACGCGACGCCTGCGATTGGCCGCCACGGCAGCCCGGGCGAGCCGCGTGTTCAACCTCACCGGAGACCCAGGAGCGAGCACCGAGGCCATCCAGAAAGCCCGGGCGCTCGTCTTGGATCTGCCCAACGCGAGAGAACTCCACGAACAACTCGACCGGCTAGCATCCCCAACGGGGCAGGCAGCGACGGACTGGTAGGGTTCGCCCCTGACGGCCGGCAGGCCTGTTAGAGGCCGAGGGCGGATGGGTTTGTCTTCTCGAGGGCCCGGTTGAGCCGACTCCCGGCTGCATCGGCGGCGTCGGAGGAGTCGATCGCGGCTCGCAATCGACCCCTGTGCTGATCGATCGCAGCCACCATCGGCGAGATGAGTCGCCGAAGCGGATGATCGGTCGGGAGTGGCAGGGCTTCGGCCCGAGCGAGCGTCTCGGCGGCCTTGGTCGCCACCACAAAACCCTGGTCCACGTCATTCTGCTCGAGGAGCTTTCGCGAGTCGGCCAGCGTGATTTCTGCCGACATCATGACCGGCCGAAAAAGATCGGGGTGGGATTCGGGGGCGGCGAGCCTGCGAAGCCCAGCCAAACTCGTGTGGAGCTCGAAAACTCGCTCGAGCTCCTGACGGGCTCCCTCGATATCCCCCGCTCGGAGCATGGCTTCGCAGCGGCCGACCGTGAGCTCGAAGAGAAGGACTGTCGCCTCGGTTCTCGCGGCGGCCGTTCCGCTCGTCAGGCCTTTCGGCATCGTGAGCTTGAACACCTGGTCAAGCTCGGTCGCGGCGGCCGCAAAGTGGGCGAGCGCCTTGTCGAGCCGTTGCTTCCGCTGCTCCTCGCCCGTCACATGAGCCGTCTCGAATGCCGCGATGCCCTTGATCAGCTCCTGATGAAACAGGCTCATGAGCGCCCGCTTGTGGGGCGACCCCAGGAGCTTGGCCTCGGCATCGGCGTCGTCGTCAAGCCGTTTGATCACCTGGTCTCGGAGCTTCGCCTTCGTGGCCTCCAAAGTCACCAGGGCCTCAAGCCACGTCGCCGTGTCGTCGCCGGACGCCCCTTCGAGCCGTGCTCGCCGCAGCCGTTCGAGGATCGCTGCGGCCTTCACGTTCGCCAGTTCGATGGCTCGCAGGTCGAGGTGGTTCTGCACGTCGTCCATCTGGGCGGCAAACTGACGAGGCACCGAGGAAAAGATCTTCTTGAGCTGCCTGTCTGCCAAGACCGCGTCGGCCTCCACAAAGGTCGCGTCAGCCGCATCGAGTTGCCCGAGTTGAAGCTCGGAGAATCCACGCCGCATGAGGGCATCGATCGTGTCGATGGAGCGGGGCAGATACTCGGGGTCTCTGGATGTGGTCGGTTTGACAAGCTTGACGATCGCATCGGCAGCGGCCGCGGCCTTCGCATACTCCCCCCCTTCCAGGAGCGTTTTGAGTGCCGGCCAGTCTGGCTTCTTCTCGGCAGGTGGCTCGGGCTTCTTCCCGGGCGTGTCTGTGGCCTTTGCGGGAGGCACCGGATCGGCGGCCCTGATGCCCGGGTCGAACGTGAAAAACATCACCAGCGTGAGAACAACACGGGATACCGGGGCGTGGCGGCTGGGCATCATAAAGACCTTCTATCGAGGAGAACTGGGGCTCAAAAATCATCCTCCGGCTGCGTGGTTTCCGCCGGGTCAGGGTCGCCCTTTTTCCGCTTCGGTGGCGGCTTCTTCACATCCGCACGCTTCCGTTCATCGGACCGCAGGTCGAAATCCCATCGACCGACGACGTACTTATCGACAAGGCCCATCCGCCGCTGCCCATCCCCATCGACATCGACATAGTAGAGGTCTTTGGAAAACGTCCCCCCTCCATCAACGTCGCGATAGGCATCGGCTTCCGCACATATTCCGTCTCCATCGACGTCGAACCACGGCTCACTCGTGAGGAGCGCCCTGGCATTCGCCTGGTTCGACGAGGGCTCACCCCAGATCGGCAGCGGAACACCCTCTGGCCGGTCCTGCACGAAGTGCCCGGCCGTGCGAAGGACGAGCTTCCCCACATCAAGCAGCATGCGATCGCCGCTCGGCTTGACCCAGGCGAGAAATGGCACCATCGAGATCGTGATGAGCACCCCGCCTACGAATATCGCCCCTCCGAGCGCCCCGGCCACGACGCCGCCAATGCGATCGGCCAGCGGGTCCATGTCGGGCTCCTCCTCGTCTTCGGCCCCCACGCCATGCAGCTTCATCTCGATGAATGCAAACGTGCCCCAGGCCAAGACGGAAAAGGCGATGACAAGGGACCATGTCTGCGAGATCGAGTCGCCAGCCACGGCCACGATCATCGAATGCACATACTCCCCCACGAATTCATGGAGGACCACGGCGAGCGTGAGGCATCCCAGGAGCTCGAGCGCGGTGATCGTGGTATCCCACATGCCCGTGTTCCAGCCCTTGTAGGCATACCACAGGACCGCAGCGACGATGACGGTGTCGAGGAATGTAACCATGGCCGAAGGAATGCCGTCCTGTTCAGTTCGTCGTGACCCGGAGGACTTCGTTCACGCTCGTCTCACCCTGAATGACCTTCACGAGACCGTCGGTCTGCAGCGTCAGGGTGCCACTCTCGGTGGCAGCTTTCTTGAGATCGTTGATTCCCGGGCTCTGCGTGACCAGCGCCCGAACCGCGTCGTTCATGACAAGCAGCTCGTGAATGCCCATCCGGCCCTTGTAGCCAGTTCCGTCGCATTCATCGCAACCCCGCTCACGATAAATATGCGGCACCGCACTCGGCTTCATTTTGAACTTCTTGAGGAGGCCCTCAGGGGGCTGGCAGGCCTCCTTGCACTTCGGACAGAGCCGTCGGACGAGCCGTTGCCCGAGCACGGCGGTCAAGGCTGTCTGAATGAGGCTGGGCTCGAGCCCAAGGTCCAGAAGCCGGATGACCGTTGATGCAGAGTCATTGGCGTGAAGCGTCGAGAAAACAAAGTGACCGGTGTTCGCTGCCGCGCATGCGATTTCTGCCGTTTCTCGGTCTCGAATTTCACCTACGAGGAGCACGTCGGGGTCTTGCCGAAGAACACTCCGAAGAATCTGCGCAAACGAGACGTCTGCCTTTGAATTCACCGCGATCTGTGTGATGTTCTCGAGGCGATACTCGACGGGATCCTCGATGGTGGTGATGTTGTGCTGATGGGCGTCGATTTCGCTGAGCGACGCATAGACGGTCGTCGTTTTTCCGGAGCCGGTTGGACCGACAACGAGAAACAGTCCGTAGGGCTTGTGGATGATCTCACGGAGCTGCTTGAGCACCGGTGGCCGTAGCCCGACGTTGCCAAGGCCACCACCTACGATGCCCCCCGATGACCGGAGGAGTCGCATGACGAGCTTCTCGCCATAGCTCGTGGGCGTCGATGCGACACGGACCTCGTATTTTGTCGACCCGACGCGAACGGCAAAGGTGCCGTCTTGGGGACGTCGCCGCTCCGAGATATCCATGTCGGAAACGACCTTGAGCGATGAAATCACGCCGCGGGCGTCTATCGATTTCAATTTATTGGCATCGCGAAGAACACCATCCACGCGAACACGGACGACGTACTCTCGCTCGTGGGGCTCGAAGTGGAGGTCAGTGGCCTCACGACGAATGGCTGCCAGCATGACGTCTCGAGCGTTGCAGAGCTTTTCGGAAACGACCGTTCCGCCGTCGCCCTTGTCGCCCTCGGTCATCATCTGCATGGCCACCGCGCCATCTTTCTTGAGAAAGGCAAAGGTGTCGTTGAGCGGGGGCGCCTCCATCACGGTCGCACGCTTGCCCTTGTTGGCCGCGGCCTGCACACGGGCCACGAGCGCCTTGAACTGCGATCCGAGACTAAGCTTTGGCTCCTCCGACGAGGGCCCACTGGCCGATTTCCATGCGGCCTTGAGGTCGGCAATGATAGTGGCAGCGCCCTTCCCTGAGAGATACCGCCTGTCCTCGGGCACCAAGGCATCCCGCTTCTTTGCGAAGACGAAAGCGGCGATCGGCAGAATGACCCACACGCCCGCAACCGCGGGCAAGCCGACGGCGACGGTCGCGACCAGAAAGGCCAGGGTGAGCCCCGCAAAAAAGAGGTTCCACCACTCGGCCCCCTCCATATGAAGGCTGAGCAGCGTATGCCGCCCCCAGGTAGCGACCCCACTGAGCGCGGCGACTGACAGCGCAAAGACCCCCACCAGGAGAACTTCCTGCCACGGGAGGCCAAGAAATGAAGGAAAAACCACTGGTGTTGATACGATGGGTTCGTCGCGGCTCCGCGAGTGGGAGCTCGAGTCCCAGTATAAGCTTGCAAGCACCAGATGCGTCGCCAGGCCGCGGGTCAGCGTATACTCGGAGGGAACAGTCGTCTTGGAAACGGGAGTTGATGGCCTAGCGGACCGGCTTGGCTCTCCCTCATCGTTGCTCCGTTCGGGGGCAAGGGGAAAAAATGGGCGTTCCTAATTTGTTGACCCTCGAAAACATCATTCCAGGGCATCCTCAAACCCGTACACCACAGGGGGCGGCCTATCCCCGGGGTTTGACGCTCGTCGAGCTCCTCGTGACGATCTCGGTCCTGGTCATTGTCATTGCCCTGCTTCTGCCCGCGCTCTCCATGGCGCGGGAGACGGCACGCCGCGCCGGCTGCATGAACAATCTGGCCCAAATAGGCAAAGGCGTGACGGGCCATGACACGAATCAGGGGAGTATGCCGGGCTGGAGAATGGCCCTCGCGGGCTACACCGACGTGTCCGGTGATCATGTCTCGTGGAGCGTCGCCATCCTCCCGTATGTCGATGAGTTGGACGTATTTGACTGGTTTCGCACCTACGCGGCCGGTGCGACCAACATGGACGACGTGCGAGCCAAACGGCTTGAGCGATATGCCTGCCCGACCATCGTGTCGCAGACGAAAGTGCTCGCACCGATTTCGTACATGGGCAATGGGGGGACCGGAGCCGAGATGCTCCGTGCCGACGGCAACCAGTACCGCGGGGATGGGGCGATGGTCGATCAGGTGGGCAGTGCGACCTATGCCCCTCTCACGCAGTCGTTGTCGCTCATTGGCGCGAGGGACGGAACAGCCAACACCCTTCTGGCAACGGAGCGCACAGGACCTCATGCCCCTCTCGAACCATCGTGGGCCGATGCCCCGCTTCCAGCGGTGCTCAATGCGAATGCCGTGGTGACCACCCACCTCATCCTTCACCCGCCGGCATTGCCCGATGGCGACACCCCGCCCCCGGCAAAGCGGTTCGTCAATCCGACCGCGGAATCGATGGCGACCGACAATCCAGACTGGATTCTTCGCTACCCGTCGTCTCGACACCCGGGGGGAGTCAGTGCGGTCTTCTGTGATGGCAGGACCCAGTTCATCAGCGAGGCGGTTGCGCCCTGGGTCTACTGTCAGATCCTCACGACCGACCGTCGCACAGCCTCGCCTCGGGCTGCCGCATGGGAGGTCTATCCCGTCGATGGGCAGTGGGTGAGGTATGTTTTCGATCAGCGAGATCTCCAACCGAAGCGGTGAATAGCTTGTGAGGCAACGGTGATCTTCATGCGGCTCCTTGCCCTCCGTCTGCTTGTCCTGCTCGGCCCGGTGAGCGGCGAGACCCTCGCGGTGGCTCCATGATGCCCGAGGGCGGCCCCTCTTCCGGCTCGATCCCGCGCGGGCGTGTGGCTGGCGTTGATTACGGCCGCAAGCGGATCGGTGTCGCTGTATGCGATGCCGAGCGGATCCTTGCGAGCCCACTGTGCATCCGGGAAACCATGGGAGACCACGCTGCTGACGCCGCCTACTTCCAAGGGCTCGCCCGTGAGGAAGCACTCGTTGGCTTCGTGGTCGGCCTTCCGCTGAACGCCGATGGCACTCCGAGTGGGATGTCTCGGGAAGCACAGCGGTTTGGCGACTGGCTCGGCCGGGCGACGGGCCTGCCCGTTGTCTACCACGATGAGCGATACACCTCCCATGAGGCCGCCTCGATGCTCGCCGGCGTTGGCCTCTCGCGGGGCCAGAAGAAAAGCCGCAGCGATGCGGTCGCTGCCCAGCTCGTGCTGCGGGCGTGGATGGAGGCGATGAAGGCGGCACCGCTGCGGCTTGTCGTGGGCTGTGGCTACCTCGGCAAGCGGGTGGCTGGTCGCTGGATCGCGAGGGGCGATCGCGTCGTCGCCACGACTCGGTCGCCTGTGCGGGCGACCGCCATCGAGGGCCTCGGCGCCGAAGCGGTGACCCTCGAGGTCACAGCCGACGATCCCGGCTGGGCAAGGCTCTTCACGACCGTTGGCTGTCCTCGCACGATTCTCTGGAGCGTGGCCTTCGACCGCTCAGGGAGCGGGAGCTACCACGATGTCCATGTCGCGGGGCTCGAGAAACTTCTCGACGCCCTGCCCTCGGCCACCGCTGGCATCCCGCCGCGGATCATCTTCGCCAGTTCGACCGGTGTGTGGGGCGACGAACAAGGCGGGGTCGTCAACGAAGACACCCACACCCATCCGACTCGCGAGGCAGGCCGCGTGCTTCTCGAGGCCGAACGCCTCCTCGAGGCCCATGGAGCCAGCCACGGCACGGCACTCCGGTTCGCGGGGCTCTACGGACCAGGCCGCCTGCCGCGACTGACCGACCTGCGGGCTGGCAAGGCGATTCCAGCCGACCCCGACTCATGGCTCAACCTGATCCACGTGGACGACGCAGCGGCCGTTGTCGTGGCTGTTGCCGAGGCCCGTGAACCAAGGCCTCTCTACGTGGTTGCCAATGGCCATCCCGTGCAGCGACGGGACTGGTACGAACGCCTGGCAACACTCGCGGGAGCCCCGTCACCAACCTGGGACACAACGGCAGCCCGTGGTCGCGGCGGCGACAAGCGGGTCGATCCCTCGCGGATGCTCACCGATCTTGGCATCGTGCTCGAATATCCAAACGCCATCGAGTCACTCTCGGCGCTCATCGCCGAGGCCTGATGCAGTCTCTCGGCGGCAGCCGAAAGCCGAATGAGATGCTACCGGAGGGCGGGAACGGGCGCTTTTCGCACGGGCACGGCCTGGGCCGACTCGGCCAATCCCCCCGCCTCTGCCAGCGAGCGGAGATAATCGATCGTGACCTCCATCGCCTCATCGAAGTAGTAGTCTCGCTTGACGACGGGCCGTTTCGAGAACTCCGTTTCTTCGAGTCGCTTCTCTTCCTCATCCTCGGCGGCCTTCCCCTCGTTCCACTGACGAGCAAACTCCGTTTCGAGCAGCGAGATTGATTTCTCTTCCTTGCGTCGCTTGTAGCGATCGATCTGGCCACCCAGCTCCGTGAACTTCTCGCTCGTGGCCACCCGCTGGGCCGAACGCTTCCGCAGCCACTCCACCACGGCATCCGTTACCCGCCCCTCCGCGGCGTACCGGGCAGGTGGCACCCGATCGAAGGCGATGGCATAGTCCAAATCGCCTTCGCTGACCGGCAAGTGGGTCGTAATGCTCGGAAGCACCACATCGCTTTTCACCCCCTCAAGCTGCGTGCTTGCCCCACTCGGGCGATAGAACTGCTGCATCGTGATCTTGATGGCACCGAGGGACGGCGCATTGTCAAACCGCTGAAAAAGCTGACGTCCCAGGTCGAGGAGACTCTGAACCGTTCCCTTTCCGTGCGTTGAATCGTCCCCCACGATAAGCCCACGGCGGTAATCCTGGATCGCGCCAGCCAGGATTTCACTGGCACTCGCGCTGAACTTGTTGGTGAGCACGACGAGGGGGCCGTCCCAAGCAACACCTGGGTCGACGTCATCATACGACCGCACCTGCTGATCGGCGTCCTTGATCTGAACAACGGCGCCACGGTCAATGAACAACCCCGTGAGCTTAATCGACTCCGGCAACGACCCGCCCCCGTTGTTGCGGAGGTCGAGCACGACGCAATCAACGCCCTTCGTACGGAAGTCGTCGAGCACACGCTGGGTATCCCGAGTGCTGCTCTTGAAGTCAGCCTGCCCCTGCTGGGCCGCGGCCATGTCCATGTAAAAACTGGGCAGATTGATGACGCCGATCCGGTATGGCGAGCCGTCAGGCTTCTTGCCGTATTCGACAATTTCACCCCGGGCCTCAGCATCCTTGAGCTCGATCTTGTCGCGGGTAATGTCGTAGATCTTGGGGGCGGTCTCGCCTACGGGGATGACCTTGAGCCGAACGACCGTCCCCCGTTTGCCGCGGATGTACTTCACCACTTCGTTGAGGTTCATATCGACGGTGTCCACGATCTCGCCATCCACTCCTTGCCCCACCCCGATTACGCGGTCTTTCGCCTTGAGCCGACCGTCACGGTCGGCAGCCCCTCCGGGGGTGCATTCCACAATCGTGGTGTAGCCATCCTCGCTCTTGAGCTGGGCACCGATCCCATCGAGCTGAAGCCTCATGCCGATCTCGAAATTCTCGAGGGTTCCTGGCGACATGAAGGTCGTGTGGGGGTCGAAGCTCGACGTGAGCGACGAGAGATAGATCTCAAGCAGCTCGTCGGCTGTCATTTGGTGCATCCGTTTGGCGAAGCTGCTGTACCGGCGACGGAGCTTGTCTTTCGCCTCATCGAGCGGTGTCTCCTCCATCTTCTGCACGAGGAGGTCATACTTGATTCGCTTCCGCCAGGAGTCCTCGGCCTCAGCATCGCTCTTCGGCCATGTCATCGACTTGCGATCCGTCACGATCGATTCATCGACGGTGAAGTCGTGGGGGCCGTCGATGAGCGCCTCGATGACGGGCAGCCGCTGATCGACCCGCTGAAGGAATCGCTCCATGACCTCGTACGCAAAGCTCACATCACCTCGCTTCACGAGGAGGTCATCGAGCACGTCTCGTTTCGCGGCGAATTGGTCGATGTCGGCCTGAGTGAAGTAGACCTTCGTCGGATCGAGCGCCTCGAGGAATGTGTCGAACCACCGACGGCTCATCGCGTCGTCAATTGGCTGCTTGAGAAAATGCTCTCGCTCGAGGTGACGACGTACGGCCATCGCAATATGCCGGTCATTGGGGCCTGGCTGGGGCGATCCGGCCGCGGCGGGACGCGGAGGCTCCTCCGCGTTGGCGAAGGCGGTTGTGAAGGCACCGACCACGACAAGGAAAATCATGACCGGGGAAACCAGGCCCAATCGCCAGGCTTTTGCCGCGCGCCCGTCCGGACTCGGCATGGTGTGGATTCCCCCTGCAATCGTCGCTGTCATGTCGGCCACGCGGAACCTCCATCGTAAGAGACCACGGCAGACGCCGCGGTTACCTGCCGCAGCACAGCCGCAGCGTCTTCAATCCCAGACACGTCATTGTGACGACTCACCGTCCGTTTGGCGAGGCGATTTTGAAAGCCCTCTGGGCCGCGGCGGCCATGGCTCTTTCGACCAAGGCTGTAGCCACGAGTGGATCGGGCCCGAGCCTGGCAGCCCGCACCCATTCGATATCGGGCCGTCTTGCCCTGCCTCCATCAACTGCCGCGATCACCTGATCCTCCACGTGACCGCGAAACAGAAGGTGCGGCTGCACGAGGATTCTACGCACGCCGTCATCGGTTGGATCGATTGCCGCGTCGATCGCCTCAGCAAGCCCGGGCCGGGCGGCGGCCACGAACCCAAACAAGAGCCGATGGGGGGGCGGGTCGGCCGCGAGCGTGGCCGCGACAAACGTCCTCAAATGTACTGAGGCCTCCGGATCGCTCGAGCCGCGGCCCACCACAACGAGCGTCGTTGATGCCGGCTCGGTGCTCCCACCCACCACGGCCTCGAGCCGGCGCCGACGGGCAAGGGCGACGATCGCCGGATGGCAGCCGAGGGGCTCAGCCTGAAACACGTTCATCCCTTTGGCGGCTGCCGCCGCGCGGACCGCCTCAGGGATATCCCGTTTGGCATGGCCGGCCGCAAACAACAAAAGCGGCGCGACCACCACCTCGCGGCATCCAGCAGCCGCGAGCACGCCGAGCGCCTCATCGATGCCGGGGCCAATGACCTCGAGGAATCCGAGCGTCACAGGAACCCCTGGCAGCAGCGACGCCACACGATCGGCCACGGCTCGGGTCTCGGCGACCCCGACGGGATCGGCCGTGCCATGCCCGACAACCAGGATGCCGGTGCCGGGCGGAAACCCGCCGGATGGATACCCACGGGACGGAGTCGCCGCCCACGGTTCCGCAGAACAATCTTGCTGGTTCATGGAGGTGGCGGCCCTCGATTCTTCCGGGCGTTCAAGAAACCTTATAACCATCTATAGTAGAGACTTCGCCCGCGATCGTTCTCGCCCGTGGACCCCGCCTTGCCACCCCCTGCTTCCGACCTCCCCTCGCCCGAATCAGCCGTCGTCATTCTTCGGATCGCGAGCCACGCAGGGCCGGCGTTCCAGCTTGATCCGACAGCCGACAACATCCTTGGCCGCGGGGCCACATCGCTTGTGGTGCTTGCTGACCGTATGGCAAGCCGCCGCCATGCCGTCATCGCCTTTTCTGCGGCGACGGGCACATGGTCGATCCACGATCTCGGCAGCCGCAACGGCACATGGCTCGATGGCGTGGCCGTCGGCGAGGCGTCGCTTGCCGATGGCAGCGTGATCCGTATCGGAACGACCGAGCTCGAGTTTCGAACGACGATGGTCGCGGAGGAACTGGCAGAGGCATCACCGGAGGCTGGCCGTCTCGTACGGCATGGGCCGCCGGGTGAACTGCAGGGCATGGCGCTCACGCGCATGGCCTCATCGGCCGACGAGGCCCGCTGGCCGATGCTCCTCTATCAGTCGGCTGTTCGCTTGCTCGCGAGTGGCTCGTCGTGGCACATCGTCTGCACAACCCTCGAGCTTGCAACCGAATTCACAGCCGCGACGCGGTTCGCCTGGTTCACGCTCTCTCGCTCCGGCACGATCGAGCCTGTCTGCGTGGTGCCTCCTGGCAACGGACTCGATCTGCTCCTCGCCGGTTCGGCGATGCGTGAGCTCACGGCGGGCCGAGCAGCCTGGGTGTCTTCGGCCACGGCCGACGTTGCGGCGGTGCCAGTCACTCAGGGGAATGAGACGGCATCCGGCCTCGCCGTGATTGTCGCGGCCGCTCCGCCGGGCAGCCTCCGTGAGACCGACTTCGACGTGCTGGTCATGCTCGCTGGGCTTGCGGCTGCTTCAGCGGCCGGACATGGCAAGAGCGATGCCCGTGGCACCGATCCCATTGACAACGACCCCGCGGCAAACGCCAACGACGAGTTCATCGACGGTACCCTTGCGCTGTCTGGTGCGGATCTTGCGGCCCTCGGGATCGGCGGTCACGGCCTTGAGGCCCCGCAGGTGCCTTCGGGGTCTGGCTCCCTGCGAATCGACCAGTGGCAGCGGGCACTCGTGATCGAAGCACTGCGTCGCAGTGGCGGCAGCGTGCCCGACGCGGCTGTGTCGCTCGGCATCAGCCGGGCCACGCTCTACCGCAAGCTCGACGCCTGGGGACTCACGCGGGACGTGTCGCCTCCTCCTCCGATGTGATTCGCGGCATGAGGGCAGCCACGGCAAGGAGAATCACGACCGCCGCCACGTAGGGCATCACGCGGGATGCGTGGAGCGAAAAGAGGCTCATCCCCACGAGTGGCCCGATGATCCGTCCGAGAGACGCGAACGACTGATTCACGCCGAGCACCTCGCCCTGTCGGTCACGATCCGTGCGACGCGAAATGATCGCCGACACCGATGGATTCACGAACGCGAAGCCGGTGACGGTCAGCGCCGAGGCGGCATAGAAGACGAAACGCAAGGCGTCACCCGCCTCCGCCACGATGTCACGGCCTGTCACGAGCGCGGCCACCACCGCAAGCATGGTGAGGCCGCCAAGCATGAGCCCGACACCCGCGGCGAGGAGCCGTCGCTCGGAGATACGTTTGGCCAGAGGGCGGTAGCCACCCCCGGCGAGCATGAGGGTAAACCCGATGCCCGCGAACACGAGGAAGTTGGAATCGTCGTCCATGGCAAACGCTTTTTCGGTAAACAGAGCGAGGGTCGACTCGAACCCTGCCATCGCCACGATCGTGAGAAAATAGACGAGCACGAGGACGCCAATGGCTGGCATTCGCAGCACGGCGAGCGTTCGGGAAACATTGGGGAACGCCTTGGCGGCGCGGGCTCCGGGCTGGCGTGTCTCGCGAAAGACCGTCGCCGCAATCACGAGCGCAACGGCAGAAAGCACAGACGCAATGGCACCGACACTCCAACGGGCCTCGTCGAAAATCGCCATGCCGAAGTAGGCGATTAATGGCCCGAGCGTGAAGCCGCCGCCGAAGGCGATGCCAATGAGGGCCATGCCGCGGGCCCGGTTCTCCGGGGTCGTGCAATCGGCGATCACCGCCGCCGCGGTTCCCACGCTCGCCCCCGCGATGCCTGCCCCGACGCGAGCAATGAGCACAAGCCCGAGCGCGAGAAGCGCCGCCGAGCGGGTGGGCGATGGGTCCACCGGCACACTCACCGCATAGCCGTACAACGCGTAGAACACGACCGACCCCGAGAGGCTCAGAAGGAGGATCGGACGGCGGCCGACACGATCGGAGAAGCGTCCCCAGATCGGGCTGAAAATGAACTGCATGAGCGAGAAGACGGCAAACAAGAGGCCGATCACCGCGCCGCCTGCGCCCCCCTCGAGGGGCGAGATGCCGAGGGCGTCGAGGTACGGTGTTACCTGGCGTGGCAGGACCGGGAGCACGATCCCGAAACCAAGCAGGTCAATAAAGACCGTGAGAAACACGACCAGCATGGCCCCTCGTGGAGCCGGCGGTGGTGTTGTTTCGTAAGGCTGGGTGGTCATCAGTGGAGGGGTATCACGCTCGAGGGATCGGTGCCGAGGGCAGCAAGGCCCTGAATGCTACACTCCCCGGCCATGCACGCCCGCCGTTTGCGCCATGCCATACGCCCGTCTTCCGAGAAATCGGCCCTGCGATCGGCCGATTCCGCTGCGCCGCCGGATGCTCCGCCAAGCGTGGCGGACCTCACCTCGCGGATCAAAGAGAGCGTCGAGGGACGCTTCGCTGATGTCTGGGTGGCGGGCGAGGTGAGTAACCTCGTGCGGGCCTCGAGTGGCCATGTCTACCTCTCGCTCAAAGACGACGCGGCGATGCTGCGGGCCGTGATCTGGCGAACCACGGCCGCGTCGCTGGCGATCGAGCCCGCCGATGGGATGGCGGTCGTGTGCC
This sequence comes from Pirellulales bacterium, assembly GCA_041746715.1. Taxonomy (GTDB): domain Bacteria; phylum Planctomycetota; class Planctomycetia; order Pirellulales; family UBA1268; genus QWPN01. The sequence continues at coordinate 516 of JBGTGN010000127.1, read as the reverse complement.
ACGGCCGCGTCGAGGTGTATCCCCCCCGCGGCACGTACCAGCTCACGATCGATCGGCTCCACGCGATGGGCACGGGCACCCTCGAGGCCCAGCTCCGTAGACTCCATGCCAGCCTCGAAGCGGAAGGTCTTTTCGATGCCGCTCGCAAGCGACCGATCCCTCTTTTCCCGCGGCGCATCGCGCTCGTCACGAGCCCCACCGGGGCGGCGATCGCCGACTTCCTCGAAACGCTCAGAGGCCGATGGCAGGGCAGTGAGGTGATCGTGGTTCCCTCCCGCGTGCAGGGAGCGGGAGCGGCCGAGGAGCTCGCTGCGGCGCTTGCCACCGCCGAACGGCTCATGCCCCAGCCCGACGTGATCGCGCTGGTGCGGGGGGGTGGCAGCCTCGAGGATCTCTGGAGTTTCAATGAGGAAGTGCTTGTTCGCGGGATCGCCGCGTCACGCGTGCCAGTGGTGGCTGGCGTGGGCCACGAGATCGACGTCACGCTCGCCGACCTCGCGGCAGACCTTCGGGCGC
>JBGTGN010000126.1:0-19805 GCA_041746715.1 Pirellulales bacterium | reverse complement strand
GGGGGCGTGGCCCTCGACACGCTCCTTGCGGCGCGACCCGCGTCGGGCGGCACTGCTGACGAGTCCACACGACAACACTGGATCGCCGTCTGGAAGAATCTTCGAGCCGAGATGATGCCGCCGGCCGATGAACCGCGGCCTTCGCCGGCGGAACGGCAGGCGATTCTCAACTTTGTCTTGCGGGACGTGCTCGGCGTTGATTCCAAACGACCAGACCCGGGCCACGTCGTACTCCGGCGGCTCAATCGGCATGAGTATGCCAACACAGTGCGCGACCTCACGGGTATCGATGAGAACGTCACCGAATCGCTGCCGATCGATGATACTGCCCACGGCTTCGACACGATCGGCGCCGTCCTCGCCGTCTCGCCGCTGCTTATGGAGAAATACCTTGCGATCGCCACCCGCGTGGGCGATCGGGTTGGCCGTGAGGCCATTCTTGCAAAGGACGCCGACGGGAAGCGGCGGTATCCGGCTCGTCTGCGACGGCTCTTTCCGCACGGACCACCACCGGACGCGGAAGCGGAGCAGAGCAAGCACCTCCACCGCACCATCGAGCGGCTTGCGTGGCGTGGCTTTCGGAGGCCAGTTGACGACGAGACGCTCCTTCGGCTCATCGCGGTAGCCGAAGCAGCACGGGCCGCCCCTGGTGGGTCATTCGAGAGGGGCGTCGCAGCAGCGGTCACGGCCGTGCTCGCATCGCCACGGTTTCTGTTTCGAATCGAGGAGGACGACCTCACAGCCGATACAGCGATACCCGATGCCGTCTTCATTGATGAGCACGCCCTGGCGAGCCGGCTCTCGTACTTCCTCTGGAGCACGATGCCCGACGACGAGCTTTTTGCGTTGGCACGTGACGGGAGGCTGCGACGTGATCTCCCGCAACAGGTCACTCGCATGATTCAGGATCGTCGCTGCGACGCCTTCGTTCAGCACTTCGCGGGGCAATGGCTCAAGACGCGTGATGTCGAATCGCTCCCCTTCGATGTGCGCACCATTCTTGGCGTACGCGACCGAGAGGCGGGAGAGCGAATCTTCAGTCGCGCCGTCCGGCACGCGATGCGGAAGGAGACAGAGCTCCTCTTTGCCCATGTGCTCCGCGAGGGATTTCCGGCCACCACGCTCATCACCACCCGACAGACGTTTCTCAATGAATCGCTGGCTCGGTTCTATCGAATTCCTGGTGTGACCGGAGACGACATGAGGCTCGTGGAGATCCCGCCCGACAGCCCGCGTGGCGGCATCCTGACACACGGCAGCTTCCTCGTGGTCACAAGCAATCCATCGAGAACGTCGCCGGTGAAACGCGGTCTTTTCATGCTCGAAACCCTCCTTGGAACGCCGCCACCGCCGGCCCCGCCAAATGTGCCGGCCATCGAAGACACCGCATCTTCGCTCGGCAACGACGCGACGATGCGAGAGATCATGGAGCGGCATCGCCGCGATGCCCTCTGCGCCTCATGCCATGCACGGATGGACCCGCTCGGTTTGGCTCTCGAGCAGTACAACGCCGTGGGACAGTCTCGAGCGGACGCCTCTGCGGGGTCGATTGACACCAGTGGCCAACTCATCACTGGCGAAGCGTTTGCCGGCGTCCGCGAGCTCGCGCAGGTCATCGCTGGGCCGCGGCGACAGGATTTCTATCGCTGCCTCGCCGAAAAGATGCTCACCTATGCGATCGGCCGAGGGGTGGAATACTTCGACGGGCCAGCGGTGGATGGAATCGTTGATGAGGTTCAGCGGGATGATCGACTCGCGACGTTCGTCATGGGCGTGGTCTCGAGCGTCCCGTTTCAGATGCGCCGCGTGGAGGGCCACTTCGCCCCCGCTGGATCGAGTCATCCAGGATCGCCTTGAGCTTCTTCGCCATCTCGGGCTCCACACGAAGGAGGTTGGTCGTCTCGCCGGGGTCGCTGGCGAGGTTGTAGAGCTGGCCGGGAGCGTCGGGGTCGGTGTCGGGCAGCGTGTATTCCTTCATGCTCCAGCGCGGATCGACGCGATCGTAGTCGTTGCCGCCCGAGCCCTGGTGGTCGATGTACTTCCAGTCGCCCTCGCGGATCGAAAACGTGGGCACCATCGTCTGCTGAAGGAGGTACGGACGAACCGGTTCGTCACCTTGCTCACCCTTCAGCACCGGGAGCATGTTGTAGCTATCTTCCGCGGCGTCGTCAGGCAGGTCATAGCCCACGATCGCGGCGCACGTCGCCATCAGGTCTGTCGTACTGAGAAGCTCAGACGACGTGCTGCCTGGCTTGACCGTGCCGGGCCACGTCACGATCCAGGGCGTGCGGTGACCTCCCTCCCACTGGTCGCGTTTCACACCGCGCCACGGCCGGGCGCCGTCATGCCCATGGTCGCGTCGCATCGCGATGACCGTCGGCACCTCCGGCCCGTTGTCTGAGCAGAACACCACCAGCGTATGGTTCGCGATATCCAACGCTTGAAGCGTGTGCATCAAGTCGCCGACGATCCAATCCATCTCGTGGATAAAGTCACCGTGCGGGCCGGCGTGGGTCGTGCCACGGAACCGCTTCGCGGGGATTGACGGCAGGTGGACCGCCTGCATCGAGTGGAACAGAAAAAACGGCTGGTCGGGGTTCTTCTCCACATGCTCCCGAAGGAAGTGTTTGCTTTTTTCGAGGAATACCATGTCGACCTCGGAAGCATCAAAGTCTGCCGCGGCATACCCGGGCCGGAAGTCGTGCGTGTAGTCATTGGTTGGGTATGGCGACTTGTCGATCGGGCCTGTCGGGGGCACGGGGATGCGGTCGTTCTCGATGAAGGCGTAGAGCCAGTCGGTCGTGGGGCAGCATGCGGTGCCGTAGAAGGTGTCAAAGCCATGGTCGACCGGGCCGCCATCGATGCGTCTCGAAAAATCAACCCGCTCGATGGCATGACGGCCGCCATCGTGGATGGCCCGGCCCTGCGTGTCGTAGAACGTCATGCCGACATGCCACTTGCCGAACATCGCAGTGCGGTAGCCAGCCGCCCTGAGCATCTCCGCGATGGTCATTCGTTTGGGCGGGATGAGGCACGGTCCGCCAACGCCGGTGAAGACGCCGCGGTAGCCGGTGCGGAAGCACATCTGCCCGGTGAGCAAGGAGTACCGCGTCGGCGTGCAGACCGTGGCGGCGCTGTGGGCGTCGGTGAACCGCATGCCGCGCGCTGCGAGGGCATCGACGTGTGGCGTTCTGACCTTGGCCTCGGGGTTGTAGCACGACACGTCACCAAACCCGAGATCGTCGGCGAGGATGATGAGAATGTTGGGCGGGCGTTCGGCATCGGCACCGCGACTCGGCTCTGTCCAGCCACACGCGAGACAGGCACCGACCGCCAGCGGAATGAAGAGCAGATTTTTCATGCCGGGAAGGCGACGGGAGTGGCTGGAGTCCGAATTTTGACCGCGCCGACCAAGGCCGACGGAGCATACAATCAAAGAGTTGATTCACGGCGACAACTTCGACCAACCCACCTTCTCGAGAACGCCATGAGCATACCATCCGGCCGTCGGTCCCCTGGCGGTCTGTCGCGTCGGGCTGTCCTCCGGGGCCTCGGCGCCACGGTCGCACTTCCCACACTCGAATCATTCCGCCCCGCCGGCATGGCCCTCGCGTCCGCGGTGCCTGCGACCGCGCCGACTCGGATGGCCTTCTTCTACATCCCTAACGGCGTCAACGTCGAAGCCTGGCGACCAAGAGGCGAGGGGAGCGACTTCGAGCTCGGTTCCACGCTCAAACCACTTGCGTCCTTCAAGGATGATCTTCAGGTGATTTCGGGGCTCGCCCATCAGTGCGGCACAGCTGGCGTCGATGGCGCTGGTGACCACGCCCGCGCTTCGGCCACGTTTCTCACCGGCGCGCGGCCAAAGAAGACCGCGGGCGACGACATCCGCGTAGGCATCTCGGTGGATCAGCTCGCCGCGGCGGCCGTGGGAAGCACCACGCGGTTTGCGTCGCTCGAACTTTCGTGTGATACGAGCCGCACGAGCGGCAACTGTGACTCGGGATACTCATGCGCCTACCAGCACAACATCGCGTGGCGGAGTGCCAATCTGCCCGTCGCGGCCGAGACGAACCCACGACTCGTGTTCGAGCGGCTCTTCGGCGAAGGCAATGGGCCCGAGCGGGCTGCGAGCCTCGCTGCCCGTCGGGCCACCCAGAAGTCGATCCTCGACTTCGTCATGGCCGACGCGAAGGCCATACGTCGTGGCCTCGCTGCCGCGGATGGCCGCAAGCTCGATGAATACCTCGCAGGCCTTCGGGAGATCGAGCGGCAAGTCACCCGCTTCGACGCACCGGCGCCACGTGTGCCCGACAGAGCGCTCCCGGACCGACCGCCGCCTGCCCATAGCGAGCACATTCGTCTCTTGGCCGACATGCTCGTGCTCGCCTTTCAGACCGACTCCACACGGATCGCCACGTTCATGCTCGCGCACGACGGCAGCAATCGCAGCTTTCCTGAAATCGGCGTGGGCGATGGTCACCACTCCCTTTCACACCATCAAAACAACAAAGACGTCCTCTCAAAAATAGCCCGGATTGATCGGTTTTACGCCGAGCAGTTCGCCTATGTCCTTGGCCGCCTGCGCGAGGTCAAGGAAGCCGACGGCCGAACTCTGCTCGACCACTCTATGGTGGTGTATGCCAGCGGCCTCTCCGATGGGAATCGTCACCGTCACGATGATCTCCCGGTCGTTCTCGCGGGCCGCGCAGGCGGCCACCTTGCGACCGGCCGCCACGTGAAACTGCCTGGCGAACAGCCAATGACCAATCTCTATCTCACGATGCTCGATCTCATGGGCGCACCGCAGAAGCGATTTGGGGACTCGACCAAGCCACTTGATGCCGTACGCGCGTGACTGGCCCGGGAAGTGCCGGTTCGTCAGCCCAATCCCCGAAAATTGGGTCGTAAACGGTAGGCGCCGGATCCATGGAGCTTGAGGATACCCACAAGCTCACCAGCTTTGTCGATGGCGGCGATGTGCTCGGCCGGCAGGGTGCGCAGGGTCGATAGGGGAAGGAGCCCTCCTCTCACGGCCACCTCGAGGACAGGCTCTGAGAGCACGACCGTCGGCAGGTGGGCAACCGCCACACTCGCCGGAAGCAGACGCGCTTCAATTGAGTCTGGACTGATATCGGAGAGTGGCAGGCTCGCCTCCCGGCAAAACGGACCGATGGATGTCCGCACGAGCGACGCCATCACGCATCGTGTGCCGAGCGACGCCGCGAGGTCGCGGCCGATCGCGCGGATGAAGGTGCCAGTGGAACACTCGACATCGACCGCGAGGCGTGGCCATTCATAGGACGTGGCCGCCAGGTGGCCGACCCGGACCGGCTTCAGAGGCAGCTCGATCTCGCGGCCCTTGCGGGCGACTCGGTACGCACGCTGGCCCCCCACATGCACGGCCGAGTAGTCGCATGGCCGCTGCATGATGTCACCACGAAACGCTGGGATAGCTGCGAAAAGCTCGTCCCACGATGGCCTCCGTGGGTTGGCCTCTACTTCGACGGGCGTCTCGAGATCATCGGACGGGCTCGACCGTCCAAGCAGAAAGACGGCCTCGTATCGCTTGGGCAACTGATGAAAAAAGTCGACCAGCCTCGTGGCGTGACCCACGCATACGACGACGACGCCCGCAGCGAGCGGGTCGAGCGTGCCGGCATGGCCAACCGTCCGCATCTGAAGCGCCCGCGCGACGGCATTGACCATCTGCCGCGAGCTCGCCTCCGGCGGCTTGTCAATCGGAATCACACCCGTGAATGGGAAATCCATAGAGCTCCGCTACCTCAGTCGCTGAACGGCCCGCCAGCCGAAGGCCAGCCCGCACGGCAGTCGGATCACTGACAGCCCCCGCCACAAGCCGATCGAATTTGAGATCCACGATCGCGGCCGTCTCCGCCGGATCCGACTTCGCATGCCCGAGCGGATACTGCACAAGGCCACCGTCGAGCGAGCCCAGTGACGCGTGGTCGATGACAACCCGCGTCGGGATGCCGTCGGGATAGAGCCGGTCATAGGCCTCGCCGCCATGCTCGATCGTGATGCGGTTCATGACCGAAGCCGCCACTGGATCACCGATCGCCTCGTCCGAATAGTCGTCGGGCAGGAGCATGAGCGATTCCCAGCCCGGTGGCATGCCCGAGGGAGCCGCCGATGACGCCTTCAAGAGCGTTCGGGCGAGGATGTACGGCAGCGAATGGTCAGCCGACTGCCGCGTGGTCGGGGTCCGCTTCGCCGGATCGGCGATGATCGAGTAGGCCGGCTCATAGATCGTGACACGGATGGTCTGGATGCCGGCGAGATCACGGGCAAGGGCGGGGTGGCGGGAGAAGAGATCGACAAGAGACTGAAGGGCACCGGCCGACTGATGCTCGTAGAGGCCGAGCTTGAAATGCATGGCGTGAATCGCAAACGCATCGCCGTCGAGACCAAGCTCGAGATCAAAAGGACTACTGCCATCGGCCGTGGGTTCGTTGAGTCGGTAGATGGCCAGCGGATTGCGAAAGACATCCTGCGGCCCGGTGAAGCCCGCAAGCGCCCGCCGGCTACACATGATCGCCGCTTCGGCAGCCAGTGCCGCCGACGCGCCTTTGCTATCGGAGAGCTGATGGCCCGCACGAATCGCCCGGAAGGGAACGTAGTGGGCGACCGCCATGCCGATCGCCGACTCGATCTGCTTCTCGCTGCCACCAAGCGCCGCGGTGAACGCAGCGGCACAGGCGACCGTGCCGTGATGGACATGATCGATCGCATACCGCCGCAGGGCAAAAACCTCGGCGAGACGGCCGCGGATCTCGTCGATGAGGAGCATCACGCGAAGCGTCTGGTTGCCGTCGAGGGCTGCCTCGGTCGCGGCAGCAATGGCGACGGGATAGAAGTCGTTGTGTCCAAACTCGCCAGCGATCCGCCCGCGGGCTGGGTCGTAGCCAAAATTCGTTCCGTTCGAATCCCATTCGCGAACGGCCGACGCATTGGCCGCCACGGCCCGATCGGTGAGGCATCGACGGCGTGAGCCGAGGCAGACCGCACCGGATGTGCCTGTTGCTGGTGGAGTCGCGAGGGCTTGTCGCCTGAGGACCGTCGGGGCGCTTGCGGCATGGGCGATGGCCGACACGCCGCAGCCAACGCTATCCACATGAAACCGCTCGAGGAGGTCGAGCGTCGCCTGCCCGATCGGCTGCGGGGCACGGGAGAGGAAATCGATCGCGTAGACCGCAAGGCCGCGGGCCTGGTTTGAAGTGGCCGGCAGGAGGCGGGTGTGGCCGTCGATGGCCGTCGATCCATGGGGCATGTCGGTTCTCTTGGGGTACTGCACCACCACGTCTTGCCGGCCCTCAGCGGGCGATCACGATCCATGGGGCATATCGATTCACAAAAGGGTGCTGCCGGGTGCCTGTTGTACCCGCGGATGCCGCCAATCGCTCGCCCGCGATACACTTTCGGGCATGGATCCGACACGCCTGGGCCCGTATTCGATTCGTCGCCGGCTCGGTCGCGGCGGCATGGGCACGGTCTACGAGGCCGAAGATGCTCTTGGCCAGGTCGTGGCTGTCAAGACGCTCGCGACGTACCTGAGCGAAGACGCCGGCCTCCGCCGACGGTTCGAGGCGGAGATCGAGGCGCTCAAGGGCCTGCGGCATCCCGGGATCGTCCGGCTGCTCTCGTTCGGCGAAGAAGATGGATTGCCCTTCTTCGCCATGGAGCTCGTGCCTGGTCGCAGTCTCGAGGATCTGCTCAAAGAAGGTCGCACGTTCTCGTGGGGGGAGACGATCGCCACGGCTGCCGCGATCACCCGCGCGCTCAAGGCGGCTCATGACCAGGGAATCGTTCACCGCGACCTGAAGCCAGCCAATCTTCTCTTCGCGGACGCATCCGCGGCCGATGGCGGCGTCAAGCTGGCTGACTTCGGGATCGCGAGGCTCTTCGGCGAGACCGGCCAAACCCAGGCGGGCACGGTCGTGGGCACCGCCGAATACATGGCCCCGGAACAGGCATCGGGAGCGGTCGTCGATCATCGAGCGGATCTCTACGCCCTCGGCCTGGTCATGTATGCGATGCTCGCGGGGCGACCGCCGTTTCGGGGCGCACAGGTGCTCGAGGTGCTCGTGCGACAGCGCCGCGAGCCGCCGCCGCGGGTGACTACGATCGTGAGCGACGTGCCACCGGCGCTCGACCAGCTCATCGACAAACTCTTGGCGAAGAAGCCCGATGAGCGGCCTGCGAGCGCGCTGGCTGTCGGCCGCCTGCTCGAGACAATCGGGCGGGACGCGGGCCCACCGGCCACGTCAACCGGGCCTGCTTCGGGGGCAACCGTGCGGGCCGATCGCGCCCCCACCGGTGTCGACCTCCTTGCCAAGACCCGTGGCACGCTGCCGGCTCAGAGTTCGCGAGGTGTTGTGCGGCCTGCAACCGTGCCGAACCAGTCTCCTGGACAGGCTTCTCGTCCGGCTCCTGTGCCGAGGCCCGGCGGCGACGGCGCCACGGAGGCGTTTGTGGCTCCCACCGCCATCGACGCGGGGTCCCTCGCCCATCGTGCCACCGAGGCCGATCCGAGCCTTGAGGAACCGCGACGGGCCGCCGCCACGAGGTTCACGACCGTCGCTGACCTTGATCGCTCGATGCGTGAGGAGGCCGCGCGGCAGGCCGGCCGCGACACGCTGATCAAGACCGTGGTAGGGGTCGTGCTCGTGGCTGTCGTGATGGTCGTCGCGTATGTCGTCACGCGTCCCATCTCCGCCGATACGCTCCATGCCCGCATCATGGCAATCGCCGACGACCCCTCCGCTGATCTCCGAGATGCCAGTCGGTCGATCGATCTCTTTCTCGATCGCTTTGGTGAGGATGCGCGGGCCGACCGCATCCGTGAGCTGGCCCACACACTCGATGTCGATGCGCTCGAGCGACGAGCCCGGCGACGACTCCCGAAGAGCGCTGTCCCGAGTGCGATCGAACGAGACTACCGGGCCGCGATGGCGAGGGAGTCGGAAAGCCCACTGGCGTGCATGGCGGCGCTCGAGGCCATTCTTACACTCCACGAGGGTGAGCCGACGACCGCGCCCCCCGCATCCGAAGACGAGCCGTCGCTGTGGCTGGCGCTCGTACGCCGACAGAAAGATCGGCTGGCTCCCCTCGCGGCCATCGAGCGAACGGAAGATGCCGCACGAGCAGCCGCGACGCTCAAGGAGGCCGCCGCCCTCGCCGCCCAGGCGAAGATCCTCACTCAGGCCGACCGTGAGACCGTCCTCGCCCGCCGACACGAGTTGCTCACGGGACTCATCGAGATGTACGCCGATCGCCCACATGTCGCCAGCGCCGTCGCGGAGGCTCGCCGACGCCTCGACACACCGTAGCGATCCGTGACCTGTCCTCGTTCCGCCCCCTCTCTCCCTTGAAAGCCCGACGTGAACGATTCCCATCCGTCTACGCTCCACGCCACCCGCCGCGGGTCGAGCCATGCCGCCTTTGCTCGCGCCCGCAGCCTCATCCCCGGTGGTGTCAACTCGCCGGCCCGCGCATTTGGTGGCGTGGGGGGCGAGCCAATCTTCTTTCGTGAAGCCCAGGGCCAGTGGCTCACCGACATCGACGGCAATCGCTACCTCGACTATATCGGCTCCTGGGGGCCGATGATCCTCGGCCACCGTGACCCACGGGTGGTGGCCGCGATCGAGGCAGCACTCGCACACGGTACGAGCTTTGGCGCACCGACCGAGGCCGAGACGGGCCTCGCGGAACGAATCGTCAAAGCAATACCTTCCATCGAGAAGGTGCGGCTCACGAGCTCGGGCACCGAAGCGGCGATGAGCGCGGTGCGGCTCGCGCGGGGATTCACCGGCCGCGACAAGATCATCAAGTTTGCTGGCAACTACCACGGCCACGGCGACAGCCTCCTCGTTGCCGCAGGCTCGTCGGCGGCCACGCTCGGGGTGCCCGATTCACCCGGCGTCACAGCCGGCACCGCCCGTGACACGATCGTACTCGAGTACAACGAGCCCGAGGAGCTCGAGGACATTTTTCGGCGCGAGGGCGACGCGATCGCCGCCGTGCTCATGGAGCCGGTCGTCGGCAACATGGGTCTTGTGCAACCCACGCAAGAATTTCTGGCCGCTGCGAGAGATCTCACGCAGTCAAACGGGGCGCTGCTGGTTTTTGACGAGGTGATGACCGGCTTCCGGCTCGCCTTTGGCGGCGCCCAGGAGATTCTTGGCATCTCACCCGATCTCACGGTTCTCGGGAAGATCGTCGGTGGCGGACTGCCCCTGGCGGCGTATGGCGGCCGACAGGATGTGATGAATCACGTGCTGCCAGCGGGAAAAGTGTTTCAGGCGGGCACGCTCGCCGGGAATCCGCTGGCGGTCGCCGCCGGAACCGCGACCCTCGATGCGCTGCGGGATGATCCTCCCTACGCTGCTCTCGAGCGACGGGCCGCCTCGCTCGAAGCGGGGTTTCGTGCCGCAGCAGCAGCGGCAGGGCTGACCGTCTGGATCGCGCGGGCCGGCAGCATGATGACGATGTTTTTTCAAGGCGGCCCGAGCCCGATCCCCGTGACCGGCTGGCAGACCGCTTCGATGAGCGAGAAGCATCGCTACGCTGCATTCTTCTGGGGCATGATCGACCGCGGCGTGTATCTCCCGTGCAGCCAATATGAGGCGCTCTTCCTCTCGGCCGCGCTCGCCGACGACGACATCACGACGACGATTGCGGCCGCTCACGAGGTTCTTCAGCGAAGGTGAAAATCGACCACGAGCGGCAGGTGATCGCTCGCGGCCTTCGCGAGGCTTGTGCGGACAACGCGGGCCTGCCGGACTTCGAGATCGCCCCGCACAAAGGCCTTGTCGAGCGAGCCCATCGCGAGCCACGCCGGGAACGTCCGGAACTGTCGAGCCGGCGCCGTCACATGGCGGAAGCCACTCGCCTCGAGCACACCGCCGGCGAGCGTGTCTCGCCAGTCGTTGAAGTCACCGACGATGATCGTGGGGTGCGGGTCGGCCGATCGAAAGAGCATGTGGCCGAGCATCTTGTTCACCTGCCACCGCCGTTCGCTCTCGGCCAGACCGAGGTGGGTGTTGACCAGATGCAAAAGCCCCTCGGGGGATTCGACAAGGACAAACTGGGCCCCTCGTGATTTCCGGCCGCCGCGACGAAGGGAGACGCGATGCCGGCAGAGCACGGGCCACCGCGAGAGCACGAGGTTGCCGTAGGTGCCCCCGCCAACATGCACGTTGGCCTGGAAGACGGAGTGGCAGCGGAAGTAGCCGCCCAAGAGACGAGGCTGGTCGTCATGCCGGCTGCGAGCAACGAGCCGATCGACTTCTTGAAGACACACGAGGTCGGGATTCTCGGCCTCGATGCAGTCGATGATCCGCGCGAGGGAGTATCGCCGATCGCGGCCGCCGATCCCTTTATGGATATTCCAACTGAGGAGCCGCATCCTGCTCGCTTTGGACCGTCCTTAGCCCACCATGAGAATGGCGAGTGCCACGACCGCCGCACCCACGCTCACCGGAAGGGCTACCCATGAGCCCGCGGCGGCACGCAGGTGAAGGCGACGCCCGCGTTCGGAGGCAGGCATGTCGATGAGGGCCTCGAGCTCGGCACGGGTGATCGGCTCGGCAACGACCTTCGCATCGACGCGAATGTCAGCGAGCAGCGCCATGAAATCCCGGCCGCTCATGTCGTCCAGTTCGGAGCCGACGATCCAGGCATCAGCCTCGAACCGACGGGCCAGCTTGATGGCCGCCAGGCCGCTCGATCGAAAGTGGAGGCCGATGTGGCCGTCTCTCGCGCTCGCAGCGAGATCCTTATAGGCGTCGAACTGCGGATCGACCACGACGACGTTTGGCACCCGCCGGTCGTCGGACGAGTCGAGGGAGTCAACGAAAGCCTTGGTCACCATGGGGGCACCTACGAGCGAGGGAAAGCGAGTTGGCGGATTGAACTGTTTCGCATGCAAAAACAGTCTGCATTTCGCGTGCCACTCCGTTCGCGGCTTACCGAAATTTGATCAGCATGGGCGACCGGCCATCAATTTCAGCGGTGCGAGCGATTTCCCCCGACAGTTAGCGGCACACGGTGCCCCTGGGCTCCTGGGGCGATTCGCCCCAGGGGGCGAATCGGGTGGGGCGATTCGCTCCACCCGAGTGACCTGGCGCGGGGCGATTCGCTACACCCCCCTTTGAGGGGGTTTTCCCTTCGGTCGCAGGCACTGGTCCGCGTCCGCACGACAGACCGGGTGGTACCTTTGGCCCAATGGACGGCGGCCTGCGGGAAGCGTGGCAGTGGTGGCTCGTGCTTTGGCCGCACGTGCTGGCGTGGAGCATTGTCGGTCTCTCGCTCTTCGCGTCGATCCACGTGATCCTCGTGAAACGTGACACCCGCTCGGCCATCGGCTGGGTGGGCCTTATCTGGCTCTCGCCGGTCCTCGGGGCATTGCTCTATTTTTTGCTAGGCGTCAATCGGATTCGCTCGCGTGCCAAGCAGCTTCGGGCCGGCATCGCCCGCACGACGCTCGAGACTCGAACGGCCGTGCCCAATCTCACGCGGCTGCGTGATGGCATCGGCCCCGATAGCGATCCGCTCCGTTCGCTTGCCACGCTCGTCGGCCGTGTAGCCAACCGGCCGCTTGTGGACGGCAATGCGATTGAACCGCTGGACGGCGGTGATGAGGCCTATCCCGCGATGCTCGAAGCGATCGAATCGGCCCACCGTAGCATTGGCCTCTCGTCTTACATCTTCGACAACGACCCCACCGGCCGGGAGTTTGTCGAGGCCCTCGCCAGGGCCGTGGCGCGGGGCGTTGAGGTGCGGGTGCTCGTTGACGGCATCGGCGCGCGATACTCCTGGACTCCGATCACAACGCTTCTCGCACGTCGCGGCGTGAAGGTGGCGGGGTTCCTTCCGGCAACGGTGCCGATCTATCTTCCGTATGCCAATCTTCGGAATCACCGGAAGATCATGGTTGTGGACGGCAGGATCGGATTCACCGGCGGCCTCAACATCCGCGACGGCTGCCGGCTCTCGCACGCGCCAAAAAATCCTGTCCGCGACATGCACTTCAGGGTCCGCGGGCCGATCGTGGCGCACCTCCTCGAGGTCTTTTGCGAGGACTGGTCGTTTGCCGCCGAGGAGACGCTCGGCGGCCCCGCGTGGAAGCCCGAGCTCACGCCCGTCGGACATTCGATCGCGCGAGGGATTCGCTTCGGCCCCGACGATCCCGATATCGGCCGCATCAAGCTCGTTCTCGCCGGGGCTGTCTCGGCCGCGCAGCGCTCGGTTCGGATCATGACGCCCTACTTCCTGCCAGACGATGCGGTCTGCCAGGCGCTCGACGTCGCCGCGGCCCGCGGGGTGCAGGTCGATATCGTTCTTCCAGAAGAAAATAACCTCGCGCTCGTAGGCTGGGCATCGACGGCACTCCTCTGGCAGGTGCTTGGCCGCGGATGCCATGTCTGGATGTCACCGCCGCCCTTCGAGCACACGAAGCTCATGGTCGTCGATGCCTCATGGGCCATGTTTGGCAGTGGCAACTGGGACGATCGCTCGATGCGGCTCAACTTCGAGTTCAACGTCGAGACCTATGACCGCGACCTGGCAGCCCGCCTCGATCGCCGCATCGCATCGGTCATCGCGCGGTCGCGTCAAAAGACGCTCGCTGAGGTCGATGCCCGCAGCATGCCGGTGCGACTCCGCGACGGCATCGCCCGGCTTTTCTCCCCATACCTGTAGTTTCAGCGAAGCCTCGAAATGTTGCCGAGCGATTTTCGCAAGCAGAGGGCCTTCCGCGCAACATTTTCCCCGTCCAACGAGAGAGGCGTCAGGCCTTGAGTCCGATACGGGTGGCCTCGCACTTCTGCGGCATCGAGCTGAGCTTGCGGGGATGATTTGGTTCCACGGCATCAAAGACAGCCAAGTGGAGTCGATGATGGCCGCCTACGAGGCAAACCTGGCGAATCTCATCCGGGGGATGGGCGCCATGAGTTCAACGCGCCTGATCTGCCGCTCGTGGTGATGGCGTTGCCGTCCAGCACGCAGGCATTCGGGGCACGTGTGCCTCGGATCCACCAGTCGCAGATGGTTCTTTCGTATCCGAAGAAGTACCCCGTGTTCAAGGGGAAATCCTCCCAGAAGTACTGAATCCGAATCCTGTTCCTTCGCGGAAGACTCCACCTCCGGCCGACGCTGTCGTGTCGCTGAAATCCCGGAAGAATCCAGAAACCTTGCCCGAAAATGTGACCGTTGCCTCCCGGACGGTATTGAGCAGCGAGGGGAAGTCGACGGGACTGCCTGGAACTGCTGGGCATCGTCGCCTTCCCTGGTCAGAATCGCTCCTTTTCAGTTGCGTCGTTCTGCCTCCGGGAACCACCATGAAAAACGTCACCGCTGCCGCGTTCTACGCCCTGGTCCTCGTTGCAGGGTCCGCCCATGGTGGGGTTCTCTACAGCGAAAGCTTTGACTACGGCCCCACCGGTAGCGGCATCAACGGTGTGGGCGGCTGGACATCGAGTTCGGCCGTGTTGGTCTACGATCCAACCACAAACCTCTCTCCACCCGGGCTGAGCAATACGTCTGGTGGCTCGATGTGGCTCGATTTCAATCTAGCCCGAACTGCCACTGACGGCACCATCAACATCGACATGTCCGGATATGGTTCCGGCGACGAGTTTTGGTTCGCAACCGCCTTCCAATACGTGTCGGGCAATACGAGCCATGACCTCACCTTCACGGGTGGTAGCGTGACGGCCGTTGGATTCAGAATCGATGGAAGCGGCGATGTCAGCATCCTTGCCTCCGACAATGGCGGCGCGAGCAACACGTGGCATAGCACGGGCGTCACGAGCGTGACCGACGGCACCTATCTCATGCTCGCTCGCGGTACGCTCGGTAATACATTCGATGCGTCGGGCGTGACCAACTCGGTGGTCGATTTCTGGTTCAATCCCTCCGACACGTCCAGTGTCGGAGCCTTGGGAGCTGCGAGCTGGACGACCGGTGCCGATTCCAAGTTTGGACGGGCGAGCCAGTCCATCACCGGAGTTCTCGCTCAGCCGTCCCAGCAAGGACGGATTGACGAGATCCGCGCGGCGACGAGTCTCCAGGAGGTCGTCACCCTCGTCCCGGAGCCCCATCCCGCGATCCTTGGCGGCGCCGGCTTAGCCCTACTTATGATGCTCCGTCGCCGGTGGCGGTAAGGTGACGGCCATCCCATCCGAGCAGGACCTGCCCTGACGGCCTTGCCACAAGCGCCATCAGGGTTTTTTCTTTCCTGAGCCACCATGGACGATCCCGACCAGCAGTTCGTGCAAGCGCTCACCGCCTGGCAAAATCCGCTCTTCGGCTACGTCGTCACTTTGCTCGGCAATCCACATGACGCGAGGGACGTCATCCAGCAGACGAATCTTGTCCTATGGCGCCGCCGCGACACCTTCGCCCCAGGCACCGATTTCGGGGCCTGGGCAAGGCGGTGCGCCTACTTTCAGACGCTCGCCTTCCTCCGCGATCGAAAGCGCGGCCCGACCGTTCTGGGTGAGGAACTCCTCGCCCTGATCGCCTCAGAGGAAGAGGAGGATGCCGCCGAGGACTACGAGCGCACCCTTGCCTTGCGGGACTGCTTGGGGCAGTTGACCGAGCGGCGGCGAAGCCTCCTCAAACGTCGCTACCATGACGGCATCTCCGTGAGGAAACTGGCGGCTGATGAAGGCAAGAACGAGAGCGCGATGAAAATGGTACTGATGCGCATCCGAGAGGCGCTGCAGCTTTGCATCAGCATGAAACTCGGGGAGACAGCACCATGAGTCGCCCCACCTTCGATCGAAAGCAGCTCCTCGCCCTGATCGCCGAGGTGGTGGATGGTCATCTCGATGCCGAGGGCACTCTCGCGCTCAACGGGATATTGACGGCCCACCACGAAGCGCGGCGGATCTACCGTGAACAGATGAAGGTCCATGCTCGCCTCCACCTCGAGTATGCAGAAGGAAGAGCGGTAGACTTCATGCCTTCTCCAGCGGCGCGGAGCGGGAAGCCACGGCGTTTTGTCGTTGGCGCCACAATCGTCGCCGCCGCAGCCTGCCTCGCGTTCCTGGCCGCGGGCCTGTGGCCCGATTCGAGGTCTTTCGCCACCTTAAAGCATGGGCGAGCCGCACAGTGGGCTGGCAGTGAGCTCCCCACCGCAGAGGGTTCCCGGCTCGGAGCGGGAACCATGCGGCTCGCATCGGGCATCGCGACCATCCGCTTCGATTCAGGTGCGACCGTCTCACTCGAGGCACCGGCCGAGCTGGACCTCATCGATGCGATGCGGTGCCGTGTGCTTCGGGGCACGGCGGTAGCAGACGTGCCAGATTCTGCCATCGGCTTCTGGATCGAGACACCCTCGGCGCGTGTGATTGATCATGGAACTCGGTTTTCGGTCACCTTCGATCCTGTCACGGGAGGCACGCTGACCCAGGTGTTCGAGGGCCGGGTCGATGTGGAAAATCCCACCGATGGTAAAGTTGTCGCCCTTTCCACTGGCCAACACAACGCGACCATCGGGCACGAGACAGGCCCAGCGACCGACGGTGCCCAAGAACTGATTCAGCCGCAGCCGGTCCAACCACCGTGGCGCGGTCATGACTGGACGCGGATGGAGGCAGCCCAAGACGCCTACATCGGCCCTCTGCTCGAACAAGACTCTGAGGTTCTCCTCTATCTGAAAAATGGCGAGACGGGCTTCAATCGGAAAGCGTATCTCGAATTCGACCTCGCGGAATTGGATCCTGGACACATTGAAGAGGCCGAGCTCTCGCTGTTTTTCGCGCCGACTGGCCTCGGGCTTGCAACCCACGTGCCGGACTCAACCTTCACGGTCTATGGGCTCCTTGACGACGATGCGATATGGAATGAGGACTCACTGACGCCACACAACGCGCCGGCGAGCATCGACGGACCGGGTGTCGGGATCAACCTTGCAATGGTGCGTCGGTTGGGCTCTTTCGTCATGGCCCAAGGCGTTCAGGAGGGTCGCTTCGGAATCGCCGGCGCTCTCCTCACCGACTACCTCCGTGAGCGTGCCGGTTCAACGATCACGCTAATCGTGGTCCGCGAAACCGCCGAGATTGAGAAGAACGGTCTCGTGCACGGCTTCGCCAGCCACCGACACCCGACCCTTCCTTGCCCGGTGCTCGCGATCCGCCAGAAGACACCGTGAGCAGGGCGTGACGCCCTGAGCGATCTCATGACGGAAACAGCACGTTCGCGACGGGTTGGTGGCTGATCGGCCATTTCCGCGCATAGCCGAGGCATCTTGCGGACATCTCGTGGGCCGCGGTAGGTAGCGCCAACTGGGACGACCGCTCGATGCGGCTCCATTTCAAGGTCAACGTCGAGACGAATGGCAGCGACCTCGAGGCCCGGCTTTTCTCCCCATACCTGTAGTCATCACCGAAGGCCGCGCCGGCTCATTGCGGCTGCCCCAGGGTCTTTCGTAGATTCGGGGCATGAGCACGCCCACCACCCTCCACACGGCTGACGCTATCGACGAGCTCCGCAGCATCGGTCGGGAGTTTCACGGCCGCGGATGGTCGCTCGGCACGAGTAGTAACTACAGTGTCATCCTGTCGCGAAATCCGCTCGAACTGCTCGTGACGGTGAGCGGCAAAGACAAGTCGGCCCTCACCCGCGACGATTTTGTCCGCGTCGATTCCCTCGGCCGCGTCGCCGATGGCTCGGACCTTCGCAGTTCGGCCGAGACACTTCTCCACTGCACGATCGCGGAGCTCATGCCGTCGGTCGGGGCGGTGCTCCATACGCACTCCCCATGGGGCACGATCCTCGGGGGGGCCGACCTTCCTCCGGGCCAACGCGTGGGCACGCTCCGGATCGCCAGCTACGAGATGCTGAAAGGTTTGGAGGGCATCACAACGCACGATACCCATGAAGACGTGCCGATCTTTGCCAACACGCAGGACATGCGGGAGCTGTCGGCGCGGATCAAGGAACGGTTCGCCGGGCTCGACTTCACCTCGCCGGGCCGACCACCGCTCCACGGTTTCTTGATCGCGAGGCACGGCCTCTACACCTGGGGCCGCGATCTTGCGGAGGCCCGTAGACATATCGAGATTTTTGAGTTTCTCTTCGAGTGCGTGGCCCGTAGCCGCACGCTCCCGTCAGGCCACGCGGCCATGCAGCAGGCGCAGCAGTAGCAGTAGCAGGGGCGAGGCTCACGCTATCGCGGCATTCGAGTTCCGTTGATTTCTGCACACCGTTCCGCTTGGAGATTTTCCGATGGCGATCGTCACCGTGCCCGCCGAGGCCCGCCGGATCACCGACCCGGTCGAGGTCGCGCAGTTCTTGAAAGACCACGGCCTCCACTACGAGATCTGGCCGCTCGAAGACCGCGTCGATCCTTCCGCGCCGCCCGAGGCGATCCTCGCGGCCTATGCCCCCGAGATCGACGAGCTCAAGACCCGCGGTGGCTTCGTGACGGCCGACGTCATCGACGTACGTCCCGACACGCCGAATCTCGACACGATGCTCCAGAAGTTCAACAAAGAACACACGCACACCGAAGACGAGGTGCGGTTCATTCTTCAAGGCAGCGGAGTCTTCCACATCAACCCCGGTGATCGGCCGGTGTTTGGCATCGAGGTGCATGCCGGCGACCTTATCAGCGTGCCAATGGGCACACGACACTGGTTCGATCTCTGCGGCGATCGTCGAATCCGTGCGATCCGGCTCTTTCAAGACACCACCGGCTGGACGCCCTTCTATATCGGCGACGGTGTGCATGCGGCCTATGAGCCACTCTGCCTGGGCCCCGCGTGGCTCCGCGGCGAAGGTCGTGCGTCGTCCGCCGGAAAGGCGGCCTCGTGATCGTCTTCGACGGCCGGGGAATACTTCTCGATGTCGAGGGAACGACATCGAGTATCGCGTTTGTCTACGACGTGCTCTTTGCGTATGCACGGAAGGAAGTCGGCGGGTTTCTCGCGACGCACCGCGGTGATCCGCAGGTGCTCAGCCTCGCTGCGGCCATGACCGCAGCCACGGCCGCCGGCGCCACGATGACGCCCGACGAGATCGCTGCCGATCCCACGCGGGCGGCCCTCGCCGCGATCGACCTCATGAATCGCGACGTGAAAGAGACGTCGCTCAAGGCCCTTCAGGGCATGATCTGGCGAAGCGGCTATGAATCGGGGCAGATCGTGGCCCACGTGTTTGACGACGTGCCACCGGCGCTTTCCGCGTGGGCCGACGCCGGGCTCGACGTGCGAATCTACTCATCGGGTTCCATCGAGGCCCAACAGCTTTTCTTCAGTCACACGGCGTTTGGAGATCTGACCGCGTCCCTTCGCGGCCATTACGATACGACGACCGGGCCCAAGCGGGAGGCCTCGAGCTACGAGACAATCGCCGCCGACATGGGGCTCGCCCCGCGGCAGGTGCTCTTCGTGAGTGACGTAGGCGCTGAGCTCGATGCGGCCCGCGCCGCGGGCATGCAGACCGCCATTGCGGTGCGGCCGGGCAACCGTGATGCCGGCGGGCTCTTTGAGCACCCTTCGGTCACGTCCTTCGCGGAGATCGTCACGTGACAGCAGGGCATGCGGATGGCACTGGGTCGAGCGAGCCGCGTTGCGGCTGCGGGAGTTCGACTGCGCCGCAGCTCGACGTGGCGCTCCGCGAGGCTGTCGCCGTGGCAGTGGCCGCGATCGGAGAGGGCTCTCCGGCTGATATCGGCGTGGTGTTCATCTCGGCTGCGTATGGCGGCGCGATCCGCCCGGTGCTCGAGCTGGCGGCCGACCTCGTGCCGGCCACGCATGTGATCGGCACGACCGCCG
>JBGTGN010000125.1:0-37473 GCA_041746715.1 Pirellulales bacterium | reverse complement strand
CGATCGCGGCCTCGATGTCGGCGAGGAGGTCGAGCAAGTCGTTCCGCACGGTTGTGAGCGCCTGCCCGGCACCGCCTGCCAGCCGATCAAGCGCGGCGGTGAGCTCGGCGGGGGAGCGGGAATCGGTGACGCTCACCACCGCCTCAGCCTGCATGAGATCCATGCGTCCACTCAGGAACGCCCGCAGCGTGAATTCACCCCCGCGGGCTTGCCGGCAGCCGAGGCGGCATGCCTCGGCGATGACGATGGCCATGAGCGGTCCGCAGGCTGGCAAATGCACCTCGGCGAGCGGACCACCAATCGGCCCGCCCGGCCCAGGCCACACGAGCATTTCGAGCTGGAGACTGCCCCACTCGCGACCGAGCCCCGCCGCGGCAAGGCAGCATGGCATCACCCTGGGAGGGTCGCCCGGCCGAGGAAGGGTGTTCGCATCAAAAAGCCCCGTGAGCACCCGTTCGAGCCCATCCCCGGCGAGTCGGATAATCGCGAGCGCCCCCGGGCCCTCACGGGTGGCAGCGGCCACAATGAGGTCAGTCGTGGAAAACATGGCGGCCGCGAACAAGACTACCGCTGACGCTTGCGGGCCTGGCGGCGTTCGCGGGCAGCGCTGGCGGCAGCGGTGGGTTGTGACGGGGCATCAACAACGCGAAGGCCTCCTGCCGTGACCACGGAGCCCGGCTTCGGCAACCAGAGGAGACGCTCGGCGATGCCCCACAGGCTCGACGCGATGAAATAGAGACAGAGGCCGCACGGCACCTTGAAGAACATCACTGCCATGAACCACATCATGTAGTTCATGACCTGCTGCTGCATCCGCTGCTGCTCATCCATCGCCGGCGGCATGAAGAGCTTTTGCTGCCAGAGGAAGAGGCCGATCGTCACCAGCGGAAACACGTTGAGGAACGGGCCAAGCCAGCCCTCGGGCGACGTCAGAAATCCGGGCAGGTAGCCTGTCCAATCCCAGAGCATGTCGGGAGCGGCGAGGTTGGAGCACCAGCGGATCGCGTTCGTGAAGAGGGGCGCCTCGCGGAGCTCAACATCGGTCGCAAGCGCCCGGTAGAGCCCCATGAAGATCGGAATCTGGATGAACACCGGGAGGCAGCCGGCAGCAGGGTTTACTCCGTGCTTCCGCCAGAGCTCCTGCACCGCCCGGCCACGCTTCTCGGAGTCGTTTTTGTATTTCTCATTGATGACCTTCATCTCGGGCTGAAGGGCCTGCATCTTTTGCGACGAGATTGCCTGCTTCCGGCTGATCGGGAACATCGCTCCACGAACAAGCACCGTGAGCAAGATGATCGCGATCCCGTAGTTTCGTATGACCGCATGGAGCCCGTGAAGCAGCGCGATCATGGGCCTGGCCACCCAGCCAAACCATCCGTAATAGACGAGGTCATCCATCCTGGCTTTGGGAGCCCCAAACTCCCGCAACAGATCAGGCTTTTTGGGGCCGGCAAAGATCGTGTACCGATGACGGATCGGGCGACCAGGACCGACCTCGAGGTTATCTGACACGATCCGAGCCGTGACATTGACGAGCTTCTTGCGGGCTGGTTCGGTTGGCCTGCCAACCGCGATCGACCGCACCTCGGCGAGTGCAGGGGCGCCATCACCGATGGCGGGAATCAGCGCGGAGGCGAAGTAGAGCGCATCGACACCCGCAAACGAGAGCGGCTTCTCTGGCATCACGGTGATCGCGGGCCGTTCGAGCGTGTCGTCGAGTGTTTTGAGGCCGCTGACAAGTGCGCTCTCACTGCCGACGAATCGAAGGGCGACGTCGCGAACGGCGAGCGAGCTCCAGAAATCATGCCACACCCGCTGCGCGTACCACCAGCCCTCAGTAGGCAGGCCTGTGGGACCGTCGAGCGCGTAGGTCACCACGGTGTCCTTCTCAGGTGACTCAAGCCCCACGACGAGCTCGAGGGAGTAGCCCGGGCCATCTGTCGGAGTCGCAAGTCGGTACTCCTTGCTGGCGACGAGGCCGCCCGAGAGTGTTCGTGTAAACCGCACGCTCCGTCCGTCTGCGGAGAGCGTCGCGTGCCAGTCGATGGCGGCAAGCGCCTGGCCAGCAATCTCATCGAGCGGCTCGCTGCGGCGGCGGCCATCGCGTGCCTCGACCGAAAGCAGAAACGACATCGGATCATGGGGATGCGAGTCTGGATCGACGACCGGCCTTCCACGAAACTCGGGACGCATGACCTCAAGAGGCCGTCGGCCGAGGAGCACCTCCACTGAGGTCGCGACATCACCCCGCACGACATCGATTGAAACTTTTCTGTCAGGCCTTGTCTGGGAGAGCACGTCGGCCAGCGCCGCAGGGTCGGCCGTGGCGGCACCCGCCACCCGCACGATCACGTCGCCAACGTGAATGCCTGCGATGGCAGCCGGCGTGCCTGGTCCCACGACCGTCACGCGGCAGCCGTCGTCTGTGGCTTCAGTAGCGAGGTGCCCAAGGTAGCCCGCGCGGTCTTCCTGGTCGTGAAAGCGGTCGTTGGAAAGTTCGATCCGCTCAACGGCTGCCCCGCGGCTCGTGAGCGTGACGAGCATCCGAGCGGGGTCTTTTGGGTCAAGCGATCCGAGCGTGAACCGCGTGCGGGCTGCGGCATCATCGGTCGGCGAGTCCTCGGCAGATTCGATGACCGTCTCGGCAGCGGGAGGGTCTTCGGTCTTCGCCTCGGCGGCAGGTTCGGCCTCGGGGTTCGCGGGCTTCTTCTCCGCGACGGCCGCGGGGGGCGGCGCAGGAAACAGCCACGCCTGAAGAACCTGGCTCGAAATGACAATCGCCAGCGCGATGGCGAAGAAGACGACGTAACGACGTTCCACAAGCTGTTCCAGGAGGGAGGCGGAAGTATACCCGCCGACGGCCAGGCCGCCTCAGGGCAGTACCTACCGCCCTACCAGAAGCCGATCGCCCAGAAAGTTGTCGAGGTCGGGAATCGCGTGGATCTTCCGACGCGTGGTCTCGATGGGGTAGGAGATTCGACGGAATCGAACCCGTTGATCGTCTTCCACGAGCACATAGCAGCTTCGCGGATCTTCGTCGCGGGGCTGTCCTACAGAGCCGACATTGACCATGGCCTTGCCGACGGGGAGGTTGATCGCCACTTCCTTCTCACCCTGGGGAACGCCCGGGGAAATGAACTCCGGCGAGGTCGTGAACACCCCTGGAATGTGGGTGTGGCCCTGGAAACAATACTGGGGCACGAGCTCGAAGATGTGCTCGAGCTTCAGGGGGTTGTAGATATCTTCAGGAAAGACGTATTCGTCGAGCGGCCGACGGGCTGAACCGTGGACAAAGAGGCTCACGCCCTCAGTGTGGTTGCGGGAGAGCTCGCCGAGGAAGTCGTAGAGCTGCTCGGCTGAGTTTCGCGGCAGCCGGTCGTGCATCTCGATCTGGCCGCGGGTCCAGCGGATTGCCCGCTCGGCGCCCGAATTGAAGCCATCGGGATCGAAAAGGGCACCCTGATCGTGATTGCCAAGGATCACGACGCTGCATCGATCGCGGATGAGCTTGACGCACTCGCATGGATTCGGCCCATAGCCCACCACATCACCAAGGCAGACGATCTCGTCTACCAACTGGTGGTCGATATCCTCGAGCACGGCGTGGAGCGCCTCGAGGTTTCCATGGATGTCGCTGATGATGGCCCGCTTCACGGAGATTCCCGGTTCGCCCTGGCGATTCCGAACCGTTGTCCCCCGGGCCTGCGAACCGCTCCGCGGCGGTGTTCCAGGCATCGACTTGATTCAGAATAGATTTGCAGGCTACGACCGAAGCCGTTCACGGTCAAGGATGACTTCCGCGCAGCCGCAAGCAACACGATGAAAACCATCGCCATCGACACGAGCCATGCCGCCGGAAGCGTCGTCGCCCGACATGGTGCTACGCTTGCCAAACGGCCCTTAGGAGCGGCGGGAGAGCACGCAAAGCGGGTCGCGGCAGCCCTCGCGGAAGCCGTCGCGGAGACTGGTTGGCGACTCTCCGACGCCGAGCTTGTGGTGGTGGTTCGGGGCCCCGGATCCTTTACCGGCCTGCGGGTGGGCATCGCCGCCGCCAAAGCCATCGCCTGGGCAAACTCCTCAAAACTCGTCGGTGTCTGCGGTTTTGAGGTCGTTGCCAGGGAAACCGCTCGGGCGGCCACGCACGTCACGGCCCACACTCCCGTGCCCATCGAAATCGCGTTCGACGCCGGCCGGGCCGAGGTCTACGCCGCAACCGTCACACCGGCTGAAGGCGAGGGCCCCTGGCAGCTCAGCCCGCCGCTGCTCCTCACAGCCGAAGCCTGGATCGCTGGCCTTCCACCCAAGTCACTTGTCTCCGGCCCTGCCCTCGCAGTCATCAAGGACCGCCTCGCCACGGCCGGCCACAGGGTCCCTTCGCCCGAGGCCTGGTTTCCGAACGCGACCGTCGCCTCGGCAATCGGTCTCGCGCGAGCCTCCGCCGGCGACTTCGACGACCCCCTCACCCTCGTGCCTCATTATCTAAGGCCCAGCTACGCCGACGAACGTTCCCCTGGTCCATGACGGCATTCCCTCGGTCCGCTTGTATCTTTGAACAACCGTCGCACAACCGAATTCGAACGCCATTCGCTTCACGTCCGTGCCCGAGCAGTTCACCACACTCATGCGCATGCCCCGCTACGGGCCCACAGCGCACCACGACCGGTCGTTCTTCGTCCGTATGGGCAACCTCTTGGTTATCACGCTCGACACCTTCGAAGATGCCGGCCCGAAATTCGCTTGTACTGTCGGCGGCGGGAAAGGAAGCGGATTCTGATTTCTGCCAATTTTCCGGTAGCGGCCTCGCCGTTGTGCGCGGCCCGCCGCGAGCGTCCGGCGCCATGACACGGGCAGCCCCGAGCCGGTGGAGACGTAGCATTCGCGGAGTGAGAACGGGCCACGGTACATTAGTCGGCCTGTCCCGATTCCACGTCAGGTAGGCCATGCGTCCAATCACGAAACTCCTCGTTGCCAATCGCAGCGAGATCGCCATCCGCGTCTTCCGCTCCGCCCACGAGCTCGGCATCCGCACAGTGGCGATCTATGCCCACGAAGATCGCTTTGCCCTGCACCGCTTCAAGGCTGACGAGGCGTACCTCGTGGGCAAGCCCGGCGAGCCAATTCGCTCGTATCTCGACATTGCCGCGATCATCACGATCGCGAAGGATCGTGGCGTCGATGCGATTCACCCGGGCTACGGGTTTCTCTCCGAGAATCCTGAGTTTGCGGCGGCATGTGCGGCCGCTGACATCACGTTCGTTGGGCCACGTGTCGAGCTGCTCCGCACGCTCGGCGACAAGACCGCGGCCCGTGACCTTGCAGGTCGCGCGGGCGTGCCGATCCTCGCCGGAAGCCCAAAGCCCCTGACAAGCCTCGCCGATGCCAAGAAGATCGCCCACGACCTCGGCTACCCCGTGATTCTGAAGGCAGCCCACGGTGGCGGCGGCCGCGGTATGCGAGTCGTGCGTGGTGAGGAGGAGTTGGCCGTTGCCCTCGAAAGCGCCCAGCGGGAAAGCACGTCCGCCTTTGGGTCGGCGAGTGTGTTCGTCGAAAAATTCATTCAGCGGGCGCGGCATATCGAAGTGCAATTGCTTGGCGACCTGCACGGAAACCTCGTTCATCTCCATGAACGCGACTGCTCGGTGCAGCGTCGGCATCAGAAGGTGGTCGAGGTGGCGCCTGCCCCGAATCTCGAGCCGAGCCTCCGCGAGGCGATCTGCAACGCGGCGCTCGCGATCGGCCGGACCGCCCGCTATGAGAACGCTGGCACCGTCGAGTTTCTCGTCGATGCCGACACCGGCCGCTATTACTTCATCGAAGTAAATCCGCGAATCCAGGTGGAGCATACGGTTACCGAAGAGATCACCGGCGTCGATATCGTTCGCCGTCAGATCCGCGTGGCCGAAGGGTTTGAGCTGGCTGCCCCGGAGGTTGGCCTCGGCGATCAGACGGAGATTCGGTCGATGGGCACGGCGATCCAGTGCCGTGTCACCACCGAAGACCCCGAAAACCGGTTTCTGCCCGACTACGGCCGAATCACCGCGTACCGCTCGGCGAGCGGCATGGGCATCCGACTCGATGCCGGTTCCGCCTTTTCGGGGGCGGTTGTCACGCCCTACTTCGATTCGCTCCTCGTCAAGGTGACCGCACGCGGCCTCACGCTTGCTGAAGCAGCAGGCCACGTCGAGCGGTGCCTCCAGGAGTTTCGCGTTCGCGGGGTGAAGACGAACATTCCGTTCCTCATCAACCTCGTCACGCGGCCGGAGTTTTTGGCAGGCGAATGTACGACCCGCTTCATCGACGAGACACCAAGCCTGTTTGATTTCCCCGTGCGACGGGATCGGGCCACGAGGCTTCTCGAGTATCTCGGTGATGTCATTGTGAACGGGAATACACTTGTCACTGGGCGTGCTGTCGCAGCACGCCGAGAGCCCGCGCCGCTGCCCCTCGTCGACGCAGTCGCTCTGGCCCCGAAGGGCACCCGCGATCGGCTCAAGGAACTGGGCACCGAGAAATTTGCCGTATGGGTTCGCGATCAGAAGGGGTTGCTCGTCACCGACACGACGATGCGGGATGCCCATCAGTCGCTGCTGGCCACACGCATGCGAAGCTACGACATGCTCGCGGTAGCCGATGCCTATGCTCGGCTCGGCTCGGGGCTCTTCTCGCTCGAAATGTGGGGCGGGGCCACGTTCGATACGTCGATGCGGTTTCTCAGGGAGTGTCCTTGGGATCGGCTCCTCCAGCTTCGCGAGCGTATTCCCAATATCCTCTTTCAGATGCTCCTGCGGGCGAGCAATGCCGTCGGCTACACGAACTATCCCGACAACGTGGTCCAAGAATTTGTGAAGGAGTCAGCGGCGGCCGGGATTGATGTCTTCCGTGTGTTCGACCCGCTTAACTGGGTGCCAAACATGCGGGTGGCAATGGATGCTGTCCTTGGGAGTGGTGCGATTTGCGAGGCCGCCATTTGCTACACGGGTGATGTGCTCGATCCGTCCCGCACGAAGTATTCGCTTGCCTACTACGTCGATCTCGCCAAGGAACTGGAAAAACACGGAGCGCACATGCTGGCCATCAAAGACATGGCCGGCCTCTGCAAGCCTTTTGCCGCGGCAAAGCTCGTGGCAGCGCTCCACGAAGAGATCGGCATCCCGATCCATTTTCACACGCACGACACGGCAGGCTCACAGCTCGCAACGCTGCTCGAAGCGGCGAAGCATGGCGCACGTGTAGTCGATGCCGCGATGGCGCCGTTCGCCGGCCTCACGAGTCAGCCGAACCTCAACGTGCTCGTCGATGCCACCAAGCACACGCCGCTCGACACCGGCCTCAACACCGACAACCTGCGTCGCCTGGCCCACTACTGGTTTGCCGTGCGGGACCACTACACCGCGTTTGAGTGCGGCATGAAGGCGCCCGACGCCGACCTCTACCTCCATGAAATGCCAGGCGGACAGTTCACGAACCTTCTCGAGCAGGCCAAGGCGCTTGGCCTCGGGGATCGCTGGGAAGAAGTTTGCAGAGCCTACGCCGACGTCAATCGCGTGCTCGGCGACATCGTGAAGGTGACGCCCACCAGCAAGGCAGTCGGCGACCTCGCGCTCTTGCTCGTGACGAATGGGCTCTCGGCCGACGATCTCGTCGATGACTCCCGCGAGATTGCGTTCCCCGAGTCGGCGATCGATCTCCTGGCCGGTCGCATGGGGCAGCCCCCGGGTGGATTCCCGCCAGCGGTCGTGAAGCGGGTCGTCAAGAGCGGCGAGATCGTGTCGGGCAGGCCCGGCGAATCGATGCCTCCCGTTGATTTTCAGGCGGCAGCCAAGGCCACGAGCGAGCTTGTGGGCTACGAGGCGACTCCCCGTGAAGTGCTCTCGTGGCTTCTCTACCCGCGAGTGTTCCAGGATTTTGCACGGCATCGAGCCATGTATGGCGATGTGAGTGTTCTCCCGACGCCGGCTTTTCTCGAAGGCCTCACACCGGGAGAGGAACTCGCCGTTGAGATCGAACCAGGCAAGACGCTCGTGATCCGTCTGCTGACCGTCGGTGAGCCGCACGCCGACGGCACCCGCACCGTGTTCTTCGAGCTCAACGGCCAGCCCCGGAGCGTATCGATCGCCGATCGCTCGCTCGATGCCAAGGTGCAGAAGCGTCCGAAGGCCACGCCAGGTGACGCCCGCGAAGTGGCGGCGCCGATGCCGGGCCTCGTCGTCACGGTGGCCGTGCGCACCGGTGACAAGGTGAAGAAGGGCCAGAAGCTCCTGAGCCTCGAGGCGATGAAGATGGAAACGACGCTCTATGCCGAACGCGACGGCACGCTCGCCGAGGTGCTCGTCTCCCCTGGCACACCTGTCGAAGCTGGCGAGCTCATTGCACGCTACGCCGACGCGTAACGGTTGTGGCTGCAATGCCATGCATGACTCAAGTGCGACATTCACACGCGTCGTGCTGCTGCCCCACTGCCGGGGGTCCAGCGCGGGGTGGCCCGTGCCGTGGAGCCGGCGTTGTTTGCGAACGATGCCAGGATTGCGAAGCGAAGCAAACTTGCTTTACGCTCGTCGGGCCATCCATGGCCCCGACGAGCTTCGCGGCCCTCCGGCCGCCGGTCGCTCCTCCGGGCTCCCGTGCTCGTACCCGCTACGGTGTAGTGCGCCCGAGCAACCGGGGCGCACAGAACGACGGCATCAGCGCGGGGTGGCCCGTGCCGTGGAGCCGGCGTTGTTTGCAAGCGAAGCCAGGATGGCGAAGCGAAGCAAACATCGAGTGAGCGGAGGCCATGGATGGCCGTAGCGAACGTCCGGCGATGCGGCACGGGTCACCCCGCGCCACGCAGGACGTCACTTCAGTCCTACCAGCACGCGAATAAGCCGGAGCTATTCCTTCAAAAGCTCGCGAAACACCTTGCGAACCTTCTCGACCTTCGGGCCGACCACCGCTTGGCAATACGGCTGCCTTGGGTTGTTGGCGAAATACTCCTGGTGGTAGTCCTCAGCGGGGTAGAACGTTGATGCCTTCGTCACCTCCGTGACTATTCTTCCAGGGAATGCTCCCGACGCGTCGAGCCTCGCGATCACATCCTCGGCGATCCGCTTCTGCTCGTCGTCGTGATAGAAGACCCCTGAGCGATACTGCGTGCCGACATCGGCCCCCTGCCGGTTCTTGGTCGTGGGGTCGTGTGTCGCAAAGAAGACCTCGAGAAGGTTTTCGTATGGCACAACCTCCGGGTCGTACTCAATCTCCACCGCTTCGGCATGGCCGGTGAGGCCGGTGCAGACATCTCGGTATGTCGGATCAGCAACCGACCCGCCGAGGTAGCCGCTCGTGACGCTCTTCACGCCCTTGATCTGCTCGTAGACCGCTTCGGTACACCAGAAGCAGCCTCCGGCGAATGTCGCCTTCGTGAGTTTCGGTGCAGCGTCGTCTGCCATCACCATGCCTATACCTCCTGGCACCACAGCCGCGATCACGACCAAGATTCGGCCAACCGTGTGGAGCCTGATCATCATGACTCGGTCCTCCTCAAGCGACTCAGACTCCTCGTCCCATTCCTTTCAATCATAGGCAATCTTTTCGGATCGACGACAAACCGCAAGGGCTTGGCTGCCCATTCACCCGCATAGGCGACGCCGATCCGGGGTGTCTGCGAGACCAGGCGGCTCGGGACAGCCAGTCCTTCCTCAAGCCACAACCCGCTCGCTCGCCCTGCCTTCCGGCCGTTGTGCCCGGCATTGATGCCGAGCCCCTTCGTGAGGCGGCCAGGGCCAATGAAATCGCCGACGCCACGAATCAGGACAGCCGCTGGCACGCCCGGCGGCCCTGTGACCACGTTGAGCATCCAGTGCATTCCGTAGCAGAGATAGACGTACCAGACCCCGGCTGGCCCAAACATCACGGCGTTGCGTCGCGTCATCCCACGAGCCGCGTGGCAGGCTAAATCGTGGGCTCCGAGGTACGCCTCCGTCTCGACAACGACATGCCGTGTGACCCGGCCGCCCGATCCTCTCACCACGAGCCAGCTTCCGAGCAGTTCTCGGGCCACATGCTCGGCAGGCCGATCGAAGGAGGCCTGGGTGAGCGGCCGCGATGACGGTTTCATGGCAGTCATTATGATGGCGGCTTTCACCCCCGCACATGGAGCTTCAGATGGAAGCAGGGATCGTCGGTCTTCCGAACGTCGGCAAGAGCACACTCTTCAACGCCCTCACAATGTCGAAGGCGGCGCAGAGCGCGAACTACCCCTTCTGCACGATCGAGCCGAACGAGGGCATGGTGAGTGTGCCCGATGGCCGGCTCCAGCGGATTACGGCGCTCATCCCGCCACAGAAGGTGATCCCCGCAGCCCTCAAGCTCGTCGACATTGCGGGCATCGTGAAGGGGGCAAGCGAGGGGCAGGGACTCGGCAACAAGTTTCTCTCCCACATCCGCGAGGTCGATGCCATCATCCAGGTGGTCCGCTGCTTCGAAGACCCCGACGTGATCCACGTGGCCGGCAAGGTCGATCCCGTGTCTGACATGGAGACGATCGAGATCGAGCTCTTGCTCGCCGACATGCAGCACCTCGAGAATCTGCTGCCCCGTGTCGAGCGGGCCGCGAAGAGTGCCGACAAGGAGGCGCGGCTCAAGTGTGACGCCATGAAGAAGTGCGTGGAGCATCTCCGCACCGACAAGCCGCTGCGAACGCTCGCGCTCTCCGACGGCGATAGGGCGGCGGTCAAGGAGTTTGGCCTCCTCACGGCGAAGCCGATTCTCTATGCGGCCAACGTTGACGAAGGCGACATCAACGGCGAGGGCGATCTCGTGAAGGCCGTCCGCCAACAGGCGGCCGAATCGGGTGCCGAAGTGGTGCCAGTGTGTGCGAAGTTCGAGGCGGAGCTGGCCGAGCTCGACGAGGCCGACCGCGGTGAAATGCTCACCGGCGTCGGCCTCACCGAGCCCGCTCTCGGGGCGCTCGCGCGGGCCGCCTACCGCACACTCGGTCTCCAGAGCTACTTCACCGCGGGTGAGAAAGAGGTACGCGCCTGGACGATTCCCGTCGGTGCAACGGCTCCCCAGGCTGCGGGCGTGATACACACCGACTTCGAGAAGAAGTTCATCCGCGGCGAGATCTATTCGCTCGAAGATCTCGAGACCTACAAGACCGAGAAGGAGATTCGCGCCCACGGCAAGCTTCGGGTCGAGGGCAAGGAATACGTGATGCAAGACGGCGACATCTGCCACTGGCTGGTATGAGCCATCTATCTTCAGGACCGGCGGGGCTCTATTTTTTACGCTCGGCGGGCCATCCATGGCCCCGGCGAGCTTGGCGGCCCTCCGGCCGCCGCTCGCACCTCCGGGCTCCCGTGCTCGTACCCGCTACGGTGTGGTACGCCCGAGCAACCGGGGCGCCACCTCATGCACGCAGAGGGCTTCGCCCGCTGCGTGCTACGCCGTTCCAATACCGAGCAGCGTTACCGGCGAGGGTTGCCCGTGACGCGGAGCCGGCGTTGTAGGCCGAGCGGAGCCAGGATGGCGAAGCGAGGGCTACATCGAGTGAGCGAAGGCCATGGATGCCCGTAGCGAACGTCCGGCGACGCGGCACGGGCAATCCATCGCCAACACGGAGAACAGCATCCGCGAAGCGAATGCGGCCCGCATTCACCCAGTCCCGGAGGCTGCTGTACGGCTGCAAAGCCATCCATGGCCTTTGCGGCCCTCCGGCCGCCGCTCGCACCTCCGGGCTCCCGTGCTCGTACCCGCTACGGTGTGGTACGCCCGAGCAACCGGGGCGCCACCGACGGGTGTCACGCCGACATCGATTGCCGCCGGGGCTCGTGGTGCCGGAGGTCGTCTGGGAGCCACTCGTCGTCCGCTTCCTCTTCGTCGGCTGCGGCCCCGCGAACAGCCGCTTCCAGATCCGACGCCTCGAGGTGCCCGTCGCGGGCGCTTGTTCCGAAGAACGAATACATCACCGGCACGAGGATGAGCACGAGAAACGTGGTGGTCGCGAGACCAAAGGCCATCGAGGTTGCCATCGGCACGAGGAACTGGGCCTGGAAGCTCCGCTCGAGGAGCAGCGGCATCAACCCACCGATCGTCGTCAGGCTCGTGAGCATGACCGGCCGAAAGCGGAGGCAGCCAGCCTCACGGAGGGCCTCGCGAAGCGGATGACCGGCCCGCACGCGATGGTTGATGAAATCGATGAGCACGATCGAGTCGTTGACCACGACACCCGAAAGCGCCACGAGGCCAAACATGCTGAAAAGCGTCAGCGGCATCCCCATGATGGCGTGTCCGAATACGGCGCCGGCGATGCCGAACGGGATGACAAAAATGATGAGAAGCGGCTGGAAGTAGCTCTTGAACTCCATCGTGAGGAGCACGAACATCGCAAAGAGTGCGACAATGAACCCCACGCCAAGGCTCTCGAGCGACTCCTGCGTTTGCTCTCGCTGCCCTTCCCACCGCACCTGCACGAGCGGAAATTCTTGAAGCAGCTTGGGCATGAGCCGCTTCTCCATGTCGGCTGTGACCTGCCCGCTCGTGAGCGAGCTCTTGGCCACGTCGATATCGGCCACCACGGAGATGGCCCGCTTTTGATCAAGGCGATTGATCTCAGAGTAGCCACGATCGACTGTGATGTCGGCAAGTTCACGCAGTGGTCGCTTGACGCCGTCGCGGCCGGTAACACGGATGTCGTCGAGCGTGGCCAGGCTCCGTCGCTCGTCCTGCGGATAGCGGACCATGAGCTTGACCTCATGCCGGCCTCGCTGGAGCCGCATGACTTCCTCGCCGTAGTAGCTCGCTCGGACGGTGCTCGCGAGATCCTCGAGCGAGACACCGAGCGCCTCGGCCCGCGGCTTGACCCGAATCTGATACTCCCACTTGCCGGGACGCGAGTCGTCGTCGATGTCGATCACACCCGGGTATTGGGCCAGCCACTCCTTGCACCGCTCGACCGCGGCCTCGAGTTGGTCAACCGCCTCGGGGCTCGACTGCGCAAGCAGTTTGAACTCAATCATCTTGCCGCCGGGCCCGATGTTCTCCATGCCGAAGAGAAGTGACTCCACGCCGGGAAAGTCTCCCGACGTGCGTCGCCATTCGCTAATGAACTCCTCGCTTGTCACCGTGCGGGTCTCCGCATCGACCAGTTCGATCGCTACCGCTCCGACATGGCTGCCGCTCATCCGGGCATCGGGGCCGACTTCGCCCTGGGCAGCCACCTGACCAACGGCACGGTGCACGAGCGTCACGATCGGCTCGGAACCCTCCGGCGTAAATTTCTTGGATGCCTCAAAAGCGGCCTTCTCAATTCGCCGCGTGGCCTCCTCTGAGACACTCACCGGCGTGCCATCGGGGAAGACGATCTTGGCCTGGAGGCGATTGGCGTCGATCTTCGGGAACAGTTCAAAGGGTGTGATCCCACTGCGGACGATGCCAAACGCCAGAAGGAGAATGGAAAGCGCGAGGGCGACGGTCGAGAGGCGGTTGTCGACGGCGACTTCCAGGATCGGCGAATAGACCCGCCTCACGAACCATTTGAGGCTCCGATCACAGACCCGCTGCAGCAGCGCCGCGACGGCCAGAAGCGGACGCAGAGGGTAGAGCACGATGCCCAAGAGTGTGAACACGAAGTTCTTCTCGTGGGCGAGATGGCCGGGCAGAATGAGCGTGGACTCGACCAGCGACATGAGGAGCGAGGTGATGAATGCAAAGGGCATTACGGCGATGAATTTGCCCATCACACCTGACACGAAGCAGAGCGGCATGAAGGTGATCACCGTCGTTAGCACGCTTGAGATCACGCTCGGAATCACCTCGACTGTTCCGTCGATGGCGGCCGCGGTGAGGCTCTTGCCCATTCGGCGATGCCGCTCGATGTTGTCACTCACCACGACGGCATCATCCACCACGATCCCAATCGCCATCAAGAACGCGAACATCGAGAGCATGTTGAGCGTCTGGTCGGTGGTAAACATCAGCATGCCCGTCCCCAGCATCGCAAACGGGATGCCGAGGGCCACCCAGAAGGCGATCTTGAGGTCAAGGAAGAGCGCGAGGACGACGAAGACGATCACAAGCCCCTGAATGCCATTGGAGACAAGCATGTCGAGACGGTCGCGTACGTCGATCGACTGATCGGCCCATGTGACAAGCTCGTATCCTTCAGGGGCACCGCCGTCAGCCACATACTGCTTGACGGCCGCCACCATCGCCAAAAGGTCTTCGCTCGACGTTCGATCAACCGAGATCACCATCCCCTGCCGGCCATTGATCCGGTTGGTGGACGCAACGTCGGCAAACTCGTCCCGAACCCTCCCGAGGTCACCCACTGTCAGGACGAGCCCATCGGGGAGCGTGACAAGTGGCAACTTGGCGATCTCCTCGCCCGAATACCGCTTGTTTTTGCCTCGGATGAGAATCTCGCCACTCTCGCCACGGATCAGGCCACCCGGGAGTTCGAGATTTTCTCGCCGGACGATGCCGGCCACGTCCTGGAGCGAGAGGCCGTATTTGCGGAGGGTCACCTCCGATATCTCGATATCGATCTCGTAGTCGCGGGCCCCCTGCAGATTGGCGGCGGAGACTGCGGGTAGCATCAGAAGGTCGTCACGAACTTCCTCAGCAACATTTCGAAGCTCCTCCTCGGAGACTTCACCGAGCGCGGACGCGTTGGGGGCAAGCACACCCACTTTGATCGCGGGCGTGCGGAGCGTCACCTGCTCGACCTTTGGGTCTTCGGCAAGTACGGGAAAGCTGGGGATTCGATCGACTTCCGAGCGGATCTCCGAGAGCGTTTTTTGGACGTCGTCGATGCTCTCACGGAGCTCGAAAACGCAGAAGCCGGCACCTTCCTGGGCCACGCTTGTGACCTTCTTGATACCCTCGACGCTTCGGCAGGCCTCCTCAATTTTCTGGCAAATACCCTCCTCGACCTCCTCGGGCGACGCGCCTGGATAGGGCACCGTAACGAGGACAATTTCGAGATCGAACTCGGGGAACACCTCGCGGCGCATCGACGCGAAGGCCATCGCCCCCACGAGGAGCACCGCCAACGTGAGGCTGTTCATGGCCGGCATGTTTCGGACCGTCCAGGAAACGATCGTTCTCACGTGTCGTCCCTTTCACCCGCGGTCGCGGCAGTGGACGGAGCCAACTCAGCGACCGGCATTCCGGTGCGAGGATGATTG
Source organism: Pirellulales bacterium (assembly GCA_041746715.1). Taxonomy (GTDB): domain Bacteria; phylum Planctomycetota; class Planctomycetia; order Pirellulales; family UBA1268; genus QWPN01. The sequence goes on along the minus strand of JBGTGN010000125.1, from coordinate 22,309 downwards.
ATCTGGCTCGTCACCACGCGGTCACCTGCCACGAGGCCCGAGGGTCCGCTCTCGAACAGGGCCCGTCCATCGACTACCTGGACCGCCCTCGGTCGCAGGATGGTGAGAAGACCGTCGCGAATCACCCAGACCTCGCCGTTCGGCCGCCGGGCTTCCTCGGGAATCGAGACGATGTCGTGTGGCGAATCGACATGCACCCGAACCTCCACGAACATTCCCCGCATGAGCGACCTCGGCGAACCAGCCGGGGTGCTCTGAAGGGGAGCCCCGTAGCGGTCGAGCGGTCGCACCTTCGTCGGCTCGGGCACAATCACGCGACACGGCAGGGTTCGGGTCTTCTCATCGAGCCCTCGACCCTCCTGCCTCGCAAGAAAACCATCCCACTCATAGCGACGGTCCCCGACGCCAAGCTCCACAGTGACCGGCGTATCGGGGAGGTCGTGTGGACCTCCAGCGAGCGGGTCCGTGAGGCCAGCGGACCGCCAGACGCGGGCCAAATCGTCCATCTCAAGGCTCGTGCGAATCTCCGCCTTGCTTGTATCTTCAATCGTCACGAGCGTCGCACCCTTGGCGACATACGAATCCTGTTCGACAGGGTCGTCGACAATGATGCCGTCGGTCGGAGCCACCACACGTGTTCGCGAGAGGTCGAGTTTCGCCTGATCGAGCATCGTCCCGGCGAGGATTCTCGCCTCCTCGAGCCGATGTTTTTTCTTCTGGAGAATTCTGGCCTGGCCTTGAAGATTCGTGAGGGTTGTGACGGCGGTCAACTCCTCACGCAGCGCCCGATCGTGTTCCGCTTCGGTCACGATTCGGCCCGCCTTCAGGCCATCGAGACGCTTCACTTCACGGCCAGCCAACTCAATTTGCTGGGTCGCCAGGCCGATCGCCGCGGCATTCTGCTTCATCTCCTCCTCGGTCTCCTCAATTGCCAGGGCCGCCTGGCTGGCCTCGCGTTCAAGGCGAGCCACATTGAAATCGTAGTCGCGGGGATCGATCTCAAAGAGGAGCGTGCCCGACTCCACGTAGCGGCCAGCGCGACAGGCCTCAGCCTTCCGAAGCACACGGCCGGGCACCTCGGCCGCGAGCGTCACCTCGCGAAGCGGCACCACGACGCCGTCGAGATCGATGGTAAGCCCCACGGCCTCCCGGACCACCTCGATGGCGCGAACCGGTGTCGCAGACGCCTTCTCGACTGGCTTTCGTTCGGGCGGCGGCTGGTTGCCAAGCGCCATGAACACAGCCACGCCAGCGCCAAGGATCACCAGCGGCATCACCCAGCGGATCATGGTGTTCACGGTGGTCATAGGGAACGACTCTCCGAAGCTGCGGCAGTGTGCGAGCCGGTCGATAGGGTAAGTGCTGGCCCTGCTCCAAGGGCCGCAAGCGTTACCGCGGAAACGTGGTCGGCCAATTCGTCGAGCGTGTGAAGCGTCGCAAGCTCCTCCTCTGGCACGAGCATGCCGACGACATCGCCGGCCGCTCGGTACACAAAGCACTGCCCCATGACGCTCACCGCCAGCCGCCTGAGGTGGGGCTCATCGAGACGACTGCCAGCGAGCTCGGCGAGAATTGAGACGAGGAGATCAAAGTGCGGGCGAAAATAGTCCTCGACGAGCTCGCGACAGGCCTCGGTCGGCTGAAGCACCTCGCGGAGCATGAGCCTCACCTGCCACGGAGGTTGGCCAAACCCGAGCATCCGTTCGAGCGTATTCCCGAGGAAGTCACGAAGTTTCTGCTGCGGTGGTGTTCCAGGGGCCCACTTGGGCTCGGGCACCTGACGCACTCGCTGTTCGTGGGCATGTTTGACGCTCTCGATGTAGAGCCGCCGCTTGTCACCGAAGTAATAGTTGACCGCGGCTCCATTGGCGCCCGCCGCGAGGCAGATGTCGCGAACCGTGGCAGCCTCGTAGCCCCGCTCGGCAAACTCACGCCCTGCCGCCAGAAGCAGACGTTCTCGTGGATCGTCTCCCACTGCCTCACGAGCCTGCTTTTCAGATACCTGCTGAATCATAAAGTCGCTCCGAAACACCGTTTCAAACAGGCGTTTCAATCAATTGTATAGACAGGAAACCGCCGAGTCACGATCGATCTAACGGCCAAAAAGACGATTTCTCAGGCAAGCACGGCTTCGGCTGCTCTTCGGCCGCTTGCCAGGGCCCCGTTGATTGAAGCGGAGCCGCAGTGGTCACCGCAGATCCACAGGCCGTCCCCGAGCCGCGGCTCCAGCGGCCGTAGCCGTCTTGCCGCCGGGGACTCGTCAGGGAGAGCACGATTCACCTGCACTGTCGCAAGCTCCCGCCACGAGCGAACCTTTTCCCCAAACCAGTCGGCGGCCTGGTCGCGGATCGCGCGAGACAGCGAGTCTTCTTCTGCGTTGCAGCCGTCCCTCACCGACACCATCACGAGGGCAGCCCCAGGCGGTGCGTAGCCGGCGGCAATATCCGACGGAACGCTCAGGTTGTCGATTGGACCGCCCGCGTCTGCGCTCACAAGGAGTGTGGGCGACTCAAGTGGTGAGCGGCTGGCCGCAAACGCGACGAGCCGTGTTGACTTATCGACTCGGTCGCACCACGGCCCGTGAAACTCTTTCGGGAGCAAGGCTGCCGCGGCAGCGCGATTGACGGCCACCACAATGTCGCGAGCCGTGAGTCTGCTTCCGTCAGCGAGCTCGACCCTGCCAGACTCAACCGTTCGCACCACCGTGCCCAGGCGGAGCGACTCCGGCGGAAGGGCCGCGGCAAGTTGCTTCGGAATAGCCTCCATGCCTCCGGCCGGCAATGCGGCCCGCCCCAACGCAAACATCGCGAAGTCAAAGAGGAACACCGGGGCCGCTGTCGCGAGTGTTCGCTCGAGAAACACACCGCCGAAGAACGGCAGGAAAAATCGCCGGATGAAAGCGTCTGAAAATCCGCGGGCCGCAAGCTCATCGACCGTCGTTCGCTCATCCGTACCTGCCGGACCGTCGGGGTCAAGCTGGCCGGCCCGGAGGCTCGCAATCGCATCGCTGCGAAGTCGTGCAACCCGGAGACCATCGGCAATGCTCACGGTGCCTGAGAGCACAGCGGCGAGCGCGGCCACCGGCTGCCGCCACGGGTCGGCCACGCGTCGCAGCCACTTTCCGTCGGCGATGAGCGCTCCCGGCTCGAACCTGCCGAGCCGTAGCGCCGCAAGATCAAGCTGCCGCCGTCCCTCCGGATAGGCATCGTTGTAGACCTGAAATCCTCGATCGATGTGAAAGCCGTCAACCGTGTCGGTGGCCACGCGGCCCCCCACACGATCCGAAGCCTCGAGCACCAGCACGCTCCGCCCGGCACGATAAAGAGCCCGTGCGCACGCAAGCCCAGCAAGCCCCGCTCCCACCACGATGCAGTCAGCGCCGTTCATCCATCCTCCTTCTCATCTCACTCAGCGCGGCCGTTTTGATACCAGCATACTGGCTCCACCTGCTACGATGCCGCCCGATGGCACCTTATCGCACGACGCCCACCGACACCGATCGAATGCCCCCCGGCATTCCGTACATCATCGGAAACGAGGCGGCCGAGCGGTTCAGCTACTACGGCATGCGGACAATTCTTACTGTCTTCATGTTTCGCTACCTCTGCCTCATGTCCGATACGGCCATGCCGGCGATGAGTGAGGCGAAGGCCCAGGAACATTTCCATACGTTCTCGTCATGGGTCTATTTCTTTCCGATCGTCGGAGCCATTGTCGCCGACGCACTCACCGGGAAGTATCGACTCATCGTCGGCGTGTCGGTGCTCTACTGCCTCGGTCACCTGGCCCTTGCCTTCATCGGATCGGGTGGCCTCGTACCTGAGCACTGGATGTGGCTCGGCCTGTTTCTCATCGCTGTTGGCGGAGGCGGCATCAAGCCCTGTGTCTCGGCGCATGTCGGCGACCAGTTCGGAAAGCGGAACGAGCACCTGATGGAGAAGGTCTATCAGTGGTTCTATTTTTCGATCAATTTCGGCTCGACGATCTCGACCCTTCTCACCCCCTGGCTACTCGAGTGGTACGGTCCCCATGTCGCCTTCGGCGTGCCAGGCGTCCTCATGGCGATCGCCACGCTCACGTTTTGGCTCGGACGCAACCGGTATATCCATGTGCCTCCGGGCGGCACGACGTTTCTCAAGGAGGTCTTCAGCCGCGAAGGACTTCTCACGATCCTCCGACTGTCGCTGGTCTACCTCTGTATCGCTGTTTTTTGGGCGCTCTTTGACCAGACAAGCTCCGCCTGGGTGCTCCAGGCCGAAAACATGAACCGCCAGTGGCTGGGGATTGATTGGCTTCCCTCGCAGATCCAGGCACTCAATCCGGTTCTCGTGATGCTGCTCATTCCCCTGTCGCAGTTTGTCGTATATCCGGCCATCAACCGTGTCTTTCGGCTCACGCCGCTTCGGAAGATCGGCATCGGTCTCTTTGTCATGGCGGCAGGCTTCGGCCTCTCGGCTGTCGTGCAGGGCTGGATTGACGACGGATCAAAGCCCACGATTGCCTGGCAATTCGTCGCCTACTGCATCATCACGGCGGCCGAGATCATGGTGTCGATTACGGGCCTCGAGTTCTCGTACTCGCAGGCGCCAAAATCGATGAAGTCGGTCATCATGGCGGTGTGGCTTCTCTCGGTCTCGCTCGGGAACTACGTAACGGCCGCGGTCAACCACTGGATTCAGGTGCCGCAGACCGAAGGCGTGGTCGCTGCGACCGAAGCAGCCCCGCTGATCGCTGCCAAGGAAATCATTGACACCGCCTTCTTCGCCTCAGCGGGCAATGATGCGGCCATGGTGCTTCCGTCTGATGCAGACGGGGCGTCGCTCATTGCCGACCTCACCGATGCCCATGGCCAACCCATTCGATATCAGCGAATCACGCGCGACCGCTATCGGCTTGTTGCCGATGGCCCGGATGCCCTGCTCTTCACACCCGATGATGTCGTCTTGGCCGCCACCGTCACGCGGGCCGACCCGGGAAAAGCCGCTCGGCTCACAACCATGCCACTCACGTGGCGCGAAAAGCGGATCATCGAACTCAAAGGTGAGGATGGTCGCCGCGAGGTCGAGGCCGATCGCGGCGAATCGCCAAAGACAACCATCGAGGGTGAGACCAGCCTGGGTGGGCTCGTGACCCTCGAGGGCGCGGCATATTACTGGTTTTGGACCGGCTGCATGGCTCTCGCCGCGGTCGTGTTCGTGCCAATCGCGATGCTCTACCGGGGTCGGCCCCATTTTCAGGACGAGCCCGAGGCGGCGTGATCTTCACGCCGGCGGCAACGGAAACAGCATCCGAATCGGTTCGGTGGTCATTGGCATCCGCGTGCTCGCGAGCACTTCGCCGGCGGAGCAACCGGCCATAAGCCCGATCGTCTCGGCCATGGCCCGCACCCGCGGGTAGATGTGGGCTTTCTCGGGAGGAAACTGGCTCTTGTAGCAGGCAATGGCCTCAAGTTTTGTCTCGAGATGCGTTGCGATATCCACCACGAGCGGATAATGGCCGTGCGGCACCCGCGGCACACCAGCAAAGAGAAAATAGGTGAGGAACTGAGGCACGGTGTGGACGGGCAGGCCCGCGAACGTGTTGTCCCATTTCGTGAGCCGCGAATAAAAAATCGCTGCCTCCGTGATCGCGACGGCCTGGGCATGGTCGGGCGATGCAAGCGGGGTTTTGTCGCCGATCCCGAGCACGAGCCGTGGTCGCCACCGTCGAAAGATCTTCGCGACCTCGACCCGAACGTCAAAGGAGTCAAACAGCCGACGGTTCTGAAACGGGAGCGTTTCGCGATGCACGACGCCGAGCACCTTCGCCGCCGTGGCCGCTTCGGCGAGACGCTCTTCGGGTCCGCTCGAGCGGGGAGTTGGCTCGCCGTCCGTGAGGTCGATGATGCCAACGCGGTGCCCCTGCGAGGCAGCCAGTGCGAGCGTGCCGCCGCACCCGATCTCGACATCGTCGGGATGGGCGCCCACCGCGATGACATCGAGTGGTTCTGGAAGAGCATTCATGAAACGTGGCTCCACACCTTCCTTCGCCGTTCACTTCCCGGCTTTCGGCATTTGGCTTTTGGTTACACGGGCTTCGTGGCCGCAATCAAGAAGACGGGATTGATGGCCTCGAATCGAATGCGGTCGAGCTGCTCGTAGCCGCGGGCGATATTGACCATCCAATAGGATGCGTCGTCTGAGCGAGCCCGAAGGAGTGAATGGACCGAGGCGAGGCTTTCGATCGAGTGACAGGCTGTGACGAGCCGACCGCCGGGCGTGAGCCGCTCCCAGGCTGCTTCCACGAGCATCGCCGAATCCCGGCCGCTGCCTCCGACATAGATCGCGTCGGGATCGGGCAGTGCTGACCACGCATCGGGGGCCCTCCCGAGAACGGCCTCGAGATTTGTCACGCCGAGCCGCGTCGCATTCTCGAGGATGAGCGTGTGGTCATCCGGGTCCATCTCGATCGCAAAGACCTTCCCATCTCGGGCAAGTCGGGATGCCTCGAGGCCCACTGAGCCCGAGCCGGCGCCAACGTCCCACACGATGCTCGTTGTCCCGAGCCCAAGTTCGGCGAGCGCCAGGGACCGCACCTCCGCGGGCGTGAGCAAGCCTCGCTTGGGCCGAGACTGGAGGAAACACTCGTCGGGATTGCCGAAGAGCCGCGTGCCGACGTGGCCAGGGGCTTCCGGCGCCTTGGCCTTCCGGACCAGGATCATGACGTTGAGCGGGCCGAACGAATCTTTCGCGATATCGGCGAGGCTTCCCTGCGTGACTCGTTCGTCGGGGGAGCCGAGGTTCTCGCAGACATACGCCTGAAACGAGTCGATCCCGTGATCGATAAGGGCCCGGGCGACCGCTGAGGGCGGCCACTGGTCACTCGTGAAGAGCCCCGCTGTCTCGCTTGTGCGGATGCGATCGATGACCCGCTCGATCGACTGCCCAGCGAGGTTCGCAAGGAAGGCTTCCTCCCACGACTCCTTCACGCGGGCGAACGCCAACTGCATGCTGCTGACATGCGGCACGACCTCAAAGCGATCCTTGCCGAGCTTCCCGCACACGTACCGGGCGGTGCCGTAGAACAGCGGGTCGCCCGATGCGAGTACCACCGTTCGGCGACCGCCCGACGCCTCGATCCGCTCGACAAGTTCCTCAAGGCCACTGACCGATACGAGACCACTTCGAAGCCCGGTCGGCAGAAGCCCGGCGCAGGAATCAGGGCCAACAAGCACCTCGGCCTCTTCAACGAGCCGACGGGCCTGCCCCGTCATGCCTTCGACTCCGTCGTCGCCGATGCCGACGATATGAACCTTGTCGGCCGATGCCGCCACTCGCTCTACCGGGTCAACCGGCCCTCCGCCAACGTACCATCCCGCCAGCCGGCCCTCGTGGACCGCTTTAGGCCTGGAAGGAACTGCCGCAGCCACAGCTCTTCTTGGCGTTGGGATTGTTGAACGTGAATCCCCGCTTGTCGATAGCGTCGTGGAAATCGAGCGTGGTGCCGTCCAAGAACAGATCGCTTTTCTTGTCGACCACGACCTTGATACCGTGTTGTTCCTTGACGGTGTCGGCCGCTGCGTCGAACTCCGTGTCGAAACCGAGCGAGTATTGAAATCCGCTACAGCCACCGCCGGCAACGCCCACGCGGAGCACGGTTTCGGGGGCCAACTGCTGCTCGGTGATGATCTTCTTGACTTCCGATGCGGCCTTTTCCGTGAGCATGATCGACATGGCGGGGTCTCCTGACGCGATGGATTGAGGCGAGATTCGCTGGAAGACAATTCACAGCCAGCTATGAGAAAAGTCTAACCGTCCGCAGGCAAAAGGCAAAGGCCGGCAGCAATGGCGAGCGCGGTTCGCCGCCGGGTTTGCAGAGTCAGGCTCTCAGGCGGGCGACTCCTGCCACGATGAGTTCGGCAGCACGATCGATCTCGGCCTCGTTGGTGAAACGGGACAGGCCGAACCGGAGGCTCGCGCGGGCTTCATCCATGTCGCGGCCGAGGGCCATGAGAACGTGACTTGGCCGCGGGTTCTCCGACGAGCAGGCGCTTCCCGATGACACTGCCAGCCCCTCGGCCCCGAGCGTTGCCAAAAGCGTTTGGCCATCAACGCCGGGAACATGCACGTTGAGGTTGTTGACCAAGCGCACAGGTGTGCCGTAAGGGTCATCAAGGTCGAGCGGTGGACCGTTGAGTTCAAGACCAGGAATGCCGGCTGACAGCTTCATCCAGAGTTGGTCTCGCAGGGTGCGCATCTGCGGCACTTCCCCGGCGAGCCCATCGACGGCAAGCCGCGCCGCCTCAGCGAGGCCGACGATCGCGGGCACGTCGAGGGTGCCGCTTCGCATACCTCGCTCTTGGCCTCCACCATAGACAAGCGGCTCGACACGGATCGGTCGCCCTCGGCGTCGCACGAAGAGCACACCGCTTCCCTTCGGGCCGTGGCACTTGTGGGCCGAAAAGCTGGCGAGGTCGGCGCCGAGAGCATCAACGTTCACAGGCATCCGCCCGAGTGCCTGGGCACAGTCGATGTGAACGACCGCTCCGGCGTCGTGGGCGATGGCCGCGAGCGTGGCGACATCCTCCACGACGCCAATCTCGTTGTTGGCGAGCAGCAACGACACCAAGAAGGTGTCGGGGCGGAGAGCCGCACGGAGGTCGTGGGCGCAGATTCGGCCTGGGATGCCGTCGCCATGCTGCTGCACGACCGGCAGCCGTGCCACCTGAAACCCTTCACGCTCGAGATGCTCAGCCGGATCGAGCGTGGCGACGTGGTCCGTGGCCACAAGGACAATTTGACCGCGGGCAACTCCCCCGGTCAGCCGCTTGATCCGCGAGGCCGTGCCCAGGATGGCGATGTTCGTGCTTTCGGTCGCACCGCTCGTGAAGACGATCTCGCGGGGCGTCGCTCCGATGGAGGCCGCAAACGACGTTCGTGCCGCTTCGACGGCATCCCTTGCTTCGCGTCCCGCCTCGTAGGTCGTGCTGCCCGCGTTGGCGTAGTGCTCCTGGAGCCAGGGCATCATCGCCTCGAGCACGCGGGGGTCGAGCCGCGTGGTGGCGTGGTTGTCGAGGTAGATCAGGTCGGCCATGGGCGGCTCCCGATCAGGAATCAACGAGGCCCGCGGCGAGCGCGTCGAGCGTGATCTGTGACCAGGTTTCAAACCGCTCGCGATCGGCAAGGAGAGCCTCGAGCGACTCGAATCCGCAGCCGACGATCTCGCTTTCTCGCGGCGTCACATCGGGCTGCTCGACGTCGAGCACGTGCACGATGCCGAGGTGGACCTGGCCGACGGAATTGGAATCGTCGTTGATCAGTCCCACGCAGCGGGCTTGCCAGTCGCCCAGAATGGCCACCTCCTCGGCAAGCTCACGACGCATCCCGGCGTCATAGCTCGTGTCGTCGCCATGCTCACCATCCGTGCTCGAGATGTGACCTCCGATACCGACCGACCGCTTCGCGCGGAGCCTCGCCTCGCTTTGGCCACCACCGCGTGTGTACGCGAAGTACTGTGGCGTGCCATCAGCGTCTCGCCAGGCCAGCACACAGTAGGGGATGAGCTGCTTGAATGACGGGTCGTCCTCCACCGTCGCCCGCGGCCGCCACGACGTATGCGTGGGGTCAAGCAGGAGCGGCAGGTACGAGGCCGTGTCGCCACAAAAGCCTTGAAACGCACCGGCTCGCTCAAACAGCGACCGCGGCACCACGAGCACATGTTCGTCTGGGAATGACATGGTCGAAGCGTACCAGACTCTTACAGCAAAAGCATGGCGTCGCCGTAGCTGAGGAAGCGGTACCGCTCGCGAATGGCCTCGTCGTAGGCACGGGCGATGAGGTCGCGACCCGCGAACGTGCTCACGAGGACCATGAGCGTGGTTCGCGGCATGTGAAAGTTGGTGAGCATGCAGTCCACCCCGCGGAAGCGATGCCCCGGACGGATGAACAGATTTGTTTGGCCACTCCACGGGGCGATCGCTTCGCCAGGGGGCATTGCACGCGCCGCGGTCTCGAGGGTGCGAACGGCCGTTGTGCCGATCGCGATCACGCGGCCGCCACGGGCTCGCGCTTCGTTCACGGCCGCCGCGGTCTCCGGCGGGCAGTCACACCATTCGGTGTGCATCGGGTGATCGTCGAGCCTCTCGGACGCGATCGGCCGAAACGTATCGAGCCCCACATGAAGCGTGACTGACGCGCGGGCGATCCCGCGGGCGGCGAGCGATGCCAAGAGGTCGTCGGTGAAGTGTAGGCCCGCTGTCGGCGCCGCGGCCGACCCGCTCTCGCGGGCGAAGACCGTCTGATACCGCTCGACGTCGCCCGGCTCATCGGCACCGCCTCGGATGTATGACGGAAGCGGCACACGTCCCACGCGGGCAAGCACGGTCTCGGCAGGCTCGTCGTTGTGAGACCGCGCCATCCATGAGCCACCACCCGCTCGCCCCACGAGCGTGAGGCTCGCGGCATCGCGGCCCTCGCGGTCCATCAAAACGATCGTCTCGCCAAAGGATGGTTTCCCGCGAGTCTGGGCCAAGAGCCGCCACGCTCCAGCATGATCCCCCTCTCGCTCGACCTGAAGGAAGAGCCCTTCCCACGCCCCACCGGTGGCAGCCCGGCGGCCGACGAGCCGCGCGGGCACCACGCGGGTGTCGTTCACCACGACGAGGTCGCCTGGCGTGAGGAGGCTGGGGAGGTCGCGAACATGCCGGTGGGTGAGGGAGCCATCGGCTCGCTGCACGACCAAAAGCCGCGAGTCGGCACGGCTCTCCAGCGGCGTCTGGGCGATCAGCTCCGGCGGCAGGTCGTAGTCGTAGAGGTCGGCGTCGGCCATGCTTCTTGATGTTTGGATTCGTACTCCGTGACATGCACGTCGTCTGCGAGCAACTTTTACAGGTCGGTGTTCACCGAATCTCGATTCTCGGCTTTCCGCTTTCGGTTGGGGCCGACAGGCCGCGTCAGGATCGTACGCTCAAAACTGGCTACAGTAAGAGGATGCACTCTGCCTCCAGTATCCACACGCCCGTCCTCGCGTCCGAAGTGCTGACTCATCTCGACATTCGTCCCGGCATGCGGGTGGTGGACGGCACGCTCGGCGGTGGCGGTCACACCCGCCTCTTCGCCGACGCCGTTGGCCCCCATGGGCTCGTCATCGCGATCGATCGTGATCCGCTCGCCATTGCCCGCGGGGCGGAGGAGCTTGCCGGCAAGCCCGTCCGATTCGCCCAGGCCAATTTCCGAGACATCCCCGAGGTGCTCGACGCGCTCGAGCTTGATGGTGTCGATCGGGTGCTCCTCGACGTCGGCCTTTCGAGCGATCAGCTCGCCGACGACACCCGCGGCTTTTCATTTGACTCCGAGGGACCGCTCGACCTGCGGTTCGATCCCACCGAGGGTGAACCTGCCTGGCGGATGATTCATCGCATGAGGCCGGAGACGCTCGCCGATCTGATCAAGGAGTTTGGCGAGGAGCGTTTTGCTCGGCGGATCGCCCGACGCATCGCCGCCGTCCGCGGGAAGGAGCCGATCCGGTCTGCCCGTGACTTCGCACGCGTTGTCACCGCGGCGATCCCACGACAATATCCGCCGCCGCGCATCCATCCCGCTACACGAACATTTCAGGCGCTCCGCATCGCCGTCAACGAGGAGCTCAAGAGCCTTCGCATTGCCCTCGAGCGGATTCCGACACGGCTTGCCCCCGATGGCCGGCTGGCGGTCATCTCGTTTCATTCGCTCGAAGATCGGCTCGTCAAAGAAGCCTTTCGCAACAAACAGGTGTGGGAGCCCCTCGCCCGCGGCATCATCGAGGCGGGCCCCGCGGAGATTGACCGCAATCCCCGCAGTCGTTCGGCGAAACTCCGGGTGGCCCGCGTGATCCTGGCAACGTAGGGAAACCCGGCTCACGCTTTGAGTCGATCTGGCCTGAAATGGCGGATTTCTTCAGACTCCGGTCTCACGAACCCCTTTCATCAGCAGCGTTGTATGGGCCGCGAGACCAAAATCCTCCTGGCGATTCTGGGCCTCTTGGCCGGCGTCTTCATGGGCGTTGTCTCGCTCAAGCTTTTTGTGCCGCGGCCGCCCGCTGGCACGGGGCCCGATGTTCACGTCGAGAGCGAGCCGCTGCCGCTCGTCGATCCACCGTCGCTCAAAGCCCCATCCTTCGAGCCGCCAGCCGTGGCCCACGACGATCCCTACGCCGCCCGCTCGAGCCGCTTTGCCTCTTCAACAGCTCCCGCGGAAGCGCCGCCACGAGATCCGTTTGTGGCGCCGGCTTCCTATGAGGCGGCCGACGACTCGAGCGTTCACGGCGTGGTTGACAACGATCGCAGTACCGAAGCAATCCACGGCCCGCCAACGGAATCCGCAGCTCCGCTCATTCCGATCGCGCAGGCTCCTGTGGCATCGATGTCGGAGCCGATCGAACCGCCGACCCCTTTGTTCGTGCCGCCGACTACCCATGACCACGCCGCCCTGGCACCGCAAAATGGGCCCGTCCAGGGAGGCACCTACGAGACCCGCGAGGGCGACTCGTGGTGGTCCCTTGCCGAGCAAGCCTATGGCGACGGTCGCCTCTACCGAGCGCTCTATGCATGGAATCGAAGCCTCAACGCCCACGTCTCGCTCGTACCCGGCACCCGCCTCGACATCCCACCAGTCTCCAAGCTCGGCGCAGCCTGGTCGAGCCTCCTTCCGACTGACTGACCCCATCGCCGCCTGCCGGCCGCAATAAAAAAGCCGAAAGCCGGTAAACACTGACCTGTACAAGACGAAGGGCAATGAAGGACAAACACGACATCGTTCGCGACTGGCTGCCCCGCTACACCGGCCGCAGTCTCTCCGACTTCGGCTCCTACGTGCTCCTTGCGAACTTCTCGGAGTACGTCACCGCGTTTGCCGAACGATTCGATGTGCCGGTGCTCGGTGACGGCTATCCGATTCAGTCAGCTACCCACGAGGATCTCACCATCCTCAACTTCGGCATGGGCAGCGCCATGGCGGCCACGGTGATGGATCTTCTCTCGGCCGTCGAGCCACGGGCCGTGCTCTTTCTCGGCAAATGCGGCGGCCTCAAGAAGACGAAGCTTGGCGATTTTATTCTTCCCATCGCCGCGATCCGCGGCGAGGGCACGAGCAACGAGTATCTACCCGCGGAAATCCCCGCCCTCCCCTCGTTCCGCCTTCAAGCGGCTGTGTCTGCCTCGATCGCTCGCCACGATCTCGACTACTGGACGGGCACCATCTACACGACCAACCGCCGGGTCTGGGAGCATGACGCCACCTTCCGCGACTATCTCGTGAAGACCCGTGCCATTGGCATCGACATGGAGACCGCCACGCTTTTTGTCGTGGGATTCGCCAACCACATCCCCAAGGGAGCCCTCCTCCTTGTCTCCGACAATCCGATGAATCCCGAGGGCGTCAAAACAGCCTCGAGCGACCGCTCGGTCAGCCGTCAGTTCGTGCGGAAGCACCTCGACATCGGCATCGACGCTCTCCTCGAACTCCGCGACTCCGGCGCCTCGATCAAACACATGCGGTTCGAAGAACTGCCGTGACCCGGCCTCGCCCACGAGGGGTTGCCCGTGCCGCGGAAGCCACTACTTTGCGCCGAACTTGTAGGCCGTGTTTTTCGGGTCGAAGTCGGCGTCGGTAAAGCCGTTGTTGATCTTCACGTTCATGTAGGTGTACTCCTCCATGAGCACGGGCTGGCCACCCTCTTCATGCGGCCAGTCATAGGCCTCGTAGCGAATCGGCACAAGCAACTCGTCGTCGATGAAGACGCGGGCGAGATGGAACCGAAAGTTTCGTCGCGGCACCGGATGAACCACCTGCACGCAGGTGCAAACGCGACCGTTGACCTTCGCGTTTGGAAAAAACTGCACGTCGCATTCACCAAAATTCTTGTCGTGCTCGGCCACTTCGACGAGCCGCTTGGCTAGGTTCTCGACGCCGATCTCGGTGATCGCATAACGGTTCCCCTGCATCGCGAGCATGCTGGTGGGCTTGAGGGAGACCATGCCTACCATGGCCCGCACGCCGCTGCCGGCATGGGCGAGCATGTTGCCATCGTTGCGACCCTCGACGTAGATCACTTCCTGGCCCTTCACCGCATCGGGGGCGAGGAAGTAGAGGTAGACGCTGAACGGCTCGTGGCGAATCTTGGCGAACATGTATTCATGCTCGTTGAGCTTGCCGTCGATCCGCTCTCGTTTCACGACCGTGCAGGAATAGTCCTTGATCGTGCTCTTGAGTTGCGTGAGGCCCTTCGTGGCCAGGGCAAGGGCCGGCTCGAGTGGATGGGCGCCGACCGTCGCCGCAGTGGCGTCGGCAGCACCGATGTTGCCCGTGGCCACGTCGCCGGCAGGCATGAGCCCGGGGCCTTGCGGACTCTGGGCTTCAGCAAAGGCTGAGAATGTCAGGGACGCCACAAGGGCGACGGCACCAGCCGATCGCGGGCGAAGAAATGAGAAGAGCGGCGAACCGGCCATCGATCCCTCCATGGATCTTGTTGTGTGTGCATCATGCACCGAGCCAAAGCAGTTCCAGAGAACCGCTGCAACTCGGTATCGCCGTCGATCGCCTAGCTTCGTGAGCCTTACCGGTGTTCCCGGCACAGCCCGCAGATCCCGGACGACCAGCCGCCGGCAGGAGTGCCAGCGGCCAGGGCGGCAGAAGTCTAGCGGTGCCACCAAGGCCGCGACCACCCCAATTGAGTCGCGAAAAACAGCCTCAAATGACACACCAAGCGACGTCAACCGGCAGCCCCTTGTGGCCCGCGGCTTCCGAATCCATGCTGCCGGATGTGTCTTCCAAGTGCCCCGTTTGCGCCCGCCATGTCGACCACCAGCCTCATCCGAGCCTCCGACTCACTCGAAATCGCCCGCATCGAGTCGATGCCGTTCGGCCAGCACTCCTATGTGATTCGCCGGCCTGAGAGCCGGGAGTGCGTGATCGTGGATCCTGGCTTTGAGCCCGAGGGAATTGTCGCCTGGATCGACGAACACGGGCTCGAACCTCGCGCGATCCTTCTCACACACGGCCACGCCGACCATATTGCTGGAAACGGCTATCTCAAGCGGCGATGGCCCTCGCTTCCCATGCTCATCGGCCGCCACGATGCTCCCAAGCTCAGCGATGCGAAGGCCAACCTTTCGGCTCCCTTTGGCCTCGCCCTCACGAGCCCGCCCGCCGATCAACTCCTCGACGACGGCGAAACGCTCTCGGTCGCCGGGCTCGAAATGACGGTCCGCGAGATTCCGGGCCACTCGATTGGCCACGTGGTGTTCATCCTCGCGGGGATTTCACCGACAATTGTGATCGGTGGCGATGTCCTCTTCCACGAGGGCATCGGCCGCACGGATTTTCCAGATGGCGATTTTGACGCCCTGGCCCACGGCATACGACAGCACCTCTATGTGTTACCGTCCGAGGCGATCGTGCTACCCGGCCACGGCGACCCCACGACCATCGGGCACGAGCGAGACCACAACACCTTCGTGCCTGCCACCCCGCCGCGTTGACCATGGCACCTCAGCCGCTCGAAGATAGTACTTGCATGCTCTCCCCAGCCGACATCCCCGCGCCCTCGCCCGAGCCGCGACCTGACTTCCGGCCGCGTTCGCCCTTGAACCAGGCGGTCGGACTTGGGCTGGCGGCGCTTGCCCGCCTGCTTGCGGGTGCGAGTGTGCGGTGGATCGCCAGCCAGCCCGACACGTGCCAGCGGGTCTACTTCGCCAATCACACAAGCCACCTCGACGCGCTCGTGATCTGGGCGTCGCTGCCGCGTTCCATTCGCGACGTCACCCGACCGGTGGCGGCGAAGGATTACTGGTCGCGTGGGATCGTCCGTCGCTGGCTCGCTCAGGAGGTGTTTGACGCGATCCTCATCGACCGCACCGATATCAAGGTGCACCAAAGCCCGGTCGACATCATGCTCCGCGAGGCTGGTACGGCGCGGTCGCTCATCGTCTTTCCCGAAGGGAGCCGAAGCATCACGGGCGAGGTCGGGGAGTTCAAGAGCGGCCTCTACTACCTCGCCAAAAAGCGGCCCGAGATCGAGCTTGTGCCCGTCCACATCGACAACCTCAACCGCGTGCTGCCCCGCGGCGAATTTCTCCCCGTGCCCCTCCTGTCGTGCATCAGTTTCGGCCCTCCCTTGTGGCTGGAGCGGGGCGAGGCGAAACTCGATTTCCTCGCCAGGGCACGCCGCGCCGTGCTCGCTCTCAAAGAATAGACCCGCACACGCGACGCGGGCATGTGCTCCGTGCCGCGGCCATGACCGACAATCGAACTATCGCTCTCGTTGCTGGCGTCTTGGCGCTGCTCACCGCGGCCACGGCCGTGGGGCAGTTTCTGCGTCGCCATCCTGACCGCGGCCTCGACCTCGCCGCGATTCGCACGTTCAACAGCCGCCTTCGGGGCTGGTGGATTCTCTGCACCGTGCTCGCCGCCGCCTTCTGGCTCGGCACCACCGCCACGGTCGTCCTCTTTGGCCTCGTTTCATTCTGGGCCTTGAGGGAATTCATCACGCTCACACCCACGCGGAAGGGCGATCACCGCGCGCTCTTCTGGGTGTTCGTCGCGTTCACCCCGATCCACTACGTACTCGTGGGACTCAATCGCTACGACATCTTCAGCGTGTTCCTGCCGGTCTACGCCACGCTCTTCGTGCTCGCGCGGGTGGCCTTCGCAGGCGACTATAAGCGGTTCCTCGAGCGAACGGCAAAAATTCAGGCGGGGCTCGTGGTCTGCGTCTATTGCCCGTCGTTCGCGCCCGCGCTGCTCCAGCTCGATATCCCGGGTGCCGAGCACCCAGGGGGCAACTTCCGGCTTCTCTTCTTCCTCATCTTGCTCGTGCAGTTCGCCGACTGCATGCAGTATGTCTGGAGCCGGATGCTCGGTCATCGACTTGTTGCGCCGGCCGTCAGCTCAAACCGCACATGGGAAGGACTGCTTGGAAGCTGCACGAGCACGGCGCTACTCGCTGCCGCGCTCTGGTGGGCCGCGCCGCCGTTTCAGCTCTGGCAGGCGACGCTCGCCGGATTTGTCGTGGCGGCGATGGGCTTCGCCGGCGGCATGACGATGTCAGCCATCAAGCGAGACCGCGGCGTCAAGGATTACGGCACGCTCGTGGTCGGCCACGGCGGTGTCCTCGACCGTATCGATTCGATGTGCTTTGCCGCGCCGGTCTTCTACCACATCACCCTCCTGGTAACGGGTATCAAGCCGTAGCCGCGTCAGCGGGTGACGCCGCGAGCGTAGACGGACGTTCGGGCGGCGCTCGTCGCGACGGGTTTGCCGTCGGCCGGGGGCCACGCCGCAGCAGGCCTTGGGTCGGGGCTCTGGCCCCGGGCAGTCGGCGTCCAGGTGTTGGCCGCGGGCTGTGATGCGGCAGCCAGCGCAGCCGGTGGAGCCGGACAGCCCTCCTTCACCCACGCGAGCCAGACATGCTGAAGCTGAACGACGTCGCCCATGCCATAGTGCTTGCGAAGGGCACCAGACCAATCGTCGCTCGCGAGACCATCGCCCACGAACGCGACATACTTGTGACGTCCACCCCGCTCGATGAGGTACCGGGCAAGCGAGTAGCCCTGCGAATAGAGCGGAAGAACATCGGGCGGGTACTCCCGCATCGCGAACATGTCGGGGAATGCGATGCCTCGGCCGGTGGTCAGAAACTCGATGAGCATGCGGTGCTGACGGGCTCGCTCGACCGGATGTTCCACCGTGGTGCAGGCCCCCTCATCGGCCCACCGAGGCAGCGGCTGACGGAAGTGGCTCGCGAAAATCGTGTGGGTGATCTCATGCGGAAGAACGGAATCGAGAATCCGCTCCTCGCTTCCCTGGATGGTCATGGTCCAGTTGAAGACCTCGCCCTTGTCAAAAACAAAACTCGTGGCACCGCCAGCACCGAGGTGCGGCGCAACCTGCGCTGTGATCGGGCAGGGGCGGCTCCAGCGAGGAAGCGGGGCGCCAGTCCATTCGACTGCCAGCGTGTGTCGGTATTGCTCAGCGGCCTCGCCGATCCTGCGGGCGAGCGGCTCAGTGGGCGCCTCGATCACGAAATTGGCCGTGCGATACCCCGCGGCCGATGCGGGCGCGATCATGCATGCGATGCCTGCCGCGAATGCTCCAACCAGGCTAGCCCACTGCCGAGAACGAGTACGTCGCACCATCATGTCGCTGCCAAGCCTCCGTGCAAGTGCTCGGCCGTGGCCCAGACAGGCAATGTCTGCCGCGGCCGATGTCGAGCGGGGGAGGACGGTAGCGAGGGGCTCGGGCCGGAGCCAGACCGCTTTCGCCGCGTTCAGACGGGCTGGACGGTGCGGGTGGTGCCTCCCGCTGAGATGTCGCTGCCCTTCGTCCGTGACCGCCGCGAATGCCACACATCGGGCCAAGCAACCCAGGCCCCGAGCGCCAGCAGGAACCAGCCGGGCAGCGACGGCTCGAGCATGACGATCCATGCAATTCCGAAAGCAACCCACCACCATTGGTGGAGCCGCGGCACAAAGAGCCGCCATGCCTCGGGAAAACGACGCGCCAGTTGCCACCCCGCCAGGACGATGACGACGAGTACGGCCGTGGCAATGCCGCGGCTTGCCACCAATCTCGACGCGTCGGGAACCGCTCGGAGCGTGACGCTCCCGTCAACGCCGGCAACGAGCCGCGTGCGGACCGATTCCGCCCCCCGCGGCCGCCGCCATGCCGCATACCAATCCTGCTCTCCAACCGGAAGCGTGCCGTCGCGACGGGCGGCCGCGAACCTCCGCAGTCGGTCGCCATCGGCTCCGGCCGCCGCCGTCATCGCTGCGGCAAAAGACTCCTCTTGCCGCAAACGCCGTTCGCCAAGCATGGCTCGCCACTGGGGTCCATCGAGCAAGCGGATCGGCTCAGATACCCGCATGTGATATCCAGTCGGCGTCTCGAGTGACCAGAGAACGAGCTCCGAGTCGAGGCCCTCGATGCGAGGTGGCTCGAGACGGATCGGGTCGCCATCGACCAGCCGTCCTCCCATGATGCCGGAGATCACCGCGACAATCGTCCGTGGCCAGCCCACGTCGTGAAGCCGAATGTCCCACACGTCACCAGCGCGGGGCGTCGCGGTCACTTCACGGCCATCGACCCGCACGTCAAAAAGCCGCATCCCATCAGGCAGCCGAAGACTGATCGTGGGCTCCGCAGCGACCAGATGAAAACGCACGAGCCCTCGGCAGCGGCCCCTCCGATCGAAGGCGAGGTCGATGAGTGTCAACTCGACAGCGGCCCGGTTGCCACCAGCTTCCGGAATCTCGGACGGTGCTGGAGACCACTCCGGCAGCCCGGGCTCCCGCATGATCTCGTACAGCGGTGCTACCTCGCCGAGGGCAATATCCAAACGATCGGCCAGAAAGGGTACGACCCCACCCTGTGGCCCCATGAGCGTCACCGAGAGTGGCGGCGTGGCGGCACAGGTCAGCGTAAGCGGCAGATCAATCATCGACTCAACCCGAGCCATCGGCACGCGACCACGCGGAGGCGGCGGCACCGGCATCCGTGCATTGAGCTCGAACCGAAAACGTCCGGCTCGTGGTCGCTGGACCATGACCATGATCCGATCGGCTGCCACTCGCGACCAAGCAATGTCGATTCCTTCAAGCGGCATGGCCATCGCGAGAAGGGAATCCTCGCGGACGAGGGTCACCCGATCGATGACCGCGGCCGGCGGCACCACGATTGGAATCTCGACAAGCGGGAGGGGCGATGCCTCCATCTGGCACCACAGCCGCAGGCTCACGGCCGATTCCTCAAACTGAACAGCCAGCTCTTGGCTTCCCCGTAGCTTCGGTGGCCGCCGTCGTACGGTGAGCCTCACCGAAGCGGGGCTCGTCGGAAGCATCGCATCGGACGTGGCCGCGACGATATCGCTCCGCCAGACGGCCGTCGTCGTCGGGCCATCCTCAACCCTCGGTCGCACAAGCGTCATGCCGAGCGGGAGCTCGACGACAGCATCGAGCGTCGCCGCCGGACGCAGCCTGACGGTGCGAACATCGTTTGCGACACGCTCGAGCCAGACGCCCGGAGGCTCGAAGACGCCTACGGGGTCTGTCAGCGGCCGGCGAAAGGCGACAACGAAGCGTGCCAAGCCGGCGCGGGGCTGCGGCCGCTCGAGCAGCCACCGACCGGCACCAAGCAATCGTGGCGTGCGCTCGCCTGCGACGACGACCGGCACGAGTTGCGGATCGGTCCGCACCACCACCGCTCGAACAATTTCCCGGTCGCCTCCGACATCGAAGGTCGCCGTGACACGGCACTCGTCCGTAAGCCAGTCGATGTCATTGGAGCTCACGGCCGTGCGAGGCTCGGTGACCAGCCGGTCCCGTCGGTCCAACGGCCGTGCGATCCGCACCCGAGATGCTCCTGAGACATCGAATGACAGCGGTCCTGACGGCGGCGCCGGCTCCCACTCATGGGTATTCCACCCTCGGTCACATTGCCAGGATGTCACCGATTCTCCCGAACGGTCGGCGGCTTTCATCGTGAGCGTTGCCCGCGCGGCAGCCGGGATGCATGCCGTCGCAAGCTCAATGCCGCCGTCTCGCACCACGGCGGGACGGCATGCCAGCTTCACACGGTGTCTCCCCGCGACGGTTGCAATGAGCCGCGCCTCGACGTCCGAGTCGGTGCGAGCGATCGCGATTCCAGGCGATGATTCGTGGAGGCCTGGTACCCAGGCTGCGGCGGCGGGCCCCTGATCGAGGGTGATCGACCCACCGCGGTCGGTGTCGATTTCGAGGGCAATCCACCAGATGCCACGGGCCTGGTCAACCGTGACCTCGGCCACCGTGATCCGCACTGGCGGCGGGCCATTTGAGACGGCCGCCAGCCTTCGGAAGAGTTCCTCTGGCACAAGCGCCGTGCCGCCATCCGGCCCCGGGGTCACGAAGACCCGCAGCGGCATGCTATCACCAGGATCGTTCGTCGCCGCCGCCGTCTCCCTCGAGATCGTTGGATTTTCCTGGGCGGAGGCCCGCGTTTCACCACACACAAGGGGCATCGCGAGAACGATCATCGCGGCAATACGAACCGTACGGAGTCGGCAGCCTGCGAGCCATGTGCCCCCGAGGCCTCCCCACCACACGGCCCGTGCCACGGCATACCACGGGGGTTCACACCACAGCGCGGCGCCAGCGGCCAGCACGCAGCACGCCACGGCGGCCAGACCGCTTCGTCCCGCCACGAAGTATCCCACAATCGTTGCCAACACCGCGGCCAGCACCGACAGCGACGCGACGACGTCTCTGCGAACAACGATCACCCCAGCAACACCACCCCGGGTCGCCGCGGTGATGGGAATCCCACGGAAGCCTGGCCTCGAGACTTCCATCACACTGCTCGAGACAGTCGCTGCCGAAAAGAGCCTCTCCGACCAGCCGGGCGACGACTCGCGTGCGTCGGCCGAACCGGCAAGGTCGAGACCGGGCGGCAGGAACAGCTTCGCCTCACGATCGAGAACCGGAACATCAATACCACAGGCGATCACGCCGACTGGCCACCAGCCGAGGCTCGACACGCGGCTGGCCGACCCACTGAGCTTGAGCGTCACGCGGCCGCGTTCGGGCGGCAGAGGTAAGGGCACGCTCGAGGCATCTCGGCCTTCTGCCGACTCAGCCGCGAGCCGCTCACCGGCGACCTCGATATTCTCAAGCGTCAGTCCGGAGGGCACCGACAGGGTGAGCTCATCGCGGCCCTGGTTCTCGATATCGACCATGGTTTCCCATTCAAGCTCGCCTGACTCATGACACCAGACATACATGACCTCACGCCATGCCCACGCGCGGGCACCGGCGGCCAGGGCCGGGGGCAGGAGATCTGCTGCGGGTGAGCCGTCAACGGCGACGACGGTTTCGGGGGAGCCATAGGTCAACTCTACGAGGGATGGTTCGTCGCCTTCGGCCGAAGGAGGCAGTTCACGAAGCCGCCGGTTGACGATTTCGGGACGACGGCCTCGCCCCCCCCTTACGGCAACGACGCCGCCGGGCCGCTCGGCCGCCTCGACCCAGGCCAAGGGTATGGGCACGGCGGCCTCGAGTGGCACGGTGCGTGAGGCGCGGATCGTTACGGATGACGTGGTCGCGGGCCGAAGCTCCACCAGCCACGATTCCGCGATCGCTGAACCGGAAACCAGCTCAGCCGTCGAAAGCCCGAGGGCCGCGGCCTCGTCCACCCCGCCGCTCGAGCCACCACGCGTGGCAAGCGGTCGCGCCGCCAGGGTTCCCCCTGGAGGATCGACGAGCGACCATTCGAGGCCGGCGCCAAGCGGCTCTGAGAAGTGGACAACGAGGGCATCAAGCTCACCG
>JBGTGN010000124.1:0-13097 GCA_041746715.1 Pirellulales bacterium | reverse complement strand
GCCGCACCGACGATGCCGCCGGCCGCACCGAGGAGCGCGGCCTCGAGGGACACGAATCGACGAATCTGCTTCGCAGTGGCTCCCAAGAGCCGCAGCAGGGAGAACCCTCGCCGTCGCTCCGAAACGTTCATGAGCATCGCGTTGCCGACAATAAAGAAGGCCATCGCCACGGTAAGCCCCGTGACGAAGTCGAGGCCGAGGTTCGCCGCGTGGAGCACGTCTTCCGCGAGGCTTGCACGGCCCGCCGGAATCTCCGCCATGAGGTTGTCGGGAAGCCGTTCGCCAAGGGCCCGTCGCACGGCCGGGCGACTCGCGTCGGCCTGAAGCACGACCCGCACCCGGTCTACCATGCCCGTGGCCCGAGAGAGTGCCGTCAGCGGCTTGATATCGACGATCACACCCGCCCCTTCGGCGAACCAGTTCATCGAGCCCGGTTTGACGAGCCCCGTGACTTCCATCCGCTCGATCCGCCGCCGCGCGAAGAAGAGCACCTCATCACCGACAGCAAGCCCGAGGCTTTTCGCGAGCGTCGCATCGAGCAGGCATTCGTCTTCGTCGCGACAGGGTTCGCCAGCCTCGAGCTCCACGAGGCCGAGGCTGACGAGGGTCGCGGCATCCACACCCACGGCGATCTCGCGAACGCGATTTTCACCCACGCGAAGGAGCGTCGGGCGGTAGATGAGAGGCACCGTCGCTCGCACCCCGGGCACGTCGGCGATCGGGGGCACCTCGTCGGACACAAATCGCCCGCCGCCACGGGCCAAGACATCGACGGTCGGATAGCCGTCGATCACTTCGGCGAGCCGGTGGTAGCCGCTGCGGGAGACGCTCGCCGACACCCACGTGGCAACAATGGCCCCAACGGCAACCGCGATGCTCGCGGCTGTGGCGATCGCGCGACCAGGTCGTGACCGCCACTGACGCAGAAGAAGCGTTCCGAGCCTCATGGCTGCCCGGTCCCTGCATGTGCCAGCGCCGGATCGCCGACGACGATCTCGCTGATCTTTCCGTCTTTCGTTCGCACAATCCGTCCGGCGGCTTTCGCCACGGAGGGGTCATGCGTGATGAGGATGAGCGTCTGTCGTCGTTCGGTGACCACCTGGCGGAGCAGGTCGAGTACGATCGCGGAGTTGGCCGAATCGAGGGCCCCGGTCGGCTCGTCGGCAAGGACAATCGCTGGATTCGTCACGAGGGCGCGGGCGACGGCACCCCGCTGCTGCTCGCCACCGGAAAGAGCATCGGGGCGATGGCTGGCGCGGTGGTCCATGCCGACGGCAGCGAGCGCCTCACGGGCGGCTTCGGTCGCGCGGGTCGAGGGGCCGCCATCAAGCACCAGCGGCAGGGCGACATTCTCGACGAGCGAAAGCTCAGGGAGAAGATTGTATCGCTGGAAGATGAAGCCGATTCGGCGGCGACGAATCATGGCGAGGGCGTCGTCGCCGAGGGTGGCCAGGTCGGTGTCTTCGAGGAACACATGCCCTGCCGTGGGCCGCGTGATGCCGCCGAGGAGGTACAGGAGCGTGCTCTTGCCGGAGCCTGACGCGCCGGTGATGGCCACAAACTCACCCGACTCCACGGCCAGATTAACGCCACGGACCGCCATGACGGAGGCCCCGGCGGCCGACGTGAACGTCTTCTCGAGATTCTCGGCCCGGATGATCGGCAAGGGATGCTCCGACAGTCGCCGAACTTTTCGGCTGCGAAGCAATGTACCGGCCGCGGCCGAGCCTGACCACAGACGGCCGGCTGGTCAGTCGGCCGATTGCAGCGGCGCGAGGATTTCCAGGTCGATCGCCTCGGCGGCCTTCTGGCCAGAGAGCGTGTCGGTCACGGCCAACTCGATGCGGTGGCGACCTGGGGCGGCGTCAGCGGGGATCCGAATCATGTAGCGGGCGAAGTAGTCGTGGCGACGGGCCCGACAGGTTTCGGCGATCGGCTCAAACGTCCACTCATGGACGGTGGCATTCTCTTCGGTCACGAGCCGGAGTCGCGAGTCGATGCAGGTCGTGTGCCCAGCAGCCGACTCGCCTGCCGAAAGGCCATCGAGTTCGAAGTACACGATCACTTCCTGCCCAGGCCGAAAGCGGTCGGCAGCAAACCGATCGACCACGCCCCATGCCTGGACTCGCGTAGCAAAGCAGGGGTTCCGAAGCGCGAGCTCCGAGACGGCGGCCGGTGCTGGCTCGGCAAGAACTTCGGGAGCGGGGGCTTCCGTCGCTGGCTCGACAGTTTCCGCTGGTTTTGTCGGCGTCGCGGCAGGAATCGAAACCGTCGCTGTTTTGGGCACCGGTGCAGGGGCCACGTCGATCGGCTCAGCAGCCGCCAGCTCGGGCTCGAGCGGCTCAGGGGCCGGGGATGCTGCGGGCTCTTCGGGAGCCGTTGGATCGGACGTTTTCTCGGGGGCTGAAGGCGGGGGGGCGGTACTGGCCGTCACAGACGCCGTATCGAGATCGGCCTTGGCGACGGTGTGCATGGCCGGCGACGAGGCCAGTGACTCGGCAAAGGCATCGACAACAACCGGCCAGTCTTCCTGGTCGGTCCGTTGGAGCGTCGCGACCAGTGAGTCCCTGGCGGCATCGTCAAGCTCACCAATCTTCGAGAGCCGATTGATCGCCTCCTCGATCGCCGCTGCCCGTCGCTCGGCATCGGCCGAATCGTCCTGAGGTTCGTCATCCGATGCGTTGTCCCTCGGACCGGATGGAATCTCTGCCTCGGCGGCGTGATCATCCACGCCCACGAAAAGATCTCGTAGTGACGCCGTACTCAACACTGACGTGCAACCACTGCCCGCTGAAGCAACAAGGCCAGCCAGGGCGAGCGACCATAGCCGGTGCGAGGCAGGGTGAAGAATCATGCTGGGCATCTATGAGGTCTTGGGCGTACCGGGACGTCCGGGCTCAGGATTGACGGCGGAAGGGTAGGGTGGGGGACCGGGCCGCGACAAGGCCAACCTGAGGGCGGGGATCGGGGGTTTCGGGCGGTCGTATGGGCGACTGATGCCTCGTCCCGACGGGCAAGCTGACGGGCGACGTTCGACTGGTCCTCTGGGGTGCCCGTCGGCCGGTTGGTACGGCGATTCTGCTAAACTCCTGCCCACGACGTTTTCAGACTTTCCCAGGATTCCCCAATGGCCACGGCCGCGATCGAACCGGAGACGGTGCCAGCCCAGTGGACCCACCGTCATCTGCTCGATCTCGAGCGGCTTACGGCAGGTGAGATCAGGCTCCTCCTCGACACGGCGGCCCTCTTCAAAGAGGCCACCGGCGGCTGCCGGCGGAAGCTCGCGGTGCTTGCCGGCACGACGGTTGTCACGCTCTTCTTCGAAAACTCGACCCGCACGCGAACGAGCTTCTCGCTCGCGGCACGCCGCCTCGGCGCTGACGTGGTCGACTTTTCGGCATCAGGCAGCAGCCTCTCGAAGGGTGAGTCGTTTATCGACACCGCGCGGAACCTCGAGGCGATGGGGATCGACGCGGTCGTCGTCCGTCATGCCACACCGGGCACGCCGCACCTCCTCGCAGAGCACCTCTCGGTCGGTGTCATCAACGCGGGTGACGGTCCGCACGAGCATCCTACGCAGGGCCTTCTCGACATCTTTTCGATCCGCGAACGGCTGGGCGATGTGAGCGGCGTCACAGTCGGCCTCGTCGGCGATATCGCCCACAGCCGCACCGCCCGATCGAATCTCTGGGGGCTCGTGAAACTTGGCGCGAAGGTGATTCTCTGCGGGCCGCCGACGCTCGTCTCTGAGCGATGGCGGGAGATCGGCGTGGAGGTCTCGCATGATCTCGATGCGATCGTGCCTCGCTGCGATGTCCTGAATCTTCTCCGAATCCAATTCGAGCGGCAGAACACGCGGCCCTTTCCATCGGTTCGCGAATACGCCCACCTCTATGCCATGACCCGCGAACGACTCAAACGTGCCAAGAAAGGCCTGCTCATCCTGGCGCCGGGCCCGATCAACCGTGGCGTCGAGGTGACGGCCGAAGTGGCCGACTGCCCGCAGTCGCTCATTCTCGATCAAGTGACCAATGGGCTGGCCGTCCGGATGGGTGTGCTCTGGCTCACCTGCGGGCCGCGGGCAGCGACCGGAGGGCAATCCTGATGGCGACGCTTCTCGTTCACGGTGGCCGGGTCGTCGATCCTTCGCAGGGCATCGACCGCGTTGACGATGTGCTCGTGCGGGATGGCGTCGTCGTGGCCGTGGGGCACTCGGGCACGCAGCCAGTGGGCCGCGTCGATGAAACGATCGACGCCGCAGGCCTCATTGTCGCGCCCGGCCTCATCGACATGCATGTTCACCTCCGCGAACCGGGTCGCGAAGAGGACGAGACGATCGAGACGGGCACGCGGGCCGCGCTTGCTGGCGGGTTCACGAGCGTGGCCTGCATTCCGAACACTGAGCCGCCACTCGACAGTCAGGCCGCGGTGGAGTTTGTCCGCCAGAAGGCCGCCCGGGCTGACACGTGCAATGTCTTCGTCGTGGCCTGCGCGAGCCGCAATCGCGAGGGCAAGGAGCTTGCCGAGATCGGCCAGCTCGTCGAGGCCGGCGCCGTGGCGTTCAGCGATGACGGCTCGCCGGTCCATGACGCAGAGCTGATGCGACGAATCTTCGAATACTGCCGGATGTTCGACAAGCCATTCCTCGCCCACGAGGAGGTGCTCGAGTTGACGGCGGGCGGCGTGATGAACGAGGGGCTCGTGTCGCTCGTGCTTGGGCTCAAGGGCATGCCGGCGGCTGGCGAAGAGGTGATGATCGGCCGTGACATCGCGCTGGCCGAGGTCACCAGCGGCAGGCTCCACGTGATGCACGTCTCGACAGCCGGTGGCGTGGCCCTCATCCGTGCCGCGAAAGCCCGTGGGATCCGGGTGACGGCCGAGGCCTGCCCGCACCACTTCACACTCACCGACGAGAGCCTGCGGGGCTTCGATTCCAATTTCAAGATGAGCCCACCGCTGCGAACATCGGTCGATATCGACGCGATTATCGAAGGCATCGTGGACGGCACGATCGACTGCATCGCCACCGACCATGCGCCCCACTCACTCGAAAAGAAGATGCTCGAGTTCGACCGGGCTCCCTTCGGCATCCTCGGGCTGGAGACGGCCGTAGGCCTGTCGGTCACGCGGCTTGTGGAGCCAGGCCGGATCGGGTGGCCGCGGCTCATCGAAGCGATGAGCACACTGCCGGCCCGCATCCTCGGGATTGATCGTGGGACACTGCGGCCCGGCGGCCCGGCCGACATCACGCTCATCGACCCTGGGTTGTCATGGCGGGTCGACGTCAATTCCTTCGCCTCCAAGAGCATGAACTCCCCGTTTCAGGGCTGGACGCTCCAGGGCAGGGCCGTTGCCACGATCGTCGCGGGCCGCGTGAAGTACCGGCTGAGCACGGCTTAAGCCGAAAGCGGCTGTGCCATGAAGATTCTCATCGACGGTTACAACCTCCTCCATGCCTCGGGGGTGTTTGGCGGTGTTCGAGGGGCACGCGGATTTGAGGCCTCACGACGAGCGCTCCTCAATGAAATCGCCAGGCTCCTCGGTGATGCCGCGACGGCCGCGACCGTGATTTTTGATGCGGCCGATGCGCCGCCTGGACTGCCCGATCGATCAACGCATGACGGCATCGCCGTCCGCTTTGCCCGCGGCTACGACTCGGCCGACTCGCTTATCGAGGAGCTGATCGAAGAGCATGACGCGCCGACGGCATTGACGGTGGTCTCATCCGACAACCGGGTGATGGCGGCGGCCCGGCGACGACGGGCGAAGCCGGTGGCCAGTGATGCATGGTTTGCAAGCCTTCGCGAGTCGGCACGAGCGACCGGCCTTGCCCGTGATGCCAAGCCACCTGAGCCCGGGCCCGAAGGGGCCGAGGAGTGGAAACGCTACTTCGGGCTGTGACCTGGTCCGTCACGCGGTGGCCCACTTGGCGAGCTTCCGATCGAGCGTTGAACGTTCGATACCGAGAATGGCCGCCGCCTTGGTCTTGTTGCCACCGACGGCCTCGAGCGTGGCAAAGACATGCCGTCGCTCCATCTCGTCGAGAGACGTTGGCACGAACAAGCCGGTCGGGGCAGACTTCGCCTTGCCGGTGTCGCCGGGTGGTCCGAGGCAGGAGAGCACCATGTCGTCAACACCGATCCATTCGCCGTGCGCGAGCACCACCGCTCGCTCGACAACATTCCGCAGCTCGCGGATATTGCCGGGCCACTGGTAGGACCGAAGCGCCGCGACCGCCTCGGGCGTGAACCCCCGAATCCGCCGGGTCGTTTCCGCGGCAAACCTGTTGAGAAAATGCGACGCCAGGGGTTCGATGTCTTCCGAGCGTCGGCGAAGCGGTGGCACGATGATCTCGACGACCTTGAGCCGGAAGTAGAGGTCGCGTCGAAACTCGCCGGTCTTCACGGCCGTCTCGAGATCGCGGTTCGTGGCTGCCACCACCCGCACATCCACCTGCACGCGAGACGAACCCCCGACCCGCTCGAAGGAATGCCCCTCGAGCACCCGCAGAAACTTGGCCTGGATGGCCGGGCTCATCTCGCCGATCTCGTCAAGCACGAGTGTGCCACGATGGGCGGCCTCGAACTTGCCGATCTTCTTTTCCGTGGCGCCCGTGAAGGCGCCCTTCTCATGGCCGAAGAGTTCACTCTCGAGAAGCGTCTCGGAGAGGGCGGCGCAGTTGAGGCACACACACGGGCCGCTGCGGCGATCACTGGCCTCGTGGATGGCTCGCGCGACGAGCTCCTTGCCTGTTCCGCTCTCGCCCCGCACGAGGACGGTCGCCTTCGTGGCAGAGACCCGCTCGATCTGACCGAGAATGCCTCCGAGCGCCGGGCTCGCCCCGATCATCCGGGGTTCCTCGCCGAGTCGTTGCCGAAGCCTCGCGTTTTCGTCCGCGGCTGTGGCCAGCCGCACCGAGAGGGCTTCACGGGTTGAGAGGTTGTCAAGCGCCACGCCGAGGGCGTCGCACACGGCGAGCACAAACTCGAGGTCATCGAGGGTGGCTGCGGCGTCGCCACGTTCGAGCTCGAGGTGCATGACACCCACCGCGCGGCCATGCGACCGCACGGGCGCCGAGATGGTGGCGGCGGGACCGTCGTCACCGGCCGACGGCGTTGCCAGGAGTGCCTCGTCACCGGCAAGCACGGTCGATACGATGCCGCCGGGGTAGGGGCGTGGCCATGGGTCAGGCGCCGCGGCCAGCGGAAGCAGATTGATGCTGCCGTCAGGATCGCTTGAGTCGATGCGTTCTGGCAGCAGAACGACACCTCGCGTTGCCGCCGTGTCAGCGAGCGCTGCTGCGAGGGCAAGCCGTGCAATCTCGGGAAGGGTCGTCGCCCGGCCGAGCGCGAAAGCGAGGCGGCAGAGTGCCGCCGCGGCGTGGCTCACTCGTGGCGTCGCGGTCGAAGCCGTGCCAATGTCATCGAGAAGCCGGCTCGATGCGCGGCGATGCGTGATCGATGCCCTCCATGCGTCGAGGTCGGCGGGCATCGTGCCGGTGCCAGCGGCGGCGAGCGAACCGTCTGTATCGGAATCGGGGGTGCCTTCGCCATAGGCCACCTCCGCCATGCCAATACGGAGGATGTCGCCCGCGGCGAGACGACGGTCGGCGACGAGTCGTTCTCCCTCGAGCAGCGTGCCATTTCGGCTGGCGAGATCGCGGACGACCCAGCCGGCGTCCGTCGCAAAAATCTCAGCGTGGTACCGACTTGCCCGCTCGTCGTGGAGGACAACCTGATTGTCGGGTGCGCGGCCGAGCGTTACCCGCTCGCCAGCGACCAGTGGCACGACCCGGCGGCCCAGAACGGGATCGCTCACTCGCAGATAGGAAGTGGAGGCGATGGGCGACATAGGGTGCAAAATAGACTCGGGGTGCCGACGGACGCCTGATTCGGCAAGCTTTTCACGGAGGAATCGGGTTTGTCGCCCACGGCAGACCAGACTAGCATTGCTCCTATTGTTGGTCCGCTTTTTCCGCGCTGCAACGAGGGTTTCATGAGTCGCTCCCGGACTTGGTTTACTGTTGGCCTCCTGGCCGGCGTGCTGCTGGCGTGTCTCGAGAACAAGGCTGCCGCCCAGTTCGGCGGTGGTGGATTCGGCGCTCAGGCCGTCGGTGGGATCACGATCGATGCGGAGGGGATCGTCCGAAACGTCGAGCCGCGGGCCCTCGAGGCGCTCGCCGCCGAGCGGAAAGCTGCCATCGGCGACGGCCTCGGTGGGGCTGCCGAGCTACGGAAGGTGTCGCTCGCTAAGGTCGTCGAGGCAGTGCAAGACTCGATTGACAATGCCGCACCGCTGCCCCCCGAGGTCTTGTTGCTGGGTGGGCTCGAGCGAGTCACCCATGTCTTCGTCGATCCCGATGGGAAGGACGTCATTCTGGCTGGCCCGGCGGATCGTATTGCCGTTGCCGCTGACAGCACATTTGTGGGAGCCGCCAGCCGCCGGCCGCTCCTCCATCTCGAGGATTTCATCGTATCCCTTCGCGCCATCGACGCGGCTCGGCAGGGGGGCATCGAGTGCTCAATCGACCCCAATCCTATTGGCATCGCGAAGCTCGAGGCATTCCTATCACAGCAGCGAACCATTGGCCGCGACCCGCAGGCGGTCATGCGAGGCATGGAAGACGCACTGGGCCCACAGACGGTCCGCGTGGGCGGTGTGCCGGGCGACAGCCGCTTTGCCCGTGTGCTCGTGGCGGCTGACTATCGCATGAAACGGATTGGCATGGGCCTCGATGAGTCGGGTGTGGATGGGCTACCAAGTTATCTGGCGCTCGTGCCGGCTGGTGGACGTGCCTCGTCAATGCCGCGGTTCTGGCTCGAGGCCGACTACGACCCGATCGCTCGCGATGCCGATGAGTTGGCCTGGCGGATCGACGGCCGACGGATGAAGTGCGTGAGCGAGAACGACCTCGCTGGCCGCAACGGCATCGAGCGAGGTGCCGGGCGGCGTGATGCCGTGGCCGAACGATGGTGTGAGGCAATGACGACGCACTACGATGCCCTCGCCGCAAAGCAGCCGGTGTTTGCCGAGCTTGTCAACTGCGTCGATCTGGCCGTGGTGGCAGCTCTCATTCAGGGTCGGCAGCTCGACAAGCGGGCAGGCTTGGATATCAGCCTCCTCCTCGACGCCAAGAAGCTCCCGATGGCGAAGCATGGCGTTCCCGAAGAGATTCCGACCGTCGCAACGGGCGTGAAGAAGGGCACCAACTGGGTTCTTTCGGCCTCCGGTGGCATCCAGTTCCAGCCCTGGGAGTTTGCGACCAAGACCCACGATGTTCCTGAGCTCGCCGCGTCTCGCACCACCGCCCTCAGCGACCGCAAGGCCGACGGCTGGTATTGGTAGCCAGTCGCTATGAAGGAGCGGCCCAGGCGATTGTCGCAATGTCTGCCGCGGCGTTCGGGAACCACGCATCAACCCAGCCTGAATTGGCCAGGGCTTGCAGCGATGAGGCATCGCGAGGCGGTGGTGTGCTCTTGGCAAGAATGAGGTCACTGCCAGTGGAATTGGCCAGGGCGGCAGCGATCGAGTCGCTCGTGACATCCCAGGTGGCGGGCAGCTCGGGCGGGGCCGGCGTGGTTCTCAGCCAGGCGGCGATGTCGAGGACGGCCGGCGATCTCGCGTGAGGACTGTCGGTGGTCACCAGGTCGAGCGCATGGGCAACGAGCTGTGCCGTAAGCGACATCGCATCGATGGCGAGGTCGTCCATGAGCCAGTCCGGCTGTGGACTTGCGGCATCAATGGCACGAAGGCCGTCCACGACAGCACCACCCCCCACCACGATGAGCGGTTGGTTGACCATGAAAACGAGCTTCTTGAGCAAGCATGGCCAGCCTTGTTCGATGAGGAGACTGCCGCCGATCTTGAGGATCGGTGAACGAAGACGCGAGGCATCAGCCTCGCCGCGGATCACACCGAACCGCCACCCTCGTGTCATGGAATGACTCCAGTCGCAATGCGGGCGAGGGCGTAGGCTGGGGCGACGCGTGCGCCGGCCGGTCCGATGGAGTCGGCGATGGGCATCGTCGTGACGTTCCAGCCGAGGAGAGCAAGCCCACGGGTGAGAAGCGGCTCGCCATGTCCTGATACTACGATGGCTTCCGGAGCCCATCCGATCTCTTTCGAAACGCGACGGGCCGCTCGCGCGATCTGGGATGCCTGTCGATTCGCGATCCACTCGGAGGCCTGCGTGGCATCGTCGTCGGAAAACGCGTCGGGGTCGAGGAGCATCGTCCGCGCGAGTCGAACACGGGCTGCATACCGCGTTTCCGGTCCGCCGTCGGCTGTGTTCGTTGCCGCAGTTTCTTCGGGAAGTGCGTTGAGAATGAGCCAGGCATCCCGCGACTCGGCAAAAAGCTCACTGGCCACGGGCCGCCATGTGCCGCGGTGAGGCAGCCGTCGAACGATCGCCGCCACGGCTGTTCGCTCGAGCCCTGTGTAGACGAGCTCCCCGGACAGCATGCGGCCGGGGTCATCGAAAGTGAGTGGCGCCGGCGATCCTGAGTCGAGCGGGATGATGTCGGTGGTCGTCGATCCGATGTCGATGAGAAAAGCACGGGCATCCTGAACGATGTGAGCGGCCAACCTTGCGACGGCATGCCAGTTTGAGGCCGATGCGAGGGGCCATTCTTGAACTGCTTCGAGGGCTGGCACGACCCGTCCGTCGAGAAGGTAAACGCCAGGGCCTTTTTCGCAGCCGATGGCCCTAGACGCGGCGACAAGCGACTCGACGATGTGGGCCACGCCGGCGGCCCGCGACGGGTAGCAGTCGCAGATCTCACCGGTCATGGTGGCCACGAGCCGCTGCGGACGGCGCTGCTTCACGAGCGACTCGAGCATTGCCGGAAGACTTTTCCACTCCTTCCAGAGCGGAAACGTGATGGTGGCAGACCATTGCTCACCGTCAGACGCCTTCATGTTGGCACCTCCGATGTCGAGGGCGATGAGCGGGGATTCAGTTGTCATGGGAGCCTGAATGAACGGACGATCCGCAGCCAGCGACGCGAAAGCTGCCAGCATGAGAG
Organism: Pirellulales bacterium; assembly: GCA_041746715.1. Taxonomy (GTDB): domain Bacteria; phylum Planctomycetota; class Planctomycetia; order Pirellulales; family UBA1268; genus QWPN01. Next base: position 2,073 of record JBGTGN010000124.1, on the reverse strand, counting down.
CCCGAAGGAGCCCTCTCAAGGCGGGGCATTCCTCCCATGGCCGCCTCGATCATGGCCGCCACGAGGCTTGATGCAAAGAGACTGGTGTGCCCCACGATCGACGTGGTGAGCCGTGGATTGATTTCGAGAACGCGGTCATCGCGACCGTCGGCTCGCTCGCCCAGGATCATGTCTACGCCCAGCCAGCCGGCATCGGCACCGACCGCGTGGGCAGCCCGCAGGGCCAGGGCCGTGGCCCGTTTGGCGGCGCTCGAGTCTGCGAGGAGATCGCTTCCGAGATACCGCGGGGCATCGCCGTCGGAAAAGCGTTGCTGCATGGCCGGGAGCGGGATCCCGCCGTGTGGGCCGCAGAGAATCGAGACCCCGACGGGCATGCCGGGGACAAACGCTTCGAGCCTCATTGGAATGGCCCACGGCCCCTGCGCTGGTGCATGGCTGCGTACGACAAGAACGTCTTCGCCCCCACAGCCAGCGAGGGCCTTCCGAATGGCGGGGATGTGAAAGCCAACAGGCATTGCCTCGTCGGTGGCCAGCATTCGGCCCGCGGGGACCGGAATGCCGCGGGCAGCGAGGGCGTCGACCGTCACCTGTTTGTTCGACGCGATCGCGATGACGTCGCAACTTGGCGCGAGCACACGGCCACCGGCAGCCCTCACTCGCTGCACGCGATCGAGAAGGACGCCGTCGCTTTCCGGTGCAACAATGACTATCCAGTCAGCGGTGCGTGAAGCGGCCACCAGTGACGTGATCTCCTCACCGACAGGCACAGGAACGGTTCTAGCACGAGGTGGCAGAGTGATCGGCATCGCGGGGGCCAGGAGCACGACGACGTCGACGGCAGGCTCCTTCGCCACATCGGCGGCGATCGCCTCGAGCATCATCCGCCCTTCAACGGCAATCGCGGCGTCGCCTCCGGCAAGCCCGCCCGAGCAGCACCATTCGTAGAGCAGAATCCGCATGGCAGGCAGTGTGCCATATCGGCCTGCGGCGCGGGTTGGGGTTGCCCGTGCCGCGTCGCCGGACTGTTCTACGCGGCGCAGGCCATCCATGGCCCTGCTTCGCTTGCCGGCCCTCCGGCCGGAAGCCTACTCGGCCCTCCGGGCCTAGCCGGTGAGTTTCGCTTCGCCATCCTGGCTTCGCTTGCCAACAACGCCGGCTCCACGGCACGGGCAACGCCTCGCGGAAGCCGTCTTTGGAGCCCAGGACGGCCCGACGAGCGTAAGGCTAGAAAATGCCGAGCTGATCCCTGGCCGCTTCCGTCATGCGATCCGGGGTCCACGGGGGATCCATCACAATGCGGACCTCGACGCTTTCGACGTCTGGCCGCTGGGTGAGAACTCGCTTCGTGTCGGCGATGAGCTGCGGACCGGCTGGGCAGGCGGGGCTTGTCATCGTCATGTCAACCGAGACAGCTTGTTTGGCAGCATCGGCTACTGAAGGTGCGAGCGTCACATTGTAGATGAGGCCAAGGTCAACGATGTTCACGAAGAGCTCTGGATCGATGACTCCCTTGAGCGTCTCGAACACAATGTCTTCACAGAGTGGGCCGGCAGAAGCAGGCGAGGTGACCGCTTCTGGAGCCGTTTCCGTGGGGGTGCTGCCGGCTGACGCAAGGGCAGGGGAGGGGCTGGCGAAAGGCTGGTCCATGCCAACTGAGTGAGCCGATGGACCATCGGCCGTGGCAACATCGCGGAGCTTCACCCAGACACCGTCGTTTTCGACTTTCACTTCATGCGAACGCGTGGGCCGAATGGCCGGCATCGTAAGGGCGGCGCCGGTGCGGATGTCGAACTTCGCGCCGTGCCGTGGACACGCGATCCGATGATCCCGAAGTTCGCCGTCGGCGAGTGGCCCGCCGTCGTGGGTGCAGACGTCGTCGATGGCGTACCACTGCCCTTCGACATGGAAGAGCGCGACCATTTCCCCTTCGACCTCGACGAGAGTCTTTCCTGGATCGGGAACTTCCGTGATATCGATCACCCGTTCAAATTCATGCATCGCAATTTCTCAGAGGTTCCACTGGCTTGAATGTTCACGCGAGCCGGGAGGAGCGAGCGGCGGCCGGAGGGCCGC